>JBDLIX010000146.1:0-13336 GCA_039714655.1 Bacteroidota bacterium
TCACCCTTGTCACCCTTGTCACCAGTTGCGAGATCAACCAGAAAGAGGTATTGCCTGAAGATGGTTTCCTTAAAATCTATAACCACCCGGAAGAGGTGCTCTCCTTCTATCCCGAAAGCGTTGTTGAACTTAGCGGTGGTGGTTACCTGTTTATCTCGGCAGTGAAAGATGAGACTTCAGATATAGAATACCCCTACACCTACGTGGTCAGAACCAGTGCTAAAGGGGAGGTGGAGTGGACCATGACCTATGATTGGCTGGCACCCGCCTCCAGACTGATCCAACAGGGTGGCTCCATTGGATTTGTGGCCATGAACCAGCAGTTCGACGCCTTTGTAATTATGATTGATCCAGCCAACGGGACAGTCACCGGTCAGCATGCACTTGATATGACCATGCCACTCTATTCCTACACCGATGCAGAGGGTAACCTGGTGGTACTTGGATATGACTTTGTAACACGCTCATCCTGGATTTCAAAATATAACAGCAACTTCACCCTTCAACGAAGCAATATGCTCCCCATTAACACCGACCTGGAATACCTGGTTCAGCGACATCTTAACAAAACGGGGCAGGATTTTCCATTCTTTATCGGCGAATACAGCAATAATTCGGGCAGAGGATATTATGTGAACTGCTTTTACAATTATACCCTGCGAAGCGTATTCCTGGACGGATCATCACTCAGTGCAACGGGTGATATTTACTCTTTCCAGATCGAAGAGGGAATCAGCTCAATGATCCACAAATCGGGATCACTTTTTGGCCTGACCAGCTATTATGAAGGGAACAATTACATCCTACCTGATGCGGATATCAATGTATTGACCAGTCAGAATATCAAGGACCTGCCTGGAGATCCCCTCTATGAACTGACCTTTAAAGCGGGTGTTGTGGCGGGTGAACTCTCCACCAATGAGGCAGAGTACGCATTGTTCGTCTCCCAGACCAATACCAATTCTGTGGTGATATACCAGTACGCAATGGAATCGGACAGCCTGATCCATACGGTGTACCGTGACTTTGATCAGCGGGTGGTGGTGAGTGACTTTATCCAAACTTCCGACCAAGGAATTGCCATCCTTGCAGGCATCTACATCCTGGGTAAATACCAGCGTCCGGTACTTATCAAGATCCCGGAAGATCAGTTTCTTCCTGAAGAAGAGTAGACCTCTTTCAATTTGAGGAACCTGGGTTGGATCCGTTCCTACAGTTTCAGGAACCTGGTATGGATCTGTTCACCCTTGTGGACCATCTGCAGGTGATACATTCCTTCCTTCAGCTCAGAGAGATTCCAGGTGAAGGTGTTGGGACCGAATCTCCCCTCCAGTCGCATGGATTTCACTTTTCTGCCTGCACTGTCAATCAGATGCAAGGTAACCGCTCCTCTGAACTCAAGGTGGTACTGAATATGAACTACATCCTGTACAGGATTGGGATAGAGTTGCAGCGAAGTAGGATTTTTGCCAGGTGTATACGAATCTATCCCGGTTGTGGCCACAATAGGTAGTTTTGTATCCACCCAGTCACTAAACCCGGTCTTGATCAGCGCTTCATTGTCCCCTTCAAACCAATCCTGGATTACCGAGGTATAGATCTGTCTGTAATCGATGTTGTAGACCAGGTTGCCATGATGGAGATCATCTGGTTTTAATCCGGGATTCACACCGTAAATACCACTGTTCAGCTGGGTGCCGAACACAAATACCGGTGTAGCAGTGCCGTGATCTGTACCAAAACTGTCATTGGAATAAGCCCTTCGTCCAAACTCTGTAAACGTAAGTGAAAGTACCCTGTCATCGATCCCCCGGTCGTTCAGGTCTGCATAAAAGTCCTGAACGGCTGTTGACATGTTATAAAGGAGGCCAGCATGGGTACCCAGGCTTGAGTCGTACTCCTCCACCTGCTCTCCGTGGGTATCAAATCCACCTATGCGACAGAGAAAGATCTTGGTTTTTACTCCACCAGCCAGAAGTCGGGCAATCAGTTCAAGCTGACTTGCAAGGTTGTTAGCCCGGCCAGGCGATGCATAGGGGTAACTATGGCGGTATTCCACATTTGATTCACTGGCTGCATCATAAACTTCTTTTAGCCGGCCTGCATACTGGTTGGATTTTTTCTCAAACTCCATAATATACTTCAACTCGTCGCCTGCATGACTTTCAGGGAAGGTGATGGGAGGATCTACACCCACACTGGATATGAGCTGGTGAAACTGTTCAGGACTCCCTATATTGAGTCCGATGGGAATACCATTTTCCCGGTGAAAAGCCAGGGAAAGTGTACCGCTCAACTCAATACCAATAGGGTCGAGCATGGATTCGCTGGGATAGCTTTCAGGATAACCCGGATAGATATTGTCCAGATAACGCCCCATCCAACCTGAATTATAGTCATTGTCACCCGACTCATCTCCGCCCATAAAAACCACATCCCTCCCCCTGAAATGGGAAAGGTTCATGTCGGGATAACCCACATTTTGGATGATGGCTACCTTATCTTCGTCATACATCTCTTTAAAGGAGAGCATATCGGGATGCAGGCCAACCCGTGCATTTTCCTCCACAGAATCATCCACTTCTATGTAACTCCTGGTACCCGTATGTTTAATGGCAATATTGGGCCTCAGGTTATAATAATCGCTGTATTGAGATATGGGTATAAGGGTATTCAGACCGTCGTTCCCACCATGCAGCTGGATAAACACCAGCACTTTATCATTGGTACTCTCTGCAGCCATTTGCGCAAGTCCACTATTAGCAGCCAGCAATTTCAAAGGAACAGTGCCAAGGGTAAGCCCGGCAGCACTTCCATAGGCCATATTCCTGATAAAATTTCTTCTCTTCATGATTAGTATAGTTGAAATTCGGGTGTCTCAATCAAAGCGGAAAGCAAAATTTCCAGCTGGTTTCGTACGGTCGCTCCATCCCCGGAGCTCTCATAACTGCTCCATTCCTGATTCCATAATCCCCTCGCATAAGTCTGGTCACTGTCGGGAGAATCAAGAAAAACCGTATAGAGGAAATAATCATACCGTTCCTGGTTCAGTTCCACTGCAAACAAGTTATTTAACAAGAGATCTATAATTTCTACCGGGTCGGAAGGATCAGATACCTGACCTGAATTCTCTACCCAGTCAAGAATGTCCAGCTGGAAGGTTCTTTCGCTGCTTTGTTCAAAGGTCTTCATCAGGATTCCCGCTGCCTGGTAACGATGCGCCAGTGCATAGGTGGTAATCCAGTTTCGGTTATAACCCGGGATCTGGTGATAAGCCGGGTAACCAGCCACCTCAAAAGGTTCATAAAAATTCAATCCCTGATCCTCAAGCTTCGAAACCACATATCCCATATCGGCATAAAATGTAGTTGTATTCACTTCCCGGTCGGGAAAATGTATGTGGAAGATCCTGAATAATCCGGTGAAAACATCCACCGGCGATTTAATAAGCGCACCCATATTATCATTGTCAGTGACCAGATCATCACTGTCATAAAAGTGTTCACTTTTCAGGAGTACTTTCAGAGCTTCGATGATGCTGTAATCATTATCAATGAGCAGCTGGGCCAGAGGGGTGATCACATCACTCTCCACCTCCGCTGAAATAAGGTGGTACACAAAGAACCGGTAGAGCTTTCGGGCAATAAACTTTCCGGTCTCCTGCTGCGCAAAGATCATCTCGATCATCTCATCCAATTCCGCATAGGCCGCTTCCACTGTGGGGAAGTCATCCACAAGTTCAGAGGGTTGAATCACCTCTCCCCCGAATTTCGATGTAAAACTCTTCTGTCCGGGATCATGCTCTGTGGCCAGGTCCGTTGTTCCATCTCCCGCTAAATGGGAACGTATCTTTCCAATAGGCAATCCTGTATCCGGATCCAAATAGCTGAAGGTATCATCAATCATCCATCCAGTGAGCACCCGGGTGGCCTCTTTGATGTCATCTTCCGTATAGTTGGTATAGTCCCCTTCTGCGATCTGGGGTCCTTTGCCAATGCTATAAAGCTCAAACATCTCCCTGGCAAAATTTTCATTGGGAGAGTTTTTCCGGTTTGAGTAACCATCCAGGTATCTCAACATGGCATTGTCAATGCAGATCTTCTTAAAAAGCTCCTTGAAACTGCCAAAAGCATAGTGCCTGTAAAGACAATTCTGGTAATAGATCGCCTCGCTGGAGAGAATCTCTGTCCACCGGGCAGGAAGGTGGGTATGAAAAAACCAGGTGATACGCTCTTTGAGGGTAAGAGGTGCCTGGCGCATCACATCCATGTGCCATGACTGGAAATATCCAAAAAGATCATCCTGTTCGCTGTTCCCTTCTCCGGCCTTCGGCGGACCGTTTACACCTGTAGGATCTACCCAGGTAAGTCCGGTTACAGGATCGATAGGTGGCAGGGGATCTTCAGTACTGTCATCCAGCAACAAATCCATTGCTTCAGTGGCCGTATACCCGGCAAACTGATCAATTTCATTGATGGTAGGTCCGAAAGTAGCCCTGCGTAACAGGTGTGCAGCGAAGGTACGTCCCAGTACTCCGGAGATTTCATTCAGTGAAGCCATCTGATATAGTTTTATATCAGGAACACTGGCATCACCAATAGGTTGCAAAACCGGATGAAAAGAGATGTGATTTAGAATTATTCTTAATAATTTTGATCAGTAACAGATCACTGTTGTGAAACTCTCTTCATCTGATAGTTTACTCCTCTGTTACGGAGGTGCTCAAGTAAATATTGAAAGCGCTCCTCACTGACTGCCGCTCCTTCAGGTGGGATCACTCCGGGTTTATCAAGCATTCCATTTAAAATCAGAGTTGCCACACCTGTACAGGTATAGCCGGTAGTGCGTGCCATGGAGTAACTGTCGGTCCCTGGATGATACTCATCATAAAGGTCATACTCATAACGCACTCCTGCCCCATCTTCCACACCCTCAATGATCACCCGCATGACAGTAAATTCCCGCTCGCCTCGCTCAAGCCTGAACTGTGGAAACAACAGGGAGGCAGTCAGGTCCACAGGCCTTATCATTTGTCCATCCACTTCCACTTTCTCAGTGGAAAAGTAGCCCAATTCCCGAAGCACCCTGAGATACTCCACCGTTCCAGGGTAGCGAAGTGTTTTCTCCACCATGTTTGGAATGTGAGGAAAAGAATTCAGAAGGGAGCGCAATCCATCCGAGTTCCACGCTTCCAGCGTTCCAATTTCATCAAACTTTACCGGTTCCAGGTCAGAGAGCGCCGGTCTTATCACATCCTCACCATCAACACGGAAACGGGCAGGCCGGGTGTACTCCTCAATACAATCCATGGGTGACCAGGAACTTTTATATTCCAGTGGCCAGTTGCGTTCAAAGGGGAGTCCGCCTACCAGACACCTGTATGAATTCACCTGCATTCGCTCATTGTGGTACCCCAGAATGGCATTGCACATTCCGGGTGCCACCCCCATATCAGCCACAACAGTCACTCCCTGTTCACGTGCAGATCCATCCAGTTCCGTAAAATCCTCCGGGCAAAAGGAGATATCCACCATATTCTTCCCTGCCCTGATCACCCTTTCCATGATTCCATACCCGCTGGCACCCGGCGCTGCCCCCACTACCAGATCAAAATCCTTCACCATACCCACCAGGTGATCGCCGGTGAAATCTGAATAAATGGTGGAAATCTCGTGCTCACTGTTCAATTCCTTGAGCACAGATTCGTTCAGGTCTACCGATGTCACTCCGTAACCACTTTTCTTCAGGTCAATGGCTATGGCCTTTCCCACCAACCCTGCACCCAGCACAATGATCTTTTGGTTCATCGAATTCCTGGTTTAAGTCACCATATCCCTGGCTCTGGGATATCTTTCATAGATTTTATGCTCCATGATATACCGTAACTGGTCCATGGCATTAAATATCTCTTCAAAGGTGGTATAAAGGGGAGTAATTCCAAAACGGATATTGTTGGGTTCGCGGAAATCCGGAATAACGACCCTCTCCCCCACTTCGGGATCAATCATTGCTTTGCAAATACGGTAAGCTTCAGCATGTTTCAGAGAAATATGTGAGCCACGTTTCTCAGAATATTCAGGCGATCCAAGCCTGACACCCTCTTTCACCAGCCATTGACGAGCCAGTGAGATAAGGTAATCGCTCTGTGCCACACTTTTTTGCCTGATAGTCCCAATTCCAGCATCCAGGATCATATCAAGGGAAGGTTCCAGGCCTGAGACAGAGATCACCGGAGGCGTACCGGTGAGGTATTTTCTGATCCCATCCGATTGCCGGTAATGGAGTTTGAATTCAAATGGGTTCTTATCTCCAAACCATCCCTGGATCGGATTCTCAATCTTCTCCTGGAGGTCTTTTCTGACGTAAAGAAAGGCCGGGGAACCCGGTCCGCCATTCAAGTATTTGTATGTAGATCCAATGGCAAGGTCAGCATTGGCTCTTTTAAGGCTAACGGGCACTGCACCCACAGAATGGCTCAGGTCCCACAACACCAGCGCCCCATGCATATGGGCCAGTTCTGTCACCCTCTCCATATCGTACATGTAGGCACTTTTATAAGCCACATGTGACAGGCTGACCAGGGCTGTCTTCCGCTTAACCATACGAACCAATTCAGTCATATCCGATGAGATCCCATCGGAAGATTTAAGCAATCGCAACGTATGAATATTTCCAAATTGTTTGACCAATCCCTGCAATACATATAAATCGGAAGGGAAATTCATATCATCTGAGACAATTTCCGATTTGCCCTCCTTCATCTTTAAGGCTCCATAACCCAGCTTATAGAGATTGACCGAGGTGGAGTCAGAGACAATAACTTCATCGGGTCGGGCCCCAATAATCTGGGCAATTTTTTTTCCCAGGCGTACCGACTGGTGGTACCAACCCTCGTTCCAACTCCTGATCAACCGGTCACCCCACTGTTCCCGTATAGCCATTTCCATGTATTCCACAGTCTTTGAAGGCAGACGGCCCAGGGAATTTCCATCCAGGTAGATCAACGATTTATCTTTCAATACAAATTGATCCCTGTATGCCTTCAGGGCATCCTGATTGTCTAACTCAACCGCATAGGATCGTGAATATGGCTCGCTCATAATCTTATAACCAACTGGTTGCATCCTGATCCATAAACCATTCCAGGAACCCTGATGTTGGAGAAACGTAAAAGGCAGGGTATTCCATGTAGCTCCCTTCTTTCATAACGATCTCATTTACAATCTGTGATTTGCTCTTCCCCGGGACGATAAAAGAGATCCTTCTTGCAGCATTGATCAGATTGCCTGTAACAGTGATCCGTTTCTGACCGCTCTCTGGCTGCGTGGCAACTACACACGGTTCAGGAGAGTTCCACAAATCTATCTGATCAGGGAATATGGATGCGGTATGACCATCCTCTCCGAGCCCAAGCCACACCCAGTCAAAAACCGGGACTCCATGATCCATGGGAAGCTGATCCATCAATAATTGTCCATATCTCCTGGCTTCAGAGAGAGGTTCTTCCTCTCCCCTGATCCGGTGGATCTGACTATCCGGCAGACCAAGCGGATCGATCAATATCTTCCTTGCATTTCCAAAATTGCTTTCGTTGTGATCCGGAGAGACACACCTTTCATCTCCCCAGTAGAGATGGATGTTTGACCACTCCTTCCTGGAGGTCACATCCGCAAGCTGCCTGAATATGTCCAGGGGTGTAGTCCCCCCGGAGAGTGCAATATGAACAGGTTTTTCATATCCCTCTGTCTCCTTAAGAAAACTGTTAAATTCGCATACAAAAGCTGCCACGAGCGAATCCCTGTCAGGATAAATATAGTGTCTACGTCTTGCCATTATAATTCACAATAAAGTCCGTCATCAGCTAGGTTTTTACAGGGATAGCGCCACGTATGGTCCTTCCCCTCGATCATCTGATCGGCAATTTCCGGCCCCCAGGTTCCACAGGGATATCCATGAAGGGGGATTCCATGATCCTCTTCCCATGCTTTCATAATAGGATCCACAAACCGCCATGCTTCCTCAACAGTATCACCCCTTGCATAAAGGGTACTGTCGCCCTGCATACAATCCAGCAACAGGCGCTGGTAGGCTTCCGGTATATAATTATTCATCAACTCTTTATAATGAAAATCCATGTTCACATCCTGTACCTTGAATCCGGCTCCCTGGACCTTCATTCCAAATTTCAACAAGATACCTTCATCAGGCTGGATGCGGATCACCAGCTGGTTTCCGTTTTCAGTACCCTCTCCCCGATCAGAGAAAAGGGAATGGGGAGAGGGATTGAAGTGTATCACGATTTCACTCACCTTTGTGGGGAGTCTTTTGCCGGTCCGGATGTAAAAGGGGACTCCTCCCCAACGCCAGTTATCAATAAAAAGTTTCATGGCAACAAATGTCTCAGTCCGGCTCTCTTCAGGCACTCCTTCCTCTGCACGGTACCCGATCATGGTCTCACCCCGCACATGGGAGTCCATATATTGTCCCCTGATCACCTGCTCCCTGATGGCATCACCGGTGATGGGGCGTATGGACTGGAATACCTTCAGAATTTCGTTCCGGATGGAATCAGAACTGATCACGGTGGGTGGTTCCATGGCAACCAGACCTACCAGTTGAAGGAGGTGGTTCTGCAACATATCCCTGAGGGCCCCTGACTGGTCATAATACCCTCCCCTGGTTCCCACTCCCAGACTCTCGGAGGAGGTGATCTCCACATGATGAACAAAGTTCCTGTTCCAGAGGGGCTCGAAGATCCCATTGGAAAAACGTGTTACCAGCACATTCTGAACTGTCTCTTTCCCCAGGTAGTGATCAATCCTGTATATTTGGTGTTCCTGCAGGGTTTGAAGCAGTGAAGTATTCAGATCATGGGCAGAGAGATAATCTGTTCCAAATGGTTTTTCAATAATAATTCGCCTCCAGGTATCTTCCGTTTCCCTGGTGAGTCCCACCCTGGATAGATTCATTGGAATGGTTCCATAAAGTGTAGGTGGAGTGGCCAGGTAAAAGATGTAGTTGGGAGCCATATGCAAAGAGGAGGACATTTTTGTCAGATGCTCAGCCAGACGAGGATAGGCCTCCCCATCCTCCGAATCCAGGGAAAGATAATGAAGCAGGGGAAGCATTTCGCCTGGATCCTCCAGGGTTTTGGAAATCATCTCCCTGTATGATTCATCATTATAACCACTCCTGCCAATACCCAGCACAGCAAATTTATCGGGTAACAGACCCAGCTTTTGCAACTCCCTCAGTGCAGGGATCAGTTTTCGCCTGGTGAGGTCACCGGAAGCACCAAAAATGATCAGAATATGGTCCGAAGGCTTATACATGGTCTCTTCTGGTACGTCGTTATTTTAAAGTAATCCTTACGAGGGTTGTTCTTGCCGTTATGAATAGTTCCTTCTCTCTGGGTCCGAAAGAGAGATTGGTAGCCGGTATTGGAATCCCAATGGTCCCCAGGTGATTCCCCTCAGGGTCCACCACAAGGATCCCACCCGGACCGGTGAGGAAGAGATTTCCCTGCTTATCCACTTTCATTCCATCCGGCCCTCCCGGAAGAGAAGTGTCAGTCGCGGAGAAAAAGATGGTCTTGTCAGACACCCCTCCAGCAGCATCAAGGGTATATCTCAACCAGAACACCTGGTACTGATCTTCACCATTTACCTTTATGATTTCCATATTGGCAACGTATAAATAATTCTCATCGGGTGACAGGGCTATCCCGTTGGGCCAGGAAAGTGTACTGTCAATCAGTGTCAGGTTACCCTTATGCCATCGGAACACACCATTGTACGGAAGCTCCTTATCAGGATCATCATTTCTCTCCGGCAATCCCCAGGGCGGATCTGTGAAAAAGATAGCACCGTCAGATCTCTTACAAAGATCGTTTGGGCTGTTTAGCCTTCTTCCTTTATACCGGTCAACCAGGAGCGTCAGTTCCCCTGTATCAGAATATCTGGTCAGGCTTCTGGAACCATGTTCACAGGCAAGTACTGAGCCATCGGGTTCAACCAGCAATCCATTGGCATTGTTGCTGGGATGTCTGAACACCCTGTACTTCTTGCCAGTCCATTTGTAAATCGTATTGGCGGGAATATCACTGAATATGAGGTAACCATCTGGATGCCAGGCGGGGCCCTCTGTGAATTCAAAAGCGATCCCCATTCTCTCGATGGTGGTTTCTTTTGGGATCACCTCCCAGAATCGTTCATTTTCCGGAAAGAATTCACCTATCTGATGAAGTTCCTTCCGGGTCATACAACCAGAGAAGATGATCCCAGCCGCAATGATTGTTAGGAATTTTTTAACCATACGTTGTAAAAAGCGTACCTAAGATAATAAAAAGAGAGGGGATTCCTCAGTTCCAGCAGGTAATATTAAGGAGATGGTTTACTCCTCTTCCACCGGTGGTTTGAAGATAGAAGCATTTGAGAGGAGCTTTATTTTTTTCATTCCCACCACATACAGATAGATCACATAGGGTACAAATAGTGTAAGGAGCCAGCCTATCTCCACCATCAGTATGAAATCATAGATCCCATGCAGCACAATGGGGATAAGTAAAGCCTTTATCAGGTACTCTTTTCGAATCTCGGTATACATATGGGCAATCCCCAGATAGTAACCCATGGTAACTCCGAACAGGGCATGTGCCGGAACTGCCGTAATAGCCCTCACAATTGCAGTTTGATATCCGCTATCCATCACGTACATCACATTTTCAACAGCAGCAAAACCCAATGAAACAAAGACGGCATAGACGATCCCGTCAAACTTCTCATTGAAACTGGGACTCTTCCAAACCAGCAAATAGAGGGCAAGAAATTTAAATAACTCCTCGGTTGTTCCTGCTACCAGGAATGCATGATAGGCAGCAGATGCCACTTTTCCAAAGGGTGGCATGATTGCTACAAGAAGACGTTCTACAAAAACAATGGGAATCACGATCAGCATACCGGCCAGGACCGATTTCACAAGCAGAGCCAGGGGTTCCTTTTCATACTTATCCCTGAAATAGATATAAAAAAGGATGATAAATACCGGAGCCAGTGACGCGAACAGGATGCCCATTTTTACCAGAAAAAGGGAGATTGGAAACCAGTTCTGTTAAAGGGTGAGGAATAATAACCTCCACCACTGTTCATGTGTATGGTTGCTCCAATGGTGAAGTTGTTACCCAATTTGTAGGTAGCTCCCAGCGATAGATCATCCATTGGATAGGGTGTGAAAGGAGAGGCTGGTGCTGAAACAAGTTGCTTAACACCTGCGCCGTGTAAAATAAGCCGGTCGTTCATCTGATAGGAACCAGCTACAAAAAGTGCCATACTGGAAAAGGAGTTGGGCAATAAGGTTTCACCGGTATAGGTGTTGTTTAATCCCTGATAATGCGACGCAATCATCCCTCCATGCAAAGCCCACCGTTGATTCAATGGCATGGTATACATGGGGGCCGCATAGTACATCATCCCTGATCCAAAGTTCCTGGAGTAGGAAAAACTTGTGCCCGCCGACAGGTTCCAGGAACCAGGCTTTTCCCTCTTTCCAACAGATATTTCCTCCACTTTTTCACCATCCTGTTGCTTCAGCCGGATCACCTCTTCCTCGGCCGATTGTCCGGAAACAACCAGGTGGCACATGGCAATGATCAATATGGATAGGATTGTACGCATTGTAATGGCAATGATTACCTGCCAACAAATATAGTAAAATTGTTACCGGATGATAAAGAATTCTTCTACCTGCCGGTCTCCTCCTCCACAAATCGACCGAAACGCCTATAGCGCTCATAGAGGTCAGCATACACTGAAACCATGGAGGGATTGGGATGGTATTCTGTTTCGAATCCCCCACCCATGGTAGCCTGTGCCTCTGGTATGGTGCTGTGAACACCGGCTACCACCGCTGCAGCCATGGCTGTTCCCAGGGCAACAGCCTGCTCAGAACTGGCAACCTTAATGGGCTTATTCATCACATCGGCAACGATCTGCATCACCAGTGGTGATTTCTTGGCCACACCTCCCAGTGCGATTATACCATCAATGCGTACTCCTTCATCCACAAATCGGTCCACGATCATTTTTGCGCCAAAAGCAGTGGATTCAACAAGGGCTCTGAATATCCTCGGGGCATCAGAACCCAGGGTAAGCCCCATGATCGCTCCTTTCAGGTTCGGGTTGGCATCGGGCGTCCTTCGACCGTTCATCCAATCAAGGGCCAGAAGCGATGATTCACCCGGACTTATCTTTTCAGCAGCAGCACTAAGGGCAGCAATCATGCGGTCAGCCGTCTCTTTTCTGATGGTCTCCCTGGTGGAATCATTCACTCCATCCAGGTTGTTCACAACATTTTCCAGCGGCCACATTAAAAGGTTGCTAAACCAGGCATAAATATCACCGAAGGCTGACTGTCCCGCTTCCAGTCCAATCATGCCCGGAACAATTGAACCATCCACCTGTCCGCAAATACCTCCCACCAGGTTATCTCCAACCTCTTCCAAAGGGGCGATGATCATGTCACATGTGGAGGTACCCATCACCTTGCTCATGAAATAAGGTTCAATCTCAGCACCCAGGGCACCCAGGTGTGCATCAAAAGCGCCGGCACCCACACTAACCGATCTGGACAATCCAAGTTTCCCGGCCCACTCCTCACTCAGCTCCCCAACCTTCACATCACAGGTATATGTTTCACTGAACAACCGCTCCTTCAATCCAATCAGCAGAGGATCCAGTTTCATTAAAAATTCCTCCTGTGGAAGGCCATTGAAACTTTCATGCCACATGGCTTTGTGTCCGGCAGCACACCTGCTTCGTTTCAACTTCAAAGGATCGGTATCACCCACAAGGATTGCAGGCATCCAGTCGCAATGTTCTACCCAGGACCAGGCCTGTTCCCTCACCTGTTCATCCTCACGTAACAGATGCAGAACCTTTGCCCAGAACCACTCGGGGCTATAGATCCCTCCTTCAAATTTTGTAAAATCCTCACCTCCCCACGATCTGGCCAATTCATTGATCTCGTCGGCCTCCTTTATCGCAGTATGGTCTTTCCAGAGGACAAACATGGCATTGGGGTTTTCTTCAAACCCGGCGGTAAGTGCCAGCGGGATTCCTTCCCGGTTCACGGCAACAGGAGTGGATCCGGTTGTATCCACAGAGATCCCCACCACATTTTCTGCCACTCCAGGGGGACAATTTTTCAAAGCTTCTCTTATGGAAACCTCCAATCCCTCCAGGTAATCAAGGGGATGTTGCCTGAACTGGTTCTTTGCCGGATCACAATACTTTCCCTCCTTCCAGCGGGGATAATTGTAAACATGAGTACCCACCTCTTC
>JBDLIX010000147.1:0-13255 GCA_039714655.1 Bacteroidota bacterium
AGAAACAGGTTCCAGGATGTACTAAATATTTGCTAAGTGGGTATCACAGATCTAAAAGGGCTGGATAGCAGGTCGCGATTTATCATTTTGATTTTCATAACCCTGGCCGTCCTTATGGTTAGCAGTGCCATCATGGAACTTAACCAGAGCAGGAAGGAGCTATACCAGCTGATGGAGAAACAGTCCCATACCCTGCTGGAGTCAATCGTGATCGCCTCGCAGAACTCCCTGCTTTCAAACGAATACCTGGAGGAGATCTCCAGGAAGAGGTTATTGAACAATGCGAACATGATCCGGTCCATGTTCGAAGAGTCGAAGGTGAGCAACGATCTCCTGAAGATCATAAGCAACCAGAATGACCTGTCTCAGATCCATATCTTCAACCGGACAGGTGCGTTGGAGTATTCCAGCCTTAAGGAGAGTTTGCCACCCGGTTATATGGACGAATTTCCGCTGGAGGAGCTACTCCCCATTTTTGAAGGGGAGAGCGATACACTGATCCTGGGTATAAGAAAAGCACAGGATTCGGAGATGAGCCACTATTCTGTGGCTGTTGCCACTGTACGAAGAGGGGCTGTTGTGGTTAATATCGATGCGCAGGAGTACCTGGAATTCAGGCGGAACACCGGGTTTGGAAAGATGATCAATAATGTAGCCAGTGAGAACAAGCAGGTCCGGTTTATCGCCTTCCAGGACGATTACGGTATCCTGGCAGCTACAGGGAACATCACTTCGTTAGAGTCCATCGGGAGCTCTCACTTCCTTTCAACCGCATTCAACGATTCTCTCTATCTGAGCAGGATCACCAACTTCGACGGGGAGAAGGTATTTGAGGTCACCCATCCTTTCTCTTATAAAGGGGACAACATCGGGCTCATCAGGATCGGATTATCCACTGCACCCCTCCAGGAGATCAACCAGCGTGTTATCAGACGGATGGTGGTCAGTACCGTTGTTCTGGTGTTAATCGGTTTTATGGTGTTTACCTTCCTGTTCATACGCCAGCGGCTTGCCGATGTGCAGAAGCGATACGAGGTGGTGGAGACCTATTCAGGCAACATCATTAACAATGTGAGCGATGCGATCCTGGTGTATGAAAAGGAGGGTGGCTTCCGGATCTTCAACACTGCAGCCGAAAGCCTTTTTCAAATGGAGCGGGAACAAGCATTATCAAAGACTGCCGATGAACTCTTCGGTGAGGAAGGGTGTAGAAGGATACTTGAAAACAATAAGGCTGTTCAACAATTGCAATGCAGGATAGGGGGCCAAAAGAGATACCTCATGGTATCCCGTAGCAGCTTCAGGGACTCAGGTGACCTTGAATATGTTATCCTGGTGGTAAGGGATCGAACCGATCAAAAACAGATGGAGGAACAGATCCAGCGTCAACAGCGACTGACAGCAATGGGCAAGCTTGCATCGGGTGTTGCCCATGAAATACGAAACCCGCTCAATGCCATCGGGACCATCGTCCAGCAGCTGAAAAAGGATTTTGCTCCTGCGGAAAACCACGAAGAGTATGATGAGCTTGCCGGAATTGTTTACGGTGAAGTAAAAAGGATCAATAATACCATCCAGGAGTTTCTCAGGTTCTCCAGGCCCGAACCGGTTCAGGTCAGCCGCTTTGAACCGGGGCAACTGATCGATCAGTTGAAAAAGCAGTATCAGCCGGTGCTTGAGGAGAAAAAGATCACTTTGATTACTCAGGTTACATGGACCAGAGAGGTGGAATGGGATGAGAACCAGATTAAACAGGTGCTTATCAATCTCCTGCAAAACGCCATCGATGCCATTGAAAGTGAGGGCCGTATTGAGATCACTCTGCATGGCACAGGCAACTCGGAGCTTCTGTTGACCGTTTCGGACGACGGTCCGGGGATGGATCAGAAGACCAGGGAGAACCTTTTTAACCTCTATTATACAACCAAAGCCAGTGGGATCGGAATCGGACTGAGTATGGTTCAACGCATCATATATGAACACGGTGGAGTCATTAGTTTTGAAAGTGAGGAGGGAGAGGGAACAGTTTTCACCCTTAGGCTACCTGTTCAGGTAAAACAGTAGATCCCTGATGGACCGGTTCGACCAGAAGGTAGGATCCTTCGACCGAACGGTCGAATATATGGGCTTCATGGTAGGCGGATTTCCAGACAGCATTCCATAAACACACAGATATTCAATGGAATAAAATATTTGGCACGCACTTTGGTAAAAGGTTAAGCAGTATTACAAATGTTCAACCAAAAAAATGAGAAAAATGAAAAATCTTATTAAAGTATTAAGCGTGGCAGCCATTTTTATATCTGCCAGTGTAATGGCCCAGGAACCCACCGAGGCCGAAACAAAGACTCAAACCCAGACCAAAGCACAGAAGAAGGAGCAGGTTCGCGAAAACCAGCAGGAGGCCCAGGAAGCCGGTGAGCAGGCTAAGACCCAGACCAAAACTCAGACCCAGGAGCAGGCCCGTGAAAACCAGCAGGAAGCCCAGGAGAAGAGAGAGCAGGCCCAGACCAAAACCGGTTTTGTGGATGAGGACGGAGACGGTGTCAATGACAATGCAAACGAAGCCGCACAGGCTCAACTGAAGAAAGGGAACCGCAAAGCCAGCAAGAAGCAGGCCAAAGCCCAGAAGAAGCAGGGTGGATCTGGTTTTGTAGATGAAGACGGCGATGGGTTCAATGACAATGCCCAGGATGCCGACGGAGACGGAATTCCTAACGGACAAGACGCAGATTATGAAGGTGTCCAGGCCCGCAAGGGTGAGAACTCCAGGGGTTTTGTGGATGCTGACGGAGACGGGATCAATGACAACGCCATGGACTCTGACGGAGATGGGATCCCCAACGGACAGGATGCTGACTACACTCCCATGCATGACGGATCCGGATCACAGAAGGGTGAGAGAGCCGGAAGCGGTGGTGAAGGAGCCGGAACAGGTGAAGGAGCTGGTACAGGTGAAGGCTTAGGTACCGGAGATTGTGACGGAACCGGTGCCGGTACAGACAGTGGAAGCGGAACAAAGGGAAAAGGTGGCAGGCGGTAAGGAAGATCTTACTTAATAAATCGACAACACAAACCTATTTATCAAAGACTGCCCCTGCTTATCAGGGGCAGTCATTTTATTTTTTTCATAACTTATCGAGCGAAAAGTGACCATGGGACGAATTGCGGGAAAATATTTGATCTTTTCTATCTGTATCCTGGCAGTGCAGCAGCTGGCTACTGCACAGTTCAATGCCAACCTGGACCTCTCTTCCAACTTTGACGACAACATCTACCTCTCTCCGGAAAAGATCAGTGACTGGATCTACGACATGGATCTCTCCCTGGATTACACTTTTAAGGATACTGCAACAAACATATTTTACAACTTAGACTACCTGCGCTATCAGCAAAATCCTGCCCGAAATTTCTTTCTCAATAAGGCAGGGATCAGGTACAGCAACGATTTTGGAAAAAAGAGGCAAAACTGGTTCTACGTGGGCGGCTATTTCATGGACAGGCGCAATACCGACACCTATTCCTATTATGATTATCAGCAACTGTACCTCTATACCAACCAGCGGTTTGTAATTAAAAAAACCTACCTGCGGACCGGTTATAACTTCAGGTACAGGCGTTACATGGATTTTATGGAGCTTACCAATTATCAGCACTACCTCTACCTGCAGCTGAGCAGGTCGTTCCGGACCCGGACCTCCCTGATCATGGAAGCCGACCTGGGGTATAAAACATTCTATACCACTACAACATATACCCGTACAACAACAGAATCAGGCCAGGGCAGATTCAGTACCACACATTACAGGGTCACGGAAGAGCAGATCCCATCCATGAGCCATGCGATCGTTTTACTAAGGGTGGCCCAGTCGCTTCATGATCGTGTAGGAATATACCTGCAATACAGGGGACAATTCAGCCTCAGCGATGCCTCACGCATCAATGCAGGAAGCTATTTCCAGGATGAGGAGCTGTTTGATGATCCATTCAGCTATACCAGTCACGGGCTTTCGTCCCGGCTGACCATGATCCTGCCTGAAAATCTACAGATCAGGGCAGGGGGAGGAGTCACCATGAAAGATTACATCAGCGAAACAAGCTTTATTTCAGAGACAGACTCCATTGGTGCAGGACCTCTGAGGGAGGATCTCAGGTTCAATGCGTACGCCAGGGTATCGAAGACTTTCAGCTTCAAGGATAAATGGATCGATTCCATCAAACCCTATTTGAATTATACTTATGTGAATAACCAGTCAAACAGTTACTGGTATGACTATAATTACCATTTCCTGGGAGTGGGTGTGGTTTTTAATTTTTAAATTGGCTGTATCGCTATTGCT
This sequence comes from Bacteroidota bacterium, assembly GCA_039714655.1. Taxonomy (GTDB): domain Bacteria; phylum Bacteroidota; class Bacteroidia; order Bacteroidales. The sequence continues at coordinate 4,341 of JBDLIX010000147.1, forward strand.
ATGACCGGTTTCACCATACTGCTGATCGACGATGAGCCCAACCAGGTAACATCCGTCAGGGCATTCCTGGAGAGGAGGGATTATTCGGTTATCTCTGCCAGCTCGGGCATGGAGGGTATCCGGATGATGCGTGAAGAAAGCGTGGATCTGGTCCTTTCGGATTTCAGGATGCCCGATATGAACGGTCTGGAGGTGGTCAGAAGTGTGAAACAAACCAACCCGGAAGTTCCCGTTATTATCATTACTGCCTTCAGCGATACCCAGGAAGCGGTACAGGTCATGAAGGAGGGTGCTTTCGATTACCTGTCAAAACCGATCGACCTGGATGAGTTGGAGCTATTGATCAGAAAAGTGGTTGAGCTGAATCATCTGAGATCTGAAAATGAGATGCTCCGAAGCCAGCTGAAGGAGCGCTTTAAGTTCGACGCCATTATTTCCCAGAGCGGAGAGATGGAGGAGGTGCTCAACACTGCCGGCCGTGTGGCGCCAAGCAATGCCACAGTGCTGATCAGGGGCGAGAGTGGAACTGGAAAAGAGTTGGCTGCGCAGGCTGTCCATCATGCCAGCCGGCAAAGAGACAAGCAGATGGTTACAGTGAACTGTGCAGCGCTGTCGGAAGGTGTGTTGGAGAGCGAATTGTTCGGACACGAAAAGGGTGCCTTTACAGGGGCTACAGGTCGGCATATCGGAAGGTTTGAGCAGGCGGACGGGGGAACGCTATTCATTGATGAGATCGGGGATATCGGGCTGCCGGTGCAGGTTAAACTGCTGAGGGCGCTTCAGTTTGGAGAGTTTGAAAGGGTTGGGGGCTCAGCTACTTTGAAAGTGGATGTGCGTATCATCGCGGCTACAAACCGCAACCTGGAAGAGATGATCGGGGAAGGAAGCTTCAGGGAGGACCTGTTCTACCGGATCAACGTGGTGACCATACAGCTGCCTGCATTGAGGGAACGGAAAGTTGATATTCCACCGCTGATCCGTCATTTTATTGCTAAATACTCAAAAGAGAATGGGAAAGAGATTACGGGGATCAGCAAGGAGGCACAGGACACCCTGATGAAACATGACTTTCCCGGAAATATACGTGAGCTGGAGAACCTGATTGAAAGAGCAGTGGCCCTGGCCAGGGAAGAGATCATTACCACTTCTGATCTTCCTGCCAATCTTTCTACCAGGTCAGAGAACCTCCTGCTGGATCCGGGAGATTTTAGCACCAGTTATGCGGAGAAAGTTGCTGCTTATGAAACAGAGATCATTACCCGGGCTCTGGGGATAAGTTCAGGTAACCAGAGTAAGGCAGCGGGTCTACTTAACATGACCGAAAGACATTTCCGGTCAAGGATGCAGATACTGGACATTGTAAAAAAGGATCGAAAATCTTGAAACCATGGAAAAATATATCTCACTGCTGATCATCAGCATCGTATCAATGATTGTCCTGGCGCCTGAAATGGCTGCGCAGGATACCACCCAGAGCAAACCCGGTACCGAGCAACAGCAACAATTTGTGGACGAGGATGGTGACGGCTACAATGACAATGCTCCTGATCACGATGGAGACGGCATCCCTAACCGTTTTGATTCTGATTGGAAGAGAAGGCAAAGGTCCGGAAAGCAGACCTTTGTAGATCTGGATGGGGATGGGATCAACGACCATCTTCAGACGGGAGAAGAGGGAGATCGCCAGCAAATGGAGGTAAAGGCAGGTGAAGAGAACGGAGCTTCCATGAAAAACCAGGAACAACACCAGCGCAGAAGAGGAAGTAAACGAAAAGGGAGTGGGACTTAAACCCAACCTGATTACACAAGCTGGCATCTTTCGTTACCGGGTCAACCCGTCGAAGCACCATTGATCCATCAGGTCAGAGGTACAGCGGTTATGTGATTGTCAATCGAGGCAGATAAATCGATAAACTATATTACCTTTGCACGCCCGTTGAGGGTGTGGCATTCATCCGCCTGGCGGTTTTTCCCCTTTTAAATTGCAACCGATTATTCTGTTGGAATTATTCGTTCCCCCAGATGTTTAACCATTTTCCCTGTTTAATGAGAAAATATTTCAACCTGTTCAACCTGCCTGAACAGATCAACTACAGAACAGAAGTTTTATCGGGCCTGACCGTAGCATTGGCCCTTGTCCCGGAGGCTGTTGCATTTGCATTGATCGCGGGTCTTTCGCCCTTGACCGGGCTTTATGCTGCATTTGTTATGGGATTGGTCACCTCCATATTCGGGGGTCGTCCCGGAATGATTTCGGGTGCCACCGGCGCTATTGCCATTGTAATTGTTACACTGGTAAAGACCAACGGGGTGGAGTATGTGTTTGCCACCGTTATACTGGCTGGGATTATCCAGGCAGCAGCCGGAATGCTGAAGTTGGGGAAGTTGATACGACTGGTTCCCCATCCTGTTATTTTTGGTTTTGTCAATGGACTGGCCATTATTATTTTCATGTCGCAACTGGAGCAGTTCAAGGATATATCCGGAAGCTGGCTCACAGGGATGCCCCTCTATGTTCTCCTGGGGCTGGTGTTGCTCACAATGCTTATTATATGGGGATTGCCAAAGATTACAAAAGCTGTTCCTGCATCACTGACGGCAATCCTGGTGGTATTTGGTATCGTGGCAGTTTTTGGAATTGAGACTAAAACGGTTGGTGATATTGCTTCAATCAAGGGTGGATTTCCTCCTTTTCATATTCCGCAGCTGCCCTGGTCCTTTGAGACGCTTCGTATCATCTTCCCCTATGCTGCCATTGTTGCAGGTGTGGGCCTGATTGAGAGTTTGCTGACGCTTAATATCGTTGATGAAATTACAGAGACCCGGGGACATGGAAACCGGGAGGCCATAGCCCAGGGTGCTGCCAATATTCTTTCAGGATTCTTCTCCGGGATGGGCGGATGTGCGATGATCGGGCAGAGTCTGATCAATATTTCATCTGGCGCAAGGGCCCGGTTATCCGGTATCGTGGCCTCTGTCATGTTGCTTGTGTTTATCATGTTTGGCGCAGAACTGATCCAGAAGCTACCAATGGCTGCCCTTACCGGCCTGATGATTATGGTTGCGCTGGGAACCTTTGAATGGGCAAGTCTGAGAACCATTACCAAGATGCCCAGGTCAGATATTTTTGTAATGGTGATGGTTACCATTGTCACTGCTGTCCTGCACAATCTTGCACTTGCAGTGGTTGCCGGTGTAGTTATCTCCTCACTGGTTTTTGCCTGGGACAATGCCACGCGGATCAGGGCCCGGAAACGAATCGATTCCAACGGAGCAAAGCATTACGAAATCTACGGGCCACTCTTTTTTGCTTCAGTCTCTACATTCAATGAGAAATTTGATGTGCTCAATGATCCCGAGCAGGTAATTATCGATTTTGCCGAAAGCAGGGTCGTTGATATGTCTGCCATTGAAGCCTTAAACAAAATAACCGAGCGTTATCAGAAGGTGGGGAAAAGGGTTCAACTTCGACATCTGAGTCCCGACTGCAAGCAACTACTGGAGAATGCAGAGGAGATCATTGATGTGAAAGTGATGGAAGACCCCACCTACAAGGTGATGGTCAATAAGCTCTAAATATTTCTTTGATCCTGGTCTAAGGTTGTGCATTTAAGCGAACCTGTATCAAACACTCTTCAAAAGAGCTATATTTACTTTTGTGACAGAAGAGATGTTGGATTGAAAAGATATTCTATGATAACACGAATTTATGAAGGCAGGAAGTTTGAATTGGATGAAGTGAACAGAATTGATGATTCACTCATCATTGAAGAGGCTTTACAAATCAATATCAACAACAAGCCTTTTACAACAACCATGCGAACACCCGCAGATGATGTCAGCCTTGTGCGCGGACTTCTTCATTCCGAAGGGATCATAACAGATGTGAATTATCATCCTGATATAGTGCTGAAAAAGGGAAACAATAACGGTATTGTAACTTCGGCTGATTTGTCAATTCCTGAAAAGGAGCTGGGTGATGGATACGCAAACAGCAGAAGCCTGTTATCAGTATCATCATGTGGTATTTGCGGGCGAACTGAGTTGGAAGATCTGTCTGTCCGGGGGGAGAAGATAGATGATCAGGAAAGAATCAATTTTTATGTGATCCACGAAATATTTCAAAAGATGAATGCTTCACAGTTTGCATTTCGTCAATCAGGAGGAACACATGCGGCAGCTGCTTTCACCATTCAGGGAGAGATGCTTTGTTCAAAGGAGGACATTGGCAGGCATAATGCAGTGGACAAAGTTATTGGGGATCTTATTCTGTCAGGGAGACTGAACCAGGCTTCATGTATGACAGTTAGCGGAAGGGTTTCATACGAAATTGTGATCAAATGTTTTAAAGCCGGAATTCCCTTTCTGGCAGCCATCTCTGCACCATCTTCATTGGCAGTTGATTATGCCAAAGAACTTGGGATCACACTATTTGCGTTTTGTCGTGAGAATAGAGCCACATGCTATTCACATCCCCAACGAACAAAAAACAGTAAGCAATTTATCAAGGCCAGTTAAACCATATTATGTCAAAGAATTTAAGTGAATTGTCAGGCAGAAAAGGGTTAGAGGATAACCTTTTTAGCAGACTTGGAAAATTAGCAAAGCCAACTGGTACACCCGGTATTGATGAGCTGAATAGTCTGGCCGATGAGTTCCTGGTGGGCAAAGCCAATACGTATGGTACCGCAACATTTTATGATTTTCTAAAACCGCAAAACAGAGGCAAGAGGGTCTATGTTTGTGATGGAACTTCCTGCGTATGCTCAGGAACACAGGACAAAGTAACAGAAGAGCTTAAGGGCCATTTTAACAATGATGAGATTGGTCATATGACCTGCCTTGGAAGATGCCATGAGAACAGCGCTTTTCACTATGATGGAAAGAACTATTCGGGCAGCGCAATTGCTGAACTTAATGAAATAATTGGAGGGAAGAGTGAATTAAATCTTGATCAATATATCATTAAAGCGGATGGTCATGAGATTCTTACCAAACCATTTACAGATATTAACCGCTATTATGCTCCATTCAGAGATTCACTGAAGAGGGATGAATCCCTCTCTCTTGATGAGATAAAAACTTCAGCTATCAGAGGACGTGGTGGTGCAGGATTCCCAACGGGAATGAAACTTGAGTTTTGTCGCAATACGGAAAGTGAAACAAAATTCATCATTTGTAATGCGGACGAAGGGGATCCCGGTGCCTATTCTGACAGATATTTGATGGAACAACGGCCCCATTCAGTACTATTTGGTATGTTAATCTCAGGATATGTAACGCATGCCAACCATGGTGTTATATATATTCGGGCAGAGTATCCCGAAGCAGTAGTCAGTGTCCAGAAGGCGATTAATGAGCTCCATTCAGAGGGCCTGCTGGGAGAAAATATTGATGGCTCCGGGTTCTGTTTTAATATAAAGGTAATCCAGGCCCAGGGCTCCTATCTATGTGGTGAAGAGACAGCCCTGATTAATTCAATCGAGGGACAACGTCCTGAAGTTCGTATCAGACCTCCCTACCCGGCTCAACAGGGATTATTTAATAAACCCACAGTGATAATGAATGTGGAATCGGTTGCCGCTTTACATTATATCATTGAGCAGGGAGGTGAGGCCTGGAAAGCTATTGGAACTGATCGCTCCTCCGGAACAAAGCTTGTAAGTTTAGATAGTTTTTTCAATAATCCCGGGATCTATGAGGTGGAGATGGGAACACCACTCCCGGTGATCGTAAATGATCTGGGGGGTGGTTTCAAGAGCGCAGTTAAAGCGCTGCAAATCGGAGGCCCTTTAGGTGGTCTGGTACCCACCACAAAAATCGATGACCTTACACTTGACTTTGAATCATTCTCGAACAACGGGTTTATTCTCGGTCATGCCTCAATCATATCTGTGCCGGAGGATTTTCCAATGATGAAATTTATTGAACACCTGTTCGGTTTTGCTGCGTATGAAAGTTGCGGAAAATGTTTCCCATGCAGACTGGGCACTAAAAGAGGACATGAATTGTCCATAAAAGCTTTAAACGCTGAATATAAGATAGACAGAGATCTTTTTAATGATCTTCTTACCACACTTGAGAAAGGGTCTCTGTGCGCACATGGAGGAGGAATCCCTCTGCCGGTAAGAAACGCAATGGAATATTTTGGAGCTGAACTGGAGCAATATTTTACATAGAATCTGCATAGATAATGAAACTTGCCTATATAGACAATCAGCCTTTTGAAATGGATAAAGGGGAGACAATTCTCTCTTTCATCAGAAGGCATAAAGGAGAAAACCTGGTTCCCACATTATGTGATTCCCCGGATCTTGATCCATTTGGTTCATGCCGAATATGTAGTGTTGATGTGTCTTCGGAAGAGAACGGAGCTGTATCTGTCGTGGCTTCATGTCACACTCCTGTTACCGAAGGCCAATACATTTACCCCAATTCAGAATCTGTTAAAGCGCTCCGCAAGAACATCGTTGAACTCGTTCTTACAGATCATCCACTGGATTGTTTAACCTGTGAGGTAAATGGAAATTGTGAACTTCAGACTGTTGCCGCCCAGGTTGGCATTAGGGAGGTCAGGTATCCGAAGGGTGAAAACCATTTGGACAGAAAAAAAGATTCGGGTCACCCCTACATGACCTCTGATATTTCTAAATGTATCAATTGTTATCGGTGTGTCCGTGTATGTGATGAAGTACAGGGGCAATTTGTACTGAGTATGGCAGGAAGAGGTTTCGATGCTCATATTGTAAAGGGAGATAACCGGTCATTCATGGATTCGGATTGCGTCAGTTGTGGCGCTTGCTCCCAGGTTTGTCCTACTGCTGCCATATCTGATCTGTTTCAATCAAAAGCAATCTTTGCAACCGATAAAATAAGAACCATCTGTACCTATTGCGGGGTTGGATGCAGCCTTGAGGTTTCAACCAGCAATGGTGAAGTCCTGAGTATTCAGGCACCTTATGATGCAGAGGTGAACCGGGGGCATGCCTGTATAAAGGGCAGGTATGCATTTAAATTCTATAATCATCCGGACAGGCTCAACGCACCATTGATTAAACGGAACGGTGAATTTGAAAAGGTGAGCTGGGAGGAAGCATATGATTATATTGCCACCAGGCTCTCATCAATTAAAAAAGAATCTGGCCCCGATTCAATTGCAGGAATCTCCTCTTCACGATGTACCAATGAGGAGAATTATCTCATGCAAAAATTTATCCGGGCAGTCATCGGAACGAATAATATTGACGGGTGTGCAAGGGTCTGTCACTCTCCGACAGCTTTGGGGATGCAGAGAACATTTGGTACGGGAGCGGCAACAAATTCAATCAGTGATCTGGATGATACAAATTGTATTCTGGTAATTGGTGCCAATCCTACTACAGCCCACCCGGTTACAGGAGCCAAATTGAAGCAATTTGCCATGAAATCAGGCAATGTTTCCATTGTTATAGACCCCAGACGGACCGAACTGGCCAGGTATGCAACCTACCATCTTGCCCTCAGACCGGGAACCAATGTGGCCGTACTTAATATGATGTTCTATTATATCATTTCAGAAGGGTTGGCGGATGAAAAGTTTATTGCTGAAAGAACGGAAGGGTTTGAAGCGTTCAGGAAGGAGATAATGAATATCAACCTGGAGAGGATGGAGAAGGTCTCAGGTGTTGATCGCAATCTTGTTAGAGAAGCAGCAATTGCTTACGCCTCTGCACCAAATGCAATGTCATTCCATGGTTTAGGAGTTACAGAACATTCTCAGGGAACCTTTGCAGTCATACAGATAGCCGACCTGGCTCTTTTAACAGGGAACATTGGCAGAAGAGGGGTCGGAGTGAATCCGCTTCGTGGACAGAATAATGTTCAGGGTAGTGCTGATATGGGGGTTCAGCCACATCAGGGTGCCGGATATTTAGACATTACCGATGATGAAGTCAATAAGAGGTATAAACAATTCTACGGAGTTGATGTTCCCAAAGGCATTGGATATAAGATTCCTGAGATGTTTGATGCCGCTTTGGATGGTAAATTAAAGGCTATCTGGATTATTGGAGAAGATGTTGTTCAAACTGATCCGAATTCCAAAAAAGTGATTAGAGCACTGGAAGCCATTGATCTCGTGGTTGTGCAGGAGTTGTTTATCTCAGAAACAGCAAAATATGCCGATGTTCTGTTACCCGGAGCTTCATTCCTTGAGAAAAATGGGACATTCACCAATGGGGAGCGACGCGTGCAGGCTGTTCGCCAGGCTGTTAAGCCAGTTGAAGGTGCTAAGGCAGATGGTCAGATTATTGTGGAGATCATGAATAGAATGGGATATAATCAGCCAGATTATACAGCCGAAGGATTATTAGATGAGATCTCTCAGATTGTACCATTTTTTGCGGGCATTACATGGGAAAACCTGGGGTTAAACGGTAAACAATGGCCAGTTACAAAAGAGGGAACCGGTACCCGGATTCTTCATCAAACCGAATTCACAAGAGGGAGGGGTTATTTCGAATTCCATGGCTGGGAGGAGAGTGAGGAGATTGTATCACATGGAAAGAAGTATCCCTTTATTTTAACGACTAACAGGGGACTTGAACACTATAATTGTGGGACAATGACCAGGAGAACTGGTAATGAGCTTATCCTTTCCAATGATTATTTGATGATTAATCCTGAAGATGCAAAAGAGAAGCTGATCAATGATGGTGATTATGTATGTCTCGAATCTCCCAGGGGAAAGATAGATGTGAAAGCACAGATTACTGACAGAGTAAACAGAGGGATTCTAAGCGCAACTTTCCATTTCCCCGAAATTATGGTTAACAATGTTACCTCTGATGTCCACGACTCTGAAGCAATGTGTCCTGAATACAAAGTGGTTGCTGTACGTATTCGTAAGAGCAAGGGAAAGTTTAAACATTAAAGCA
>JBDLIX010000148.1:0-13182 GCA_039714655.1 Bacteroidota bacterium
CCACTACGTCCGGTTTTTGTAGTGATACCTCCTGCTTCGGAACATGACTATAAATTTGGTCTGTTTTCACCAGAAGCCCCGGGAGGCCCGATCCAATAGATTGTGTCAATGGTGCACAGAATGAGGATGTGGAGTACAAACCGGGGCATCATGACGAACCTTTCATCAAGGAGAGTTCTCTCTGTAAATAAGATAGTTTCAAAGTCTGAATTTAGTTGACATTTCTTTGCGGTACGTTTTTAGAATTCTTTTATATTTGTCACACTTTATTTAAATATCCAGATATGCGTATTATTGTTTGTATTAGCAATGTTCCCGACACCACCACCAAGGTGAAGTTTTCGAACGATAACACTTCCTTTGATGACAGTGGAGTACAATGGATCATCAATCCGTGGGATGAGCTGGCGCTCACCAGGGCCATGGAGTTGAAGGAGGATGCCTCCAATGCAGTTTCAAATGTAACCGTTGTAACCGTTGGTCCGGCAGGAGCAGAGCCCACGCTGAGAAAAGCGCTGGCCATTGGTGCCGATGATGCCATCAGGGTTGATTCGGAAACCGGTGATGCCCATTTTGTGGCAGCTCAGCTTGCTTCAGTGGCAAAAAATGGTGAGTATGATGTGATCCTTTGCGGTATTGAATCCAGTGACTATAATGGATCTTCAGTGGGCGGGATGTTGTCAGAAATGCTTGATATTCCATCTGTTTCGGCCATCTCAGGATTGAGGATGGAAAATAATGAGGTTTTAATCACCCGGGATATTGACGGAGGCAAGGAGGAGGTTTCCGTTCCTGCACCCTTTGTGGGCGTGGTACAGAAAGGAATTGCCAAAGAGCCCAGGATTGCTGCCATGCGCGGGATCATGATGGCCCGGAAAAAGCCGCTTCAGGTGGTAACCGTGGTAGAGGCTGAAAAGCTAACCGCAACCCAGGAGTATGTTATGCCGGAGCCCAAAGCACCGTGCAAAATGATCGAGGCCGACAATGTGAAAGAGCTGGTGAATCTCCTGCAAAATGAGGCGAAAGTCTTGTGAGTCGAAAGTCTGTAAAGTCGAAAGTCATAAAGTCTGTAACTACTAACATTTACGAACGCAACTAACTTTTTAAACATATGTCAGTATTAGTTTATACAGAGAACTGGGATGGGAAATTTAAAAAGCTCTCCTACGAACTGGTATCTTATGCCTCCGGTGTTGCCGGTATGATAGGCGGAAGTGTTACCGCTCTCTCCATTGGGAATGTGCAACAGGATGAACTGTCAAAACTGGGTGCCTATGGTGCAGCCAGTGTCCTGAATGTGGAAGGAGCACCCGAAGGCCTGGATAACCAGGTGTATACCAGTATCATTGCTGCAGCCATGGAAAAAACCGGGGCGAAGGTCCTGGTTATGGCTCAAAATAACACGGGGAAAGCCATTGCTCCCAGACTTTCTGTCAGGTTAAAAGCTGGCCTGGCAGCTGGTGTTACCGCACTTCCCGAATCTGCCAATCCATTGGTGGTTCTCAAAAAAGTATTCAGCGGTAAAGCTTTTGCAAAAGTGAAGATCCTTTCAGACTCAGCTGTACTAACACTGGCTCAGAACTCCTTTGAGATTGTTGAAACAGGTGGCTCTGCATCTGTAGAGTCCTTTGATCCTGGTGTGGATGTAGCTGGAGCAAAAACCACCATTAAAGATGTACAGAAGCAGGAAGGCAAGTTGTTACTTTCCGATGCTGAGGTGGTGATCTCCGGCGGAAGAGGGATGAAGTCATCAGATAACTGGGGTCCCATTGAAGAGCTGGCAGGTGTACTTGACGCTGCCACTGCATGCTCCAGGCCTGTCTCCGACGAAGGATGGCGTCCTCACGAAGAGCATACCGGGCAGACTGGTAAGATCATTGCGCCTAACCTCTATTTTGCCTTTGGAATTTCCGGAGCGATCCAGCATCTTGCCGGAGTAAGTTCCTCCAAATGTATTGTAGCCGTCAATACCGATAAGGACGCCCCCATTTTTGAAGCAGCCGATTACGGAATCGTAGGTGATGCCCTGAAGGTGCTGCCTGAACTGGTTACCGAGATCAAAGCTGCCAAAGCCCAGTAGCTCCATCCAATCCTCTATTTATGGCAAAACAGATTATATTCCTGGCTACATTACTGGTCACCCTCCTGGCCTTTGGTTATACAACCCGCCGGTTCGTAGGGTTCTTTAAGATCACAAGGGGAGGATTTCCTGTCAGGCAGATCGGACGCCGTATCGGTGTGATGCTTGAGGTGGCAATTGGTCAGACCAAGATCTTTCGCAGACCCATCATGGGGTTGCTACACGCTCTGGTTTTCTGGGGATTCTTAGTGATCCTCATTGGAAGCATTGAGATGGTGATCGATGGTTTGACAGGACAGGAGCGGGTGCTCTCTTTTCTTGGAGTTGTCTATCAGATCATCATGGCCTCCGGCGATATTTTTGCCCTGATCATAGCCCTGGCCATCGTTGTGTTCCTGGCCCGCAGGATATTTCTGAATGTGAAGCGGTTCTCCGGAATTGAGATGAAACATATCTCTCACCTGGATGCAAATGTGGCGCTCACCATTATCCTGTTGTTGATGTTATCCCTCCTGGGAATGAATACCTATTACGTATTGTCAGCCGCAGCTGCAGGCCACGAGATTGAGGGTTATTATCCCGTTAGTATAATGCTGGCAGGCTTTATTCGTACTGCGCCTCACACCAGTGAAGTGTTGTATCAGGTCAATTGGTGGGTACACATTGTGTTGATCTTCATATTTGCCAACTACCTGCCCTATTCCAAACATTTCCATGTATTCATGTCGGTTCCCAATGTCTTTCTAAGCAGACTTGAACCCCTTGGAAAACTGGATACCATGGAGAGCATCACCAAAGAGGTGAAGATCATGATGGACCCCGATCAGGCTTTCGCTTCTCCTCCTGTGGGAGAAGAGACCGAAGAGGAGGTGCCGGAACGGTTTGGGATCCTTGATATTGAAGATGTAAGCTGGAAAAGCTACATGGACTCCCTTTCATGTACAGAGTGTGGCCGGTGTACATCGGTTTGTCCGGCCAATATAACAGGAAAGATATTATCGCCCCGGAAGATCGTGATGGATGTAAGGGCCAGGATGAAGGAGAAAGGTCCGCAGATATTGAAGAACGGTTCAGGTTTTTCTGATGAAAAGGCACTGCTTAAGGATTACATTTCCGAGGAGGAGTTGTGGGCTTGCACCCTGTGCAATGCGTGTGCCCAGGAGTGCCCCATCAACATTAATCAGCCAGCCCTGATCGTTGGGATGAGGCGCTACCTTGTGATGGAGGAATCAGCTGCTCCCGGGGAGTTGAACTCTATCTTCTCCAACATCGAGAACAATGGTGCACCCTGGCAATTCTCCCAGGAGGACCGGATGCTCTGGGCAGAGAACACCGAAGTGCCACTCATGGCTGATCTGCTTGCAAAAGGTGAAAAGCCGGAGTACCTTTTATGGGTAGGGAGCGCCGGAGCATTTGATGACCGGTACAAGCAGGTTTCCCGTGCATTTGTGAAAGTGTTGAATGCCATGAATATTTCTTATGCGGTGCTTGGTACAGAGGAATCCTCCAGCGGGGATGTGGCCCGGCGTGCCGGGAATGAGATGCTGTTCCAGATGCAGGCAATGATGAACATCGAAATATTTGAAGGCTATGAGGTCAAAAAGATACTTACCTGTGACCCGCATGCCTATAATACATTTAAAAACGAATATCCCGATCTTGGAGGCAGATACGAAGTGATCCACCACACCCAATTCCTTAGCGATCGCATTTCAGACGGATCACTTAATATCCCTGGCGATGCACTGGAGGGAAACACCATTACTTTCCATGATCCCTGTTACCTGGGACGTGCCAATAAGGAGTACAATGCACCGCGACAGCTCCTGGATGCATTTTCAGCCACCAAAAGAGAGATGGGCAGAAATAAGAGCTTTGCACTTTGTTGTGGAGCAGGAGGCGGACAGATGTTCAAAGAGGCTGAAAAGGGAGAGAAGGAGGTCTTTATCGAGCGGACCGAGGAGGCACTTGAAACCGGTGCGGATATCATCGCCACGGCATGTCCCTATTGCATGGTGATGATGACCGATGGGATCAAGTATAAGAATAGGGAAGATGGTGTGAAGGCATACGATTTGGCAGAGCTGGTAGCACAGGCACTGAAATTATGAAAGAGTTTATTAACCAATAACCAATAACGCGAGCTAAGCGAGCAAAAACAATGACAATGGAGAACAAAAGATTAATTACCGGGGGAGAGTTCCTGGTGAAGGAGACAGATCCGGCTGATGTTTTTATTCCTGAAGAATTAGATGAAGAGCAACGAATGATCGGGGAAACCTGTCAGGATTTCCTGGAGACCGAGGTCTTCCCGGTAATGGACCGTGTTGATTCCCAGGAAGAGGGATTAATGAGGGAATTGCTTGAAAAATCAGGTGAACTTGGATTGCTGGGGATTGCCATTCCTGAGGAGTATGAGGGATTTGGACAAAACTTTATCACCACCATGTATGCAAGCGAGATACTGGGTTCGGGTTATTCTTATGCGGTTGCTTATTCCTGCCATACAGGGATCGGATCGTTACCGATTCTTTACTACGGGAACGAGGAGCAGAGGGCAAAATACATTCCCAAACTTGCTACCGGGGAGATGGTAGGTGCTTACTGTCTCACTGAACCCGGAGCCGGATCGGATGCCAACTCCGGAACCACCAAGGCTGTGTTGTCAGATGACGGACAACATTACATTCTTAATGGTGCCAAGATGTGGATCACCAATGGTGGGTTTGCAGATGTGATGACCGTTTTTGCAAAGATCGACAACGACCGGGTATTGAGTGCATTTATCGTGGAACGTGATTATCCAGGAATAACATTTAACCCGGAAGAGAAAAAGATGGGGATCAAGGGTTCTTCCACCCGTCAGATCTTCTTTAACGATTGCAAAGTACCTGTTGAGAATCAGCTTGGAAAGCGTGGTGAAGGATTCAGGATCGCACTGAATATCCTCCATATGGGCAGGATCAAGCTGGGAGCCAATGTGATCGGTTCGGCAAAAACTGCCATCAGCCAGTCGGTGGGGTATGCCAACGAAAGAAAACAATTCAACTGCCATATTTCCGAGTTCGGAGCCATCAAATATAAATTGGCCGAGCAGGTGATCAGGACTTTTGCAACGGAGTGCGCTGTTTACCGTGCCAGTCAGGCACTGGATGATACCATTGCCCATTATGTGGCCAATGGCGATGACAAGGGTCGGAATACCATGGAGGCATTCAACCATTTTGCCATTGAGGCAGCTGCCATGAAGGTATTTGGATCAGAGTCACTGGATTATGTTGTGGATGAAGGTGTTCAGATTCACGGTGGGATGGGATTCTCTGCAGAGATGATGATCGACAGGGGATACCGCGATTCCAGGATCAACAGGATCTTTGAAGGTACCAATGAGATCAACCGGCTTTTGCTGGTGGATAGCGTTCTTAAGAAAGGAGCTAAAGGGATACTCCCGATTATGGAGGAAGCGGAAAAGGCTTTCGAAGAGATTAAAAACCTGAATGGAGATCCGGTTGCAGTTGAAGGCTATTTTGAGGAGAAGGATCAGTACATTGCCAGTTTCAAGAAGGTGGTGCTGATGTTGCTGAAAGCGGTCTCGGAGAAATTTGCACGAAAGCTGGTTCATGAGCAAGAGATCCTAAGCAATATCTCCGACTGCATCATTCAGGTGTATGTAGCCGAATCAGTGGTACTGCGCCTGAAGAAGATGGAGCCGCTGAAAGGTGAGGAGGAGGTCAAGCTTTTCAAGGATATGGTGGATGTATTTGTATATGATGCTGCAGCACGTATCAACAAATATGCCAGTGATACTACCTACTCCTTTGCCTATGGTGAGGTCCGGGATCTGCTTGAAAAAGGGATATCCCATTTTACTTCGGTGGCAGGTGTCAATGTGAAAGAAGCGCGTAGAAGGATTGCCGACCGTTTGATAGAAGAGAATAAATACTGCTTCTAACTAACAAGTTATCGGAACTTCTACATCCTATAATATTGTAATATTCGGTGCCGGGAATGTGGCCACACACATTTCCCGGCACTTGCATTTTGCAGGGCACTCCATTGCATGTGTATATTCCAGAACCCACAAATCTGCAGCCATGCTCGCAGAAGAGGTAGGTAGCGTTGGAACCGCTCTTCCGGGAGAGGTTCCACTTAGTGCCGATTTCTTTATAGTATGTGTGCCTGACAGGGTAATTTCAGATGTGGTCCTGAAGTTTCAGGATCGGAAAGGGATATGGATGCATGTTTCCGGAACAAGTTCCATAAAGGTTTTTGAGGGTTTTCAATCTCAATATGGAGTGCTTTATCCGCTCCAGACCATGAGTAAAGAACGCACTCTCTCACTGGAAGAGACCCCCATCCTGGTGGAGGGATCCTCTCCGGAGAGTTTGGAAGCAATAAAGATGCTGGCTTCCGCCATATCCCGGAATGTACATGAAATGAATTCTGCCTCCAGGCAGCTGATTCACATGGCTGCTGTTTTTGCCAACAACTTTTCCAACCATATGGTACACCTTGCGCAGCAGATCTTACAAGAGGAGGAGGTTGATGTCACGCTTCTTGATCCCATGCTCAAGGAGACTTTCAGTAAAATGAGTGAGATGGGAGCAGCAGCGGCACAGACAGGTCCGGCATTGCGGGGTGATCAGGAGACCATGCAGAAACATCTGGATTTACTGACGAAGCATCCCGAGTGGGAGAAATTGTATACTTTTATAAGCCGGGATATCGGCAGGTTCCGGAATCAATAACCTCTGAAGCTTTTGTAAGGAGATGACCAATTTTAAAGAAGGATTAAAAACAGTAAAAGCTTTTGCGTTTGATGTGGACGGTGTGTTAAGCAGCCCCGAGGTATATCTTCATCCCAGCGGTGAACTGATGCGCTCCATGAATACCAAGGACGGTTATGCACTCCAATATGTAGTGAAGAGAGGCTATCCTGTAGCCATTATCACCGGTGGGAATACAGAATCGGTTGGTGATCGTTTCAGAGGACTTGGCATCACCGATATTTACCTGGGTTCTTCCTGTAAAATTGACGATTTCAAAGATTTTCTCTTTAAATACGACCTCAAAGCGGAAGAGGTACTTTACATGGGCGATGATCTGCCCGATTTCGAAGTAATGAAAGATGCAGGAGTACCTTGTTGTCCGGCCGATGCCGTTGAGGAGATCAAGTCGGTGGCACATTATATTTCACCTTTTGCCGGGGGTAAGGGTTGTGCGAGAGATGTGATTGAACAGGTCCTGCGTCTGCATGGCCGGTGGATGGATGGCTCCTCTTTTAGCTGGTAACAAATAAGAAAACGGATGTTCGGGCAACTGCATTCCATATTTAAGTTGATCAGGTTTCCAAACCTGGTGATCATAGCTGCGACCCAGTATGCCATGCGGTACCTGCTGATGGAACCCCTGTTGCCATCCGAAACCTTTTCGCTTCAGTTTGGGGATTTCCAGTTTTTTCTCCTTGTACTCTCCACCATGTTCATCGCAGCAGCAGGATATATTATTAATGATTACTTTGACACCCGGGCCGATTTGATCAATAAACCGGACCGGGTTGTGGTGGGCGTCAGGATCAGCCGAAGGGTGGCCATGATCCTTCATGCACTGCTAAATATTATAGGGGTGGGACTGGGTGTTTACCTGGCATTTTATATCAAATTACCTTCTCTCTCCTTTGTGTTTTTGATTGCCACCGGATTGCTATGGTTCTATTCCACCAGCTATAAAAGACAATTCCTGGTAGGCAATCTTTCAGTGGCCTTCCTAACCGGACTGGTGCCGTTGATGGTAGTCCTGTTTGAGATCCCGCTTCTGAACAGGGAATATGGCCAGATAATGCTTCGGAATGAAGCCACATTCAATTACATTTTTGCCTGGGTCGGGGGATTCAGCTTTTTTGCCTTTTTCACCACCCTGATCCGGGAGGTGATCAAAGATGCGGAAGATTATGAGGGGGATAAGGCCTACGGAATGAAGACCGTACCCATCGTTCTGGGAACATTATGGACAAAGATCGCACTGCTGATTTTGATCGCTCTAACCCTGTTTATGCTTCTGTTCCTTCTGGTAAAATATATTGTCTTCTCGGTGGAACCAGTCGATTATTTCTCCCTGGTCTACTTCATACTGTTCCTGTTGAGCCCTTTGGTTCTTCTGATGATCCAGGTTATTCTGGCACAGGATAAGCGAGGTTATCACAGGGCAAGTACCCTGATCAAGTTGGTAATGCTCACAGGAATTCTCTATTCGGTACTGGTTTTCTACCTGGTGAACTTCAAATATTAGGCGTTGCTGGAGTGGATGATGTCATATGAAATACTGCTGGCTTCCAGGTCACCCCGGAGGACTTTTCTAATGCAGGAGCTGGGATTGCCATTTAAAGTGGTTGAGACGGGTCATGCTGATGAACAATATCCATCCCATCTGAAAGGGGGTGAAATTTCCAGGTTCCTGGCGGACCATAAGTCCGATGCTTACTTAGAGTCGCTCTCTGAAAAACAGATCCTGCTCACTGCCGACACCATCGTATGGCACCAGGAGAAAGAGCTGGGAAAGCCGGCTGACCAGGAGGAGGCCATATTCATGATCCAAAGCCTTTCGGGCAGCACACACCAGGTCTATACGGGAGTTTGTCTCAGGTCAAATGCAGCAAGGCGTTCCTTCTTTGCAGTCACAGATGTAACCTTTTCCAACTTGACTCCTGAAGAGATCGAATCCTATGTAACCAGATACCGGCCTTTCGATAAGGCAGGTGCCTATGGGATCCAGGAGTGGATTGGTACTATTGCTGTTGAAAGAATCGTGGGCAGTTATTTCAACGTGATGGGACTTCCGGTCCAGAGAGTGTACAACGAGCTGAAGTCTTTCATCGGGTACCCAACAAAACAAGTATAACATATGAATTGGAATGGGAAGAAGGGTTTGAGTGCATGGGCATATTGCCTGCTGGGACTGTTTCTGATTTCCGGGACGGTGAACCTGAAAGCAGAGGAGGGGATGTGGATCCCCATGTTGATCGAAAAATACCAGATTGAACATATGCAGGAGGCTGGTCTCAGGCTGAGTGCTGAAGATATTTACAGCATTAACCGTGATTGCCTGACAGATGCCATTGTGATCTTTGGTCGGGGTTGTACCGGTGAAATGATTTCGGATGAAGGATTGTTGCTTACCAACCACCATTGTGGTGAAGGGGCGGTCCAATCACACAGCTCGGTGGAAAATGATTACCTGACCGATGGGTACTGGGCCATGAGCAGGGAAGAGGAGTTGCCCAATGAAAATCTGTCGGTGACCTATCTCAGGCATATGAAGGAGGTGACTGCTGAAGTAACTAAAGGGTTCGAGCAAGGAATGGATCCTCAGGTACGGGAACGGATGGTGAATGAGAATATGGGAAAGATCATCCAGACGGCTACCTACGGAACACATTATGATGCGGTTGTAAAACCGTTTTACCATGGGAATGAATACTACCTGTTTGTTTATGAGGTCTTCAGGGATGTGAGACTGGTGGGTGCACCTCCTGTAGCTATCGGAAACTTTGGAGCAGACCAGGATAACTGGATGTGGCCCAGACATACGGGGGATTTCACCCTGTTCAGGGTATATGCCGATAAGGAGAACAAGCCTGCCACATACGATCCTGCCAACAAGCCCTATAAACCGCGCAAACATCTGGAGATTGCAGCCGGTGGAATAGAGGAGGGAGATTTTACAATGGTCCTGGGCTACCCGGGTTCCACCACCCAGTACCTCTACTCGGATGCTGTTAAGCTTATGTTGGACAGGAGTCTGCCCCTGAAGATCCAGCTCAGGACCAGCAGGCTTGAGATCATGGACCGGTATATGAAAAGCTCTGATCAGGTGCGGATCCAGTATGCTACCAAATACCGGAGAGTGAGCAATGCATGGAAGAAATGGCAAGGTATCATTCTGGGTTTGAACCGAATAGATGCTGTGGAAAAGAAGATTGAAGAGGAACGAGCCTTTCAGCAATGGGTAGATGCTGAGGGTCAGCGTCAGTTAAAATATGATAGCCTGCTGGATCAGTTCTCTCATCACTATTCGGAGATCCATCACTATTCAGTCGCTGTTGATTTAATGGAGGAGGCGGTGAAACCGGTGGAACTGTTTGGGCAGGTTTCCAGAATGAAAGGAATGATGAGCCAGGGTCTGAGTGTTGAAGTGTTGAAAAATCAGGTAGAAAGATTCTACCGGGATTTTCATCTGCCCATTGACAGGGAAATTTTTGCAGCCATGATGGCAGCCTACCAGGATCATATGACCGATTCATTTCTTCCCTCTTTCTTTCAGGATATCAATGGAAAATACAAGGGGGATTTTTACCGCTTTGCAGATGATACTTACAGGAGTTCTTTATTAAGCGATAAGGAGCAGGTAATCAATCTTTTGGACATATACAACAAGAACCCTGAGAAAGCCATAAAACTGGTCATGAAGGATCCATTGGCCATCTACCTGGATCAGTTCAGGGCGCTTTATATGATTAGAATTAATCCGGTCTATTACAAGTTTCAACATGAGCTGGAGAAGAGTTACCAATCTTACATGGCGGCCCTGCTGGAAATGTCAGATGATCGCTTGCTCTATCCGGATGCTAATTTTTCCATGAGGTTGACTTATGGAAACATTCATGGGTACCAACCCTGGGATGGCGTTCAATACCAGTATGCCACAACCCTTTCAGGACTTATGGAGAAAGGGATGGAGGAGTTTGAGGATTACAGGGTACCCCAGAAACTGACAAAGCTTTACAACGAGAAAGATTTTGGCAGGTATGGTGTGGATGGCACCATGCCCGTTTGCTTTATTGCATCCAACCACACTTCGGGAGGAAATTCGGGAAGCCCGGTACTGGATGCAGATGGTCGCTTGATTGGAATCAATTTTGACAGGAATTGGGAGGGAACCATGAGCGATGTTTACTATGATCCATCGCTCTGTCGCAATATCGCTGTGGATATTCGGTATGTACTGTTTATTGTGGATAAGTTTGCCGGAGCGGGGTACCTTATGGATGAAATGAAAATCACCTGGTAGATGGGGATGACACTGCAGTTAGTTGTTCATGGAAGGGGGAATGCCTGGCCGGTCCCCCTGGGCGAAACGCACCCGTTTTATAACATGAAGGACCCCCGCGACCTCTCCAATGCAGCTTTTTCACTTGTGGCATCAGACAAGGGGAGGGTGGTTTCCGATGTGCTGGTGGATGCAGGCCATGGAACTGTTCAGAGCCTCATATCGGGATCGAACCGGATCCCTGACAGCATTTGCCTGACACATGGACATATGGACCACACCCTGTCGGTTGACTGGATCGTACAGAGCTTTTGGAGGCGTCATGAGAAAGAACGATTATTCCCGGTTTATACCACAGCTCCCGTATATCAGTTCCTGTTAAGCTCATATCCCCATCTGGAGCCGCTTATTGATTTCAGGGAACTGGTGTATGGTAAAACCATCCAGATGGAAAATGCTCCCCCTTTCAGGCTTACCGCTTATCCGGTTTTTCATGGTACAAGTGCTGTTGGGGCATCCATGCTTCTGTTTGAAATGGAGGAGCGCAGGGTGCTGTTTTCAGGTGATTTGCTTACGCCACTTTTGAGGAGTGAAGATTATGACCGCCTGAAAGGAGTGGACCTGCTGGTAGTGGACATAAATAACAGGTTTCCCTGGCCCCGTACCAACCATTGGAGTTTCACCGGTCAACCCGAAAACTTCATGGATCGAAGCAAAGCGCTGAAGAGATTCATTGATGGACTCTCATGGAAGGATGTGACTGCTCCACATGACCATCCGGCATCCGGTGAAGCCGCCGGGAGCTATTTCCGGCAATTGGAGGATGAGTGGAACCTGGCCGAACAGCCCTTTACTATCCTGGAATTCCTAAAAAGAATAGAACCTCAACAAGTTATGCCTGTTCATTACAGTGGGGCCGAGGACTCCAGGTACTACAGTGAATCAATCCTTTCAGGCAAAGAGTTGCTATCGTGGATTATTCACTCTTCACAATCTGCTGGAATTGCTTCCCGGTATATTGTGCCCGAAGCTGGTCAGGTCATTCCCCTTTGACCCATGACAATTCCCTTTTGACACATGACATTGGAAGAGCTATTGTAAAATTTTGTTCCTTTGCACTTTTATTCGCATGGGCACCAATAACCGAAAAGGAGTTTTATACGCCGCATTCACAGCCTCTATGTGGGGTTTCATGGCCATCGTCCTGAAGGTGATTACCTATGAGTTACCCCCGGTTACTGTGGTGTGGTTCAGGTTTTCTTTAGCTTTCCTCGTATTGGGCCTCTATACACTGCTGTTTCGCCGGAAGGATTTCGGAGTCTTTAAAAGGCCGCCAATCCTTCTGTTCCTGGCGGCAATATTCCTGGGACTCAACTACCTGGGATTCATTGCCGGCATTAAGTATGTCTCTCCCTCCAGTTCACAGGTATTTATACAGATCGCTCCTGTGAGTTTTGCCCTGTCGGGGATCATCATCTTCAGGGAGTATGTGAGCTGGAAACACGTTGTGGGATTTTTACTGGTATTGTCGGGAATAGGCTTGTTTTATTCTGAACAGCTCAGAGATTTAACCGGTACTGGCGAAAACTTTACGCTGGGGATGCTGCTGGTCCTTGGAGGTGGACTCGCATGGGCCATCTTTGCCACCATGCAAAAAGCCCTGGTAAGAAAACTTCACCCCAATCAACTAAACCTGTTTATCTATGCCTTCTGTGCCATTGCGCTGATCCCACTGGTACAATTTTCAAAACTTCAGGGCATGCCTGCTACCAATTGGTACCTTCTCTCTTACCTGGGTTTGAATACTGTGCTGGCCTACGGATCGTTGGCCATGGCCATCAAACTCACAGAGGCCACACGGGTAAGTGTGATCATCACATTAAATCCCATCATAACCTTTGTGACCATGGCCATTCTTACGCGGATGAATGTTCCCTGGATCGAACCCGAATCATTTTCCATACTGAGCCTCCTTGGAGCCTTCACTGTGCTGGGAGGGGCCATCCTTGTCATCTCAGCCGGCTGGAAAAGAAAAAACTCCGCATAGATCCTTCACA
>JBDLIX010000149.1:0-12989 GCA_039714655.1 Bacteroidota bacterium
CTTGTGCATCCCGGTTCAGTGTATATAAGATCTCCGATTTATTGCCATATTCGTCTTCAACCAGGACCATGAGCTTGCTTTTGTTTTCAACGTTTACCAACGCGGTAAAAGAGGGATTCAGGTCACTGGGTATGTAACTGGCCAGTACGCTTTCCACATAGATGCTTGCTATTTTACTCTCATCCTCAACCCTTCCTTCAACATAGATTTGAGGATCATTGTTGTCCAGATAAAGGATGTTGTTTTCCGATCCATAAGGTGCAATCATCTGCACTACAGGAGCTTCTACCTCTGTTCTTCTGATGGGGAATATGGCTGTTTCGGCATTGTCGTATATGTCCGAAACCTGAATCGTAATTCTATCTGTAGTACTCAAATTCACACTCGCCAGAAACTGATATCCTTCCTCGGTTTTTTCAACCGGTACAGTGAACCCATTTACCTGGAGGGAGCTTATATCGCTCTCATCTTCCACAATCCCAGTGAGGTTTATTACAGAGAGCTCCCTGGGAATATCTACCGTATTTCCACTTTTCGACACGGGATCCTTCAATATTACCCTGGGTTTATTCTCCTCCCTGTTCAACTCAAACATACGCAGTGTAGCCAGCTTGTGCAATCGTTGGGCTGTGCCGTCGTACTCAGACATGGCCAGCAGTTTTTCATAATCTGCAAGGGCTTTTTCATAATCCCTGATCGCTTCGTAAGCTCCCGCCCTTTTATAATAGATTTCCGCATTATCGGGATTTATTTCGATAGCCCTCGAATAATCAATGATTGAATAACTTGCCTGATTCATCAAGGCATTGATATCACCCCGGTACAAAAAGATCAAAACCTCATCGGGGTAATCGATGGAGGCCATGGATAGCACCTCGATAGCCTTTGGATAGTTACCCTGAGCTGCCAGTATCTGACTTTGTAGTAATATTCCGTCCAGCTTTTTTGGTTCAAGCTGAAGTACCTGATTGATGGAATTACTGGCAGCACCATATTTCAGGCGTTTATACTGGAGAAGGGCCAGGGAAAAATGGGTCTCTGCAACCCGCTTGTTCTTCTCTATGGATTTAATATAAGCCTGCTCTGCCTCATTATACATCTCGAGCTTTTCATACACCTGGGCAAGGTTATAATAACCCTTTTCATCCTCTTTCAGTCTCAAACATTTTTTACAATCCTCAAGAGCCTGATCGTATTTCTCAAGTTCCATATTCACCTCAGACCTCACCTGGTAGGCTTCCAAAAAATTACCTTTCATATCGATGGCCGTATTAAGCTTTGAAAGCGCTATGTTATTTTTTCCCTGGAGATGCCACTCATATCCGGAAAAGTAGAAAAGTTCCGCATCCTTCTCATTAAAGACAATTGCCCTGTCATAATCATCCGCAGCATTTATATGATCCCCGATTTTCGAATATGACATGGCACGGCGTACGTATGCCTTTTCATAATCAGGATCCATCTCAATTGCCTTTTCATACTGATCGATGGCCTCGTTAAATTTCATTGACTTGTAAAACTCATCTCCGGCCTTGTAGTACTGCTTGGCTGATTGTGCAAGAACCTGTACTGAAAATATAAGCGGCAACAGGATCAATATGATAACAAGCCTTTTCATGATTACTCCATTTTAACCGATTGTTCGGATTATTCTATTACAAAGTTAGCTAATGTACTCCTATTTAAATCAATATATCAAAACCATCTATAAAGGTTCTTTGTTTAACTGTCAAACAAATTACCCTCATTTTTAAAGAGTTCCAGTTTCGTATCACACAAAACAAGCTTTTCATCAGGATTTTTATGAAGTTCAGGTGCCTTCACACCCTGACTGAAAGTCATTTTTCCTGTAAATACCCTTGCCTCGTCCCATAATCCTGATTTCAGGAATGAGTCATGCAATTTAGCTCCTCCTTCCACAAAAACTGAAATAATCTGCTGATCATAGAGCTCTTCAAGAAGATCCCCCAACTCATAAGAGGGGTCCACATGGATACTTCGTGTTCTGCCAGAGTACTTTCCCGGAACCCCGGTAAACACAATAGTATCCTGCTCACCATCTAATATATTTGCACCTTTCGAAAGCCTTCCATTCCGGTCAATGGTTATGCGCACCGGATTGTCACCCGTCCATCGTCTGATATTCAACCTTGGATTATCGGTAATTATCGTATTGGTTCCAACCATAATGGCAGCCTCCTCCGTTCGCCACTTATGGACAAGGGTCTGGCACTCATCCCCCGTGATCCATCTAGGTCCCTCCAGATCACCAGGTTCTCTTTCAAGGTCAATAAATCCATCCAGGGACTGTGCCCACTTGAGAATAACATAGGGGCGTCTTTTCTTCAGGTAAATAAAGAACCGACGGTTCAGCCTGGTTCCCTCTTCGGCAAGACATCCCGGCTCCACCTCTATTCCCGCATCCCGCATTTGCCTGACCCCCTGTCCGTTCACGCTGGGGAATGGATCCAGATTGGAGATCACTACCCGGCGAATCCCCTTCTGAGCAATGAGCATTGAACAGGGAGGAGTCTTACCATGATGGGCGCAAGGCTCCAGACTGCAGTATAACGTTGCCTCCGAAAACAGGGATGGGTCCTTCACTGAACGAATGGCATTCACCTCTGCATGGGGGCCCCCGAATTCATGGTGATAACCCTCCCCGATGATGCGGTTATTATGCACGATCACACAACCCACCAATGGATTGGTACGTGTCAGTCCCAGCCCCTTCCGCGCCAGTTCAAAACAACGGCGCATATATATTTCATCTCTCTCCATCTCCAGAAATGTGCTTTATTACTACTTTTGGTATATGCTCCAAAATCATGCCACCTTGCAACAGACCAGGTTCTACCTCCTTAAGGAGCTTCGCCGGAAGTACCCGGAGGGTGAATCAACTTCCCTTGCACGGATCATACTAGACCATACCGGGCATCCACCTTCCTCCTACCTCAAAAACCCTGATCAGGTACCCGGACCAGTTACTGTGGCACAAATTAATGAAATTGTATCTGAAATTCATACAGGTAAGCCGATTCAATACATTCTGGGATATACATATTTCTACGATCTGAAAATTGCAGTAAATGAAAGTGTTCTGATACCAAGGCCTGAAACCGAAGAGATGGTATATAAAATTATCGCTCATTGCCTCAGACCGCCAGCCCATATCCTGGATATCGGGACCGGTACAGGTTGTATCGCACTGGCTCTGAAAAATCGGTTTAAAAAAGCAGTAATATCCGGTCTGGATGTGAGCCGGAAAGCCCTGGAGGTTGCCGCAGAGAATGGCCTCATTAACAGGCTGGATGTGAGCTGGATCGAAGGGGATATTATGCGAGAAGAGACCTTGATCGGTGAGAATTTATTTGACCTTATTGTGAGTAATCCACCCTATGTATTGAACAGTGAGCGTGTAAAAATGAGCAGTAGTGTACTTAATTTTGAGCCTGTTGAAGCATTATTTGTAGAGGATTCCGATCCGTTGATTTTCTATCGGACTATCGCATCATTCAGTATGAAGCAGCTGAATGAGAAAGGAATCGTCTGGGTGGAAATCAACGAACGATGGGGAGCCGAAACCGCCCTTCTTTTCGAAAAAGCCGGCTTTCAACATGTGACCATTCTGAAAGATATACATGAAAAGGAAAGATTCATCAGAGCCGAAAAGTAAGGAGCTGAATTACAAAGATGCCCTCCGGCGTGCAGCTGATCTTTGCAGCAGGCAGGAACAGTGCACAGGAGATATGAGAGTGAAGCTGAAAGCATGGAAAATGTCGGAAGAGGAGAGGGAACGGATCATTCTGAAACTGCAGGATGAAAAATTCCTGGATGATGGCAGGTTTGCCACATTTTTTGTAAAAGACAAATTCAGGCTCAACCGTTGGGGTAAAATCAAAATCTCCCACATGCTTCGTCAGAAAGGGGTTAGCGAAGAGACGATTCAGGATGCACTTGATCAGATCGATGTGGAAGCCTATTTTCAAACCTGTGTGGATCTGATTCAGGGTAAATCAGCATCTCTGAAAGAGAAGAACCAGTTCACACGAAAAGGAAAGCTATACAGATTTGCTGCCGGACGTGGATTTGAACCGGATTTGATTCACCGGGTACTGAACATGCCCGATGAGGAATGAGATCGTCCGTGTCCCGATTTCTTTTCTATCTTTGCTGAAAATTTTCTGAAATGATTACATCCGACCAGATTAAAGATCTGAATGGACGCCTGGATGCGTTAAGGAGGCATCTTTGACGTCGATAGCAAAACCATACAGATAGAAGAGGAAGAGCAGCGGACCCATGATCCCGAATTCTGGAACAATCCCAAATCGGCAGAGGAACAGTTAAAGAAGATTGCGCGGTTAAAGAGCTGGGTTGAGGGGTATGACAATGTGAAAACGGCTGTTGAAGACCTGAATGTGCTCTCTGAATTCCTTGAAGCAGGGGAAGCTACCGAAGAAGAGGTAGAGGCACAGTTTAACACTGCACTCACCCTTACCGAAGAGTTGGAATCCAAAAACATGTTGCGCAACGAAGAGGATAGTCTTGGTGCAATCGTGAAAATTAATTCAGGTGCAGGGGGTACCGAAAGTCAGGACTGGGCCGAAATGCTCATGCGTATGTACCTTCGTTACGGGGAGAAGCATAAGTACAAAATCAAAGAACTCCATATGGTACAGGGTGATGAGGCCGGACTTAAATCGGTTACCCTGGAATTTACAGGTGACTATGCCTATGGTTTCCTGAAAAGTGAAAATGGTGTCCATCGCCTGGTCCGGTTATCCCCTTTTGATTCAAACAATCGCCGCCATACCTCCTTCGCTTCCATCTTTGTCACACCGGTCATTGACGAATCCATCGAGATCGTTGTGAATCCTGCCGACATCGAATGGGATACCTTCAGGTCAGGGGGAGCAGGCGGACAAAATGTAAACAAGGTAGAAACCGGAGTGCGTGTCAGGCACCTGCCTACAGGCATCACCGTGGATAACACCGAAACCCGGTCCCAGTTGAAGAACAGGGAGAATGCCATGCGGATCCTGAAATCGCACCTCTACGAAATCGAACTTCAGAAAAAGAGGGCCAAACAGGCCGAGGTAGAGGGAAGCAAAATGAAGATCGAGTGGGGATCTCAGATCCGCAACTATGTCCTCCATCCCTACAAGCTGGTGAAGGATCTGCGCACCAACCATGAAACCGGCAATGTTCAGTCTGTTCTGGATGGGGAACTTGACCCTTTCATCAAAGCCTTCCTGATGGAGTTTGGAGGGAAATAGAATCTCCAGAATATTTATCTCAGTGCTCAAATCTTTTACTTCGTAAAATATTATAGGCACTTCGACTAAATATTCTTTCGAAACCCATTCCTTTCGATACCACAATTACCCTAAAATATAGAACAACAAGGAGCCAACCGGCCCGGTTAAAACTCAATATTTACCCCTGCCAGGTAGGTCCTGGGCTGCGGGTAAATCCCACAATCGATTCCCCAACCCCCAACCTCCGGGTCGAGGCCGGAGTACCTCGTCAGGGTGAAAAGATTCTGAGTGCAGATAAATACCCGGACTTTTTCAATATGGATCTTCCTGGAAAGTTCAGGTTTCAGGGTGTAACCCAGTTGAATATTCTTTACACGCAGGTATGACCCATCCTCCACATAGAAGTCCGACATCCTCAGATTCTTGTTTGTAGCATAGTAATCAAACCGGTGCAACGTGGTATTGGTCAGTCCCTCGTCAATAAGCTCACCTGACTGGTTGTATACCGGAGACCTGTAGCTATTGGTGATATCCCGTGTCCAGTTCGATAATCCATACGGATTGTAAAGCCATAATTTGGTGGCATTGAAGATCTCATTGCCATAAGTACCCTGCAGCAACACGGAAAGATCAAAATCCAGGAACTGAAAATCAGAATACAGACCAAAAGTGAAATCAGGAAAAGAATTGCCAATGATGGTTTTGTCATTCTGGTCAATCATCCCATCATGATTCATATCACAAAATTTATAATCACCTGCCTGAGCTTTCGGCTGGGCAGAGGGGAGATCATCAATCCCGTCAAAATCTTCCCCGGTAAAAAGTCGCTCGATTCTATATCCGTAAAATGAGCCCGCCGGCTCTCCGGGCAAATTGACCGAGATTGGATCGAACACAGCATCGTTTAAATTCGCTACGGCACCCTCTTCAATATCTAATATTTTATTGTGCAGATGCATGAAATGGAAATTGAATTCCCACTTGAAACGCCTGCCTGTTTGCTTGTAGTTCAGGTTCCATTCCACTCCCCTGTTGACTATTTCAGCAACAGGAAGATAATTGATTCCATAACTTACTCTTTGATACAAGCTCCCTATGAATACAATGGGTTTATCAACCCTGTATTTCTCTCCCTTATTGAGCAGGTTATAGAAGTAATCTACCGAAATGAACAGCCTGTTTTTGAAAAATCCAAGATCAAGCCCAAGATCATGAGCAGATGTGTTTTCCCAGTAGAATTTTTCATTGGTTTGTCTCTTCAAAGCAGAATTGGTAATATCCCCCCCGGAATTAAAGGCATAGATATATTCCATATCACGCATCATCTTCGTATAAAAGGAGTAATTCATGCGTGGACTGTTGCCGGCTTTTCCCCAACCATACCTGATTTTCCCATAATGAAATAAACTCCCCCGTGGAAAGAACTTCTCTTCCGTAAAAACCCATCCAAGTGAGATAGAAGGGAATATTCCAGGTAATCTCTTTAGTTCCTGGTCCCAGTAATAACCCACCACATCTTTTCTCAGCAGCAGATGGAGGTAATACCTGTTCCTGAAAGAATACTGGATGGAACCTGAAAGACTGTAACAGGTGAAATCCCTTGCCTGTGTCTGGTTATTGGATGGAACATCCAAGACCAGGGAAGGATCTTCGATCTTGTTCATATCTTTGTCGTACAGCGATTGTTGCATCGGTCTCCAGTCATTACTGCTCTGGCCATATTCGAAAACCGCCATGGCATTCAGTGAATGTCCGCCCGAGAAATCTCCAGCATATAAAAGTCTGTTTTGCCAGTCAAAAGCCAGGTCCAGGATGTTGTATTCACTTCCAATCACAGGATTGTTAGCATCCAACTGCACAGCTGGTATGAACCTGCAAAAACTGGCATTGTCCTGGTAATATACTTCGAAGCCGATCCGGGTTTCAAAAATGATTTGCGGTAATATGTCTAGTGATGTATGGATATTCCCCAGGACCGCATAATTCTTCCTGCTGTTATTGTTTAATTCCGCATTGTCATTGGGATTTAAAATGGATACCTCCGGAGCCATAAATACAGGAGTGGAGTCACCGGGAGGATTCAAAGGAAGCATGCACATGGAGGAGAGGATGGGATTGTTAAAATCATTCAGGAAACACCCCTCCTTTAATCCTTCAAAACTCACATGTGAAAGGAGCAGATCCTGGCCAATTTTCAACTTCGAATTGATAGTGTGGTCTGAATTAATCCTGAATGAGTACCGTTTATATTCCAATTCCCTGATAATGGCAGATTGCTTATAATAACCGGAACTGGTGTAAATAACCGACTTTTCGTTACCCCCGCAGAGAGAGAGGTGAAAGTCCTCCGTCATTGCCCTGTGAAACATGAGCTTCATCCAGTCGGTCTGGTAAATGCTATCCAGCAAAGTAAATCGGCTGTCTGAGGGCCTTACAAGGTAAGAATACTCCAGGAACTCCCCGGTATTCATTAGATCCAGGGTCTTCCCGGCCTGCTGCTGCCCCATATAATACTTCAATGAAGCGGTAGTTTTATCACGGTTACCCTTTCTGGTATTCATCAGTACCACTCCATTGCCAGCAGATGCACCGTATATTGAGGTACTCGAGGCATCTTTTAACACCTCAATGGATTCAATATCATGGGGAGAGATGGCATGAATGGAGGTTTGCTGTACGGGGATGCCATCGAGATAATAGACAGGTTCTGAATTGATCAATGAATGGTTGCCCCTGATCTTTACCTGGAGGCTTGCCCCCGGCATGCCCGAATTCCTGGTAACGTGAACTCCTGAAGCGGCACCCTGTAACATGTGGTCGATACTGGCAACCGGTAGTTTCTCCAGTTTCTCATCGCGAATATAACTTACGGAGATATTGGATGCTTCATCCACGGGTTTCACAAAATGCTCGATGATAAGCTCATCAATCTCATGTCTCCCGGGTTTTAATTCTATCAGGTTGCGCGCTGAATGGCCGGGACTTAAAGCAGTACTTTCATACCCTATGCAGGAAAACCTGACCATGTCCATTCCAACAGGTATATGGATCCTGAAGTTGCCTTCTTTATCACTGATGGAACCAATCAGCGGGTCCGTCCCTGGAATATACACCGTTACCCCAGCAAGGGATTCCCTGGTTCCGGAATCCACCACTTTACCCCTTATGGAGTAAACTTCGGGTAGCTCTGGTTTCTGTTTGATCATCAACTTATTTCCATATTCCACACAATAGACCTCCCCATGAAAGACCTCATCCAGGTATTGCTGAATAGTTTGATATGAATGCTTTATCGTCACATGATCGTTGTGCCGAATATCCTGGCCATAGCTAAATATAAATCCACCCTTTCTTCCCAGTTCATCCAACAGGGATCCAATAGTTCCCTCCGTCATCTCCATTTTCACCCTCCTCTCCAGGATGGCAGGCTGTGAAAGTGCACTCTCCAGGATGGCAGCAAGAAACAGCAGCATGAAAACAAAGGGTTTCATTGATCCTTTTTATACACAAAGATGGTATCACTCCGGGTGGAATAGTAAATGTCGTGCAGGAAAGAGAGTTCATTAAGGATCTCCTGCAACTGCTGTCCTTCACAGGAGGTAGTTACACTGTCCTGAAGTATATCCCTGTCCACGATTTCAATGGGTGTATTGAAATGTTGTTCGAGCTCTCTGAATACCCTGGCCAGCGGCTCGGCACTATAGGTCAGGGTGGCGGTTTTCCAGAAAAGGAAATTCTCTGATTTAAAAGTGTCCTGCTCAAACCTTCCGGTGGTGGTATTGTAGACCGCTTTCTGACCCGGTTTGAGCCTGATGGCATGATCCCTGCTGCCCGATTCAAAAAACAGGACCTCTCCGGAGATAACATTCAGAGTGATCTTCTCCTTCTCTTCTTTGATGTTAAATGAAGTTCCAAGCACCTGAACGGTTGAATTCCCGGTATATACGTAGAAAGGAACATTGTTCAGGGTCGCAATATCAAAAAAAGCCTCTCCATAGAGGGTTACTTCCCTTCTTCTGCGATTCATATGTTCCGGATAACAGAGTATGGAACCCCTGTTCAGTTCAATCATACTACCATCAGAAAGGAGGAGCTCAGTATTTTCTCGAACAGCGCTTACCTGTTGAATAGGGTTCCCGGGTCTGATCTTCACCAGCAGAAGTGTGACTGCAGAAAGCACAAGAATGAGTGCAACAGCAGCAATCCTTGATAACATCAATCTGTTTGGCTGAAATACAGGGAGATGAACCGATGCAGACTGTTTCTCTTCTATTTTTTCCCGGAACCTTGCCCAGTTCTTATCCACATCAATACCCTTCATCTCCTTTACAAAACGCTTCTCTTCCCAGAGCTTTTTTACCTGCTCAAAATAAGCCCTGTTCTCATCGGTCCGGGCTATCCAATGTTCCACTTCAGACATTGCCTCCTTTGCACTGCCTTCACTCTGGAGGTAATGCAATAGTTTACTATCAATATTTCGGCTATTTATCGGCATAAATCTGAATCATTATGCATTTTTTCACTCATCCCTATCTTATTAAAAACAGTTGAATACCCATTCACACGTAGGATAAAAGATCTCACTAAACCAAAACAAAAAGCCGAGAGGCAGATATCTTCTTAATCTCTTTCTTAAGATCTTCAATGCCTGGGTGATATGCGTCTCCACCGTTCTTTTCGACATCCCCAGTTCATCGGCTATCTCCTGGTTTTTCCTCCCTTCAAACCTGCTCATCTCAAAAACCTGCCTGCATTTGGGTGAGAGGTTTTCCACGGTCTGCAGGTATCTGTGTTCAAACTCAATCACCGATACCAGCTCAAACGGGTCCTCCGGACTGTTATTGAAGAGCGTGTGAAGTACCGGATTGTTCTCCTTTCTGATTTTTTGGTATTCAAGCCTGTTCAGGCACCGGTTTCGCACCAGGTTGTAGAGGAAGTACCGTTTGTGACCATGGACTGGAAAGGAATCCTTTTTCTCATAGATATAGAGGAACACGTCCTGTACAATATCTTCAGCGATCCCCTCCTCTTTGACATATTGCAACGCATACACAACAAGGGGACGGAAATACTCCCTGAAGAGCTTTTCGAAAACCCCGCCGGTGGCCGATCCTGGTTTCATTCCCAATGCACATTAAAATTACGGGAAATTGAAACCTAAGTCAATGATTAACGTCGAATTAAAGGTTTTTTGTAATTTGTGAAGTGTAAGAAGTTTATTGTACGTGCATTTGGAAGGCTGGCTGTTTTATAGGGTATGAATCAATCTCTAACCTTGTAAAAACGAAAGGCTATGAAAAACAACTACACTTTCCGGAAACTCCTCTTCCTCTTCCTGGGTATGGCAGGATCAGGATGGCTCATCAACACGCATGCCCAGCATGGTTGGGAGCAAATGAACCCTGTCAGCACCGCTAGTTTGCTCAAAGGGTCCTGCGTCATTGGCCATAACATCTACCTGTTTGGGGGATGGGTATCTGCCGGTAATAATCTGGCTTCCGCAGAGGTTTACAATACTGAAACAGGAGAAAGCATCCTGCTGGAAAACATGAGTACTGCCCTTGGTGGTCAATCTACCGCTGCTATCAACAATCAGATCTATGTGTGTGGAGGGTTTCTGGAATCCAATGTTCCACATAACCTGGTGCAGGAGTATGATCCTGAAACAGATAGCTGGACGATAAAAAAAGAGTTGCCGTTGAACATCGGGCAACACACCAGCTGCGTAGTGAACAATAAGCTCTACATTTTTGGGGGGGATCAAAGACTGGCAGGTAATCTTATACGCGTTAGCCGGTCATTTGTCTATGACCCTGAGACAGATCAGTGGGATTCTATTGCGCCCATGAACTGCACATTCACAAACATCCAGAATACCAGTCAAAGAATTGAGGCCACCAGTTGTGTCCTGGATGGAAAAATATATCTGTTTGGTGGTTTCTACGCAAACAGTAGTTATATCAGCACACCGGAAATGTATGACCCGGACAAAGATGAATGGACAAACCTGGCAGAAATGCCCCTCCCTCTAGCCCATCTTTGCAATGTGGTGTACAATGAGAAAATATACCTGTTTGGGGGGAGCACTGAACACAGCTACACGGTCAACGGTACTTGGAAACCATCGAACCGGGTATTTGTGTACGATCCGGTCAATAACAGCTGGCAGGAGATGGAAGGGATGCCTTTTTTGCTACAGGGAGCCGAAGGTCACAGGATCAACAACTACCTTTACCTGGTCGGGGGAGATGATGATGAGCTTATAGGAGATGATGATGATTCCTGGACTCGGGTATGGAGGTTTAACCTTGATTCTTTAAAGGTGAAGAGTAACGTTTCGATCAGGCAATTCGATCAGGGATCAAACCGCTTGTTTTCGCTACAACCAAACCATCCCAATCCCTTTTTGGAGAACACAACCATCAGCTATGAACTGAGAATGGAAGGTGCTGTTGAACTGGTTGTTTATGATATGCTGGGCCGGAAAATGGCCACAATTGTAAAAGAGATCCAGGTACCGGGCCAATACAATAGTATCTGGAATGCAGAAGGAACAAGACCAGGTATATATTTCTGTGAGCTTAAGATGAACGGATCAAGTCAAACCATAAAGATGGTAAAACGGTAACAAAAGGGGCCCTGCAGGGCCCCCTGTTATATTAACTCTCCTCGCAGCAAGCTACCTAAGCTGGTGCAAAGCATCAGCTTCAGCAGCATTATAATACCTGCGAAAGGATTCGGAATAAATTATGTAAAGATAATCTGCGTATTCTCTCCACCGCACATGGCATAGAAGTCACCAACGGTAAGTACACCTTCCACCTCATCCCACAGATCTTCTTTCTCAAGTTTAAACATGTCCATGGCCAGTTTACAGGCATAGATTTCTCCTCCACCAGCAGTTATCATCTCCAGAAACTCATCCACCGGAGGAATATCCAGTTTCGCCATAGAGCTTTTCATCATGGCCGATACGCCAGCCTCCACTCCAGGTATAACTCCCAGGATGGAAGGAAAAGGAAGACCACCAGGTGCCCTCATGGCCGGATTCCCAACAGTTGCTGTCTTTATCCTGTTCATTTGCTTCTTGGTGATGGCATCCAGGCCGAAAAATGTGAAAAATACCTTTGCCTCTATGCCTTCCATAACGGCTCCGTTGGCCATTACCAGTGTTGCATATACATCCTCAATGGTGCCCTTGGCACAGATGATGCATACCTTTTTTAACGGTGATTCATTGTTAGCCATTGTTTCTTGTTTTATGATGGATTAAACACAACTTGCTGGCTTAGGAATACCTGCAGCTTTTGAAGAATATTTTAGCGGTCCGCCGGGGAACAACTTGTACAATCCCTTGATATCAACGATCCCGGATTTCCCAACCCTGCGAATGGTTAGGGTTTCCCCTTTTTCATTCGCCGCGCGAAGGAATTCAAGAACTTCATAATGCTTGTCAGTAAGTTCAATTCCATCTTCCTTTGCCAATTCTGCAGCAATCTCCCTGTTCCATTGGGAAGCGTCCACCATGTATCCTTCATCGGTTAATTCCACAGCATGTCCTGCAATTGTTTTTTGTGCCATAACTTATTAATTTATAGGTTTTTATTCTAAAGGTTTCTAACTAATATTATTCTTACTCATATTTTGCATAAACGTAATGAAGAATCCTAACGCTTTCTTCATTTCTGGTTTATTCATCTCCCTCATTACTTTGAAAATGGAGTATTC
>JBDLIX010000150.1:0-12926 GCA_039714655.1 Bacteroidota bacterium
CACATCGGTATGTTCTCCTTTCACAACAAAAGGTTTCTTTGGATCAGTTTCAATATCGAAATATGCCTCACCCTTGAGATGGACTTCCCTGGTTTTTCCACTGAAATGCGTTGGAAACTCCAGGTAGGAATCCCCATTCAGCCAGCCAGATGAACCATCCGGCAAATAAAACATGGTACGGGTCCCCAATGGAGAATAGATTTCCGAAAAAGCGGTCTCTGAGTCTTTTCCTGTTTCGTTTTCTTTGTTAATCCACATATAGACCACCAGTGGGATGAACAATACAGCAGCTATCTTTGATAAAACATTGAGCATGCGCACTACACCTCTTTTACCGGGAAGATTCTTGAATTCATCATTTTTCATCTTATGGTAAATTCTCCCTAATATTATGGATCCGTCACAATCTTCCATATCCTCCTGATCGGATAATTCATCCCATAAGAGACGGTATTTCTTAGCTATGTCATTTTCAAATTTAATATCTGAAAACCAATCGATAATCTGGTCCTTGTCCCCCTTCCTTTCCTTTCCTTCCAAATATCTTTTTGCAACCTGAAAATCAATTTTCATATTTCCTCTTTCTCTATTGATGCGGTGAAGAAATGAACCCAGAAGTTTTGGATTTACTTCCGGATTCAAATCCCCAACCAAAAACTACCTTAAACTAAACACTAAAACTACTAACCATACTTTTAGAAAGATATTCTTTATAACACGGTTCCATAAAGCAGTAGATTTTCACACTGCACATGTTTAATTAGAATGATACTAAATAAAACAATATTCAGCTAAGATGCCTATTATGCTGTTTATGTGCTAGTATAACGTTCTTTAAATAACATATCTAATAGCAGTAAATTCCTCCTTTTGTATTTCCACTTGTTTAATAATTAAATTCCTGGTGCCCGAAATAGGACTGCATTAAAATAAGCCTGTTATAAATCTGTTAACTTCCGTTTTTCACCTGCATTCAAATCTAAATCAATTGTCTGATTCTTGAAACGTACTTTACAGGATCCTGCAAATTCTGCTTGTATGAATGCAGATTTTATTTCGCCCTCTTCCCAATCTATATCAACGACGTATCCTCCCCTGGCACACAAACCTTTAACGCTCCCGGTTGACCATGCAGATGGAATTGCCGGCAATAAATGTATAATGAAATTCCCTTCTTTATCTTTCATGTGGCTCTGAATCAGCATTTCTGCAACACATGCTGTTGCCCCGAAATTTGCATCAATCTGAAGACCCCCACTTGCGTTTAGCAGATTATTATTCATCCTTGAACTTAATAAAGTTCTCAATCCCTGATGTGCTTTCTCTCCATCTAAAAATCTTGAATACATTAGTTGTGTATGGGCACAACTCCAACCTCCACCACCTTGGCCATTACTTTGTCTCCATGCTAAATTTTGTCGGGCAGCTTCAATAAGTTCAGGTGTTTCATTAGTTATTAACGAAAAAGGATGTACACCCAGTAGATGTGAAAGATGCCTGTGACCTGGTTCTGCTTCTTTTAATTCATCTCTCCACTCCATCAAGCGACCGTTTCCATCCACTGTAAAAGGAGGAAGCGCTTTCTCTGCTTCAATTATCCTGTCACGTATTGGATCTTGTGTATTAAGAATAGTTGCCGCTTCCAGTGTTGCTTTAAACACGGCCCTGATAATCGATAAATGATACGTTGAGCTGGAAGTAATCCTCAGGTTTCTGCCAGTAGCTTCATCAATATATGAGTTTTCGGGTGAAGTTGAAGGCACAAATTGAAGTATGCCCTCAGAATCAGTAATCAATAGATCTAATATAAATTCACTTGCCCCGCTTAGCAAGGGGTAAAGCCTTTCCTTTAGAAATGTTTGGTCTTGCGAAAATTCATAATGATCCCAAAGATTCATGACCATCCAGGCACCTGCAAGCGGATCTAACACTCCATTATTGAATTGCGATGCAGGCCAAGAAGCTGATGGAGCTACTCTACCAAAAGGATTTGATGCCGTACATGAAAACCATCCATTTGCGTTGTACATTTCCTTTGCAAGCGGTTTGCTTGCTTCAGTTATCAGTTCAAACCAGTTTACTAACGGATTGATTGTTTCAGACAAGTTAGTTACATCTGCCGGCCAATAGTTCATCTGAAGATTTACATTTTGATGGTAATCAGCCTCCCATGGAGCCCACTCTTTTTCGTTCCATTTACCTTGAAGGTTGGCAGGAAGAATTGCGGGTTTGCGGGAGCTACCCATTAACAAATACCTGCCAAACTGAAACAATTGAACAATCAGTCCATTGTCTTCATCTCCTTTTTGAAAGGCTTCCAGGCGCTTATCTGTTGGCAGGGTATCATTTGGGGAAGCCCCCAAATCAAGAGAGACACGATTGAACATTGAACTGTGTTCTTTTGTGTGAGCATCCTTTAATTGCTTCCATGATTTGTTTTGAACTTTATCCAATATTAGCTCTGCTTTTTCCCCGGGATCAATCGAAGGATCAAAATTCAATAACGCTAAATTATAATCGGTAGCAGCCGTGATAATTAGGATTACTTCTTTCGCTTGTTTTACAACTAAATCCGTATTGTTGTTAAGGATCTCTCCTCCGGAAACTTTACTTATAACACGGCCTGAAAACCGCATGTGTTTACCACCTTCACCCGATCCTCCAGGGTTGTCATCGTATGCATCAGGGGATTCAATATCAATTATTTGTCCGTCCAGATTCAATCTTCCTCCAGGCAAAGCTGTAACGTTCGCATCCTTATGACGCTGCAATCCAATACTGCAATTTAATTTCCCTGTGCCTTTGGACAGAAGCCGTATGCAAAGCACATCATCAACAGCAGAAATAAAAGATTCACGTACAATTTCAGTATCATTGGTTTTGTAACTAACCCTGCAAACTCCGGTTGACATATCCAATTCCCTTTTGTAGTCTGAAATTGAACGCTGCTCATCAAACTTAATGATCAAATCGGCAAAAGGCTCATACGACCTAAATGAAGTAGGCATAGCAGTCAGGTTCTCAACCCCGAAATCATGGGCCCTGGCATATTCGCCTGCTAATACCATTTCCTGGATTTTTGTCAGATTCTCACGAAAACCTTCGGCATAAGGATTGATCTGATCGCCCGCCCACAAGCTCTCTTCATTGATCTGAAACCGTTCGGTATTTATGCCCCCAAAGCACATTGCAGCAAGATGCCCGTTCCCCAGCGGGAACCCATCTGACCATTTTTGAGCGGGCGATTGATACCATAATCTCAGGTTGGTATCCAGGTCTGTATTTTCCGATTTATTACATGCAAAAGCAATGAGAATAATTAGTCCTAGCAGACCTGCTATTTTGTTTTTTTTCATAACACTTTTTGTTTAAAAATTAGGCACATCGTAACCTGTCTTTCTCAAGGATTTGATTCTTCTCCACGGTTTGAGACCAGGCCATTCAGGGCTCTCCGCCTGTACTCTCTCCCATAGCGCAACCATCTTTTCTACGAGATATTGATATTTTTCTTCGTTACCCGGATAAAGGTCGTGTTGTTGCTTTATATCTGAAGGAATATGATACACCTCAAAATGGCGAAGTTTAGCTTCTTTTATCCACGCCACAGGTCCGGCATCCGGATTGGACGGTAATGTAAATGCGGCAACAATGGTAAAACCGTCATATTTCATGCTCATATTGGGTATTCCCCAATGAGTGGTATTCCAGTATAGCGGAACATCACGGTGTATTATTCCATTCGGATTTTCAAATAATAAAGAAATATCCGTGCCGTCCAACTCTGCCTGATGCGGAACATTAGCTCCGGTAAGCTTACAGAGTGTGCTTAACAGGTCAACACTGCTTACCGGTGTTTCGCAAATTTGTCCAGGATTGATTTTATCAGGCCAGCATATAATTCCCGGTACGGTGGTCCCTCCCTCGTATATTCGCCGTTTAACACCACGATATGGCCCCGGCGTTCCCCAACTCCTGTTTCGATAAGGATCAAGGCCATATCCCATTCCCGGATACTCTGGCCCATTATCACTTGTGAATATTATTAATGTGTTTTCAAATAGGCCTGTACTTTTAAGATATTTTATCATATTACCAACTGCCGCATCCATTTGCTCCACAATACCGTAATAATATTTTTTTTCGCTGAAATTTGACTCGTTTGCATATCCCCTGTATGTTCCATTCCACCTTAAAATGCCACCATATCCCAATGTTTTCGCCAAACTGTCAATTTCCTGGCCTTCATATCGTTTTGCATACTCTTCAGGTGGAGTTACAGGAGTATGAGGCTCTCTGAAACAAATTTCCATAAAAAAAGGTTGCTTGCTACTCTTGATATTCTCTATCCAATTAATTGCTTCATCAACAATTAAATCGCAGGAGTATCCATCTGTTTTTTCAACTCGTTGCCCGTTTCTTACAAAGGTTGGATTCCTGGTTGTCAAAGGATCTGACTCACTTAACCCCCCTGTCAAATAGTAATCAAAGCCCTGAATATCAGGCGTCCTGCCATCTTCAAGGCGAGACATATGCCATTTCCCGGCAAAAAATGTTGCATATTGCTTTTGTTTTAATAATTCGGGGATAGTTATTTCTTCCTGCTTCAGGTGAACAGTTGCATTTGACAGAGTATAGAATCCGAGACGATAACAAGATTTCCCTGTAAGCAATGAAGCCCGTGACGGGGAACAAATTGCTCCAGCCGAGTGAAATTGGGTAAATTGGATGCCGGAATTTGCAAGACAATCAAGATTCGGTGTTTTTATTATTGGATTGCCATAACATCCCAGGTCGCCCCAGCCAAGATCGTCTGCAAGCAAAATTATTATATTTGGAGAAGTTATTTCCTCGTTTTTACCGGCTCCATAGTTTTTACAAGGTAA
Organism: Bacteroidota bacterium; assembly: GCA_039714655.1. Lineage (GTDB taxonomy): Bacteria > Bacteroidota > Bacteroidia > Bacteroidales. The sequence goes on from JBDLIX010000150.1 coordinate 4,884, forward strand.
AAGCACGATTACTAAAAACATTAGTTTAAGAAATCTTGTTTTCATTTTTGTCATTATATTTTTTTTTTTCGGCGAACCGATCCCGATATTGACCTATACTTTGTCAGGTATAACAAAAGGTTCCCGGTATTCAGGTCTGACAAGTTTATTTGCTTCTTCAGTAGTCATAGTCACTTCAATCCCATGGGCATATGTTGTCCTCAGTTCCACCGATTGATATCCGGTTTCACTGAGATTGCTGATTATGGTTTCAATATCCTAGTCTTTGGCCAGGTTATAGGTCATTACCCCGAGTTTCAGAGGATTTGGATTCAGTTCAAAAGAATCCCTTTCTCCGTCAGGAGTAGAGGCAGTGGTACATCCGGATAAAACAGCCGCCGTGCTTGATATGGCGGCACTCTTTAGAAAATTTCTTCTGGAAAATATATTTTCCATAATTTATTATCTGACATAAATATAGTACTGCTTTGACAGATTGACAAATTGTTAATAGAAAACTGAAAACACTGAGCTTTCAGGGGCATCGGAAAACATGATTTTCCTACCTTCAAGATATGTTCAACACAAGTTAAATCTATAAAAGAATAAAGTTTTCATGTGATGGTAATAATGATTTAAGAAATTTTCATTTCTTTGATGAGGGGTCAGGTTATATTGTGAACAAAACTACAATGTCTGGGGAACAACATCAGAGAAAGATAATCAGGAATTTGCAGAAAGGTGATGTATTTTCCTTTAATGAAATATACAGGCAATACAACAAAAAGATTTATTCCTTCTCACTCAGTTATTTGAAAAACCGGGAGGATGCTGAGGGCGCGGTCCAGGAGGTGTTTCTCAATCTTTGGAGGAAACGGGCTGACTTGAAAATCCAGTATGAAATAGGGCCCTACCTTTTTACGATTACTTACAATACCATCCGGAAGCATTTCTGTAAACTGTCAAGAGAAAGGAAGCACCTCGAAAAGTATGGTAAAACAGTCCTGACTGACGATGATTCGACCAATGCCGGTATTGAATACCGCAACATGGTAGAGTTGGCTGAAGACGCTATCGGGCAATTACCTGCCAGGCAGCAAACCATATACCACTTAAGTATGCGGGATGGTCTGACCAGCAAGGAAATTGCAGAAAAACTGGGGATCTCCGACAGAACCGTTGAAAACCACTTATACAGGGCCAAATCCTACCTAAAAAAGGCGCTTTCTGACAACAGGTTGATATCATTGTTGTTTATCTGGCTCTATATCCGGTAACATCACCCCGGAACCTGCAGTCTTATCTTCGAAAAGTATTACATGAACAGGTCTGTCCGGTTTTAAATCAGGGAAGGAGCTACAATTCATCTTTATTTTGAAAGTATATAAATAACGTCTCTGACTGAGTAACTTACCTGTCCATCGGGGTATTATCTATAGCATTTAGAAAATTCATGCTGGTAAAAAATAACAGGTTTAGTTTTAGGTTAGTTATAGTAGTTGGTTAGGAATGGACTAAAAGTACCCGGACCCGGGTACTTTTAGTTATTTCTTTGAAATTGAGTATATGCAGACAGAAAAAGATAAATTCAAACAAGTTGATGCCAACCTGGTAGAAAGATATCTCGAAGGTGGGGGGAGTAAGAAGGAACAATTGCAAATTGAAGAGTGGTTCTCAGACCTTCAGGCCAACGAGGAACTCAGGAAGTTTTCCAAAAACCGGTGGGAAGATAGGCCCGAAGAACCCAAAGAGACTACCCTTTCCGGTTATGATGAGGAGAGGATGCATGACAGGATCCATCATATCATGAGGCTGGAAGATGCAGCCATATATCAAAAAGAAAGGAGAAGATCAGTGCTGATCAGATTCCTCACCCGGGCAGCAGCAGTACTATTCATTCCCATTGCTCTCTTTGCCCTGTTTAACTGGAAAGGCAACATTTCAGGAAGTGAGTCCTTTTCCCAGGCCGAAATATTCTCTCCTTTTGGAGCCAGGACCAGCTTTATGCTTCCCGACGGTTCCTCCGGATGGCTGAACGGAGGAAGTACACTAAGTTTTCCAACCCAATTCAAAGGAAAAAGCCGAACTGTCAAACTAACTGGAGAAGCGTACTTTGATGTCCGAGAAAATCCAAAAAAACATTTTACCGTATTGGCCGGTGAAATGAAAGTCAGGGCATACGGCACATCATTCAATGTAATGGCATACCCGGATGATATGACCGTGGAGGTAACCCTGGAAACCGGGGTAGTTGAAGTTTTTGGGAAGGACCGCTTTAATAATGAAAAAACTATGGGTCTTATGGCACCTGGTGAAAGAGGTGTTTTGATTGAGGGGACCGGTTATTCTAAGAAGGATATTGTAAAGGTTGATCAGTACACATCCTGGAAGGAAGGCAGACTGGTACTCCGCAACGAATCCATGAACCAGGTAGTTAGCAAATTGAACCGCTGGTATAACGTGAATATAGTTATAAGGGACAGCCGCCTGGAATCTTATACCTACAGGGCTACCTTCGAGGATGAAAAACTGGATGAGGTTTTAAAGATACTGAAGCGCACTTCCCCCATTGTATGCAAAGAACTGAGAAGGAAAAGGTATCCCGACGGAACCTACGGGAAAAGAACCATCGAATTATATTATCATGCCCATAACTAAACTAAATGATTCACCCTAAAACCAGATTGCCTATGTCCTGCTTTTGAAAACAAAAGAAGGAAAGCGCAGGAACGCTTTCCTTCCGCTCAGCAAGCACATCTTACAGCATTGAGAAACAAGAATTAATAACTTACCAAACATTACAAAACTATGAAAAAGATCCTTGGTAGTGAAGGATTGTTTATCAAATCCTTCCTCGCCTCTAAAATCTTGAAAGTTATGAGAATTACACTAACCCTATTATTTCTCGCGACTTTGCAGCTTTTTGCCGGAAACTCTTACTCCCAAAGTGCCAAACTAACACTGAACCTGCAAAATTCCAGCGTCGAAAACATCCTGGACGAAATTGAACAACAGAGCGAGTTTTTCTTTGTATTCAACTACAAACTTGTTGATGTAGACCGGCAGGTAGATATCCAGGCAGACAACAAACCGATATCGGAGGTTCTCGCTTCGGTCTTCTCTGGTTCGGATGTGGATTATATGGTGCTTGACCGCCAGATTTTACTGTCCCCTAAGACCTATCTTACCGATGTGAAATCCAAACTCCAGCCCATTACGGTTACCGGAACTGTGACAGATGAAAACGGTAAACCTCTACCAGGTGTTTCCGTAATTGTCAAAGGGACAACCAGGGGCTCTATTTCAAACCTGGATGGAAAATACAGCATTGAAGTGGGTAGTCCGGAGGATATACTGGAATTTTCATTTATGGGAATGCAAACCCAGGAAATAAACGTGAGCAACCAAACTTCAATTAATGTCACCATGGAAGCGGATGCCATTGGTTTGGAAGAACTCGTAGTGATTGGGTATGGAACCGCACGAAAGATGGATTTAACAGGTTCAATAGCAAAAGCCGTTCCTGATGAAACTAAAGAATTATCGAATTCAAATGTTTTACAGTCATTACAAGGCAGTGTGCCAGGATTGAATATTGGGCAGGTTGACCAGTCAGGAGAAGAACCCAGTATATTAATTCGGGGATACAATACATTATCAACCAGTCAAGAAGCTAATAGACCGCTCTTTGTAGTAGATGGTGTGATTTACAGAGGAAATACCACTGACCTTAATCCTTTGGATATAGAATCGGTAAATGTTTTAAAAGGGATTAGTTCTTCTGCTATCTATGGTTCTCAGGCTTCAAACGGTGTAATAATAATCACTACCAAAAAAGGAACAAAAGTAAATAGTAAACCAATAATAAATTTTTCAGCAAAATATACACATAGAACTCCAAATGAACATGCGTTGGAACCTATGGGTGCTGATGAACATAGAGAGTTTTACGATGATTTGTATTGGGAAGAGCACCGTATAGCACCAGACTATATTAATTCAATACCTGATTATTCCCTGGAAAGTCATTTGAAAGATCCTAACGTAGCTAAAGGTTGGAGGGAAGGTACTGATTTTGATTGGTATGATGAATTTACGTCAAATGGACAAATGAATCAGTACGATATAAGCATAAGAGGCAGATCTGAGGATATTGGGTATTTTGTTTCTGCCGGCTCTGTTATGGAAGAAGGGTATAGAGTAGGTGACGAATATGAAAAAATCAACGTTAGAATGAACTTTGATTTTGATATAACAGATTGGTTGTCATGGAACGTGGAATCATTTGTAGCATCCAGTGATCATTCGGGTATTGATGTGGGCTATCCTTTTTCAATGTTTCCATACGCCGCACCAAAAGATGATGAGGGTAATTATTTATTAGCTCCAGAGGGAACTTTCTTTTGGTTAAATCCTTTTTTAGTTCAGGAAAATGATGATTTAGATAAAAGATTGAATTTAATGTTCAATAGTCATATCAATGTAAAGATACCGTTCATTGAGGGGCTGGCATATAAGTTTAATTATTCGAACAATTACCAGCATAACCAAACGGCCAGATTTGAACCATACGGTTCTGATTATGAAGGTTCCGGCTCTGTAGGGAGTAGCTACCGAAAAATCTGGAGTGCCGATAATTTAATTACTTATAATAGAGTCTTTGATGCTCATAGATTTGATTTAACACTTCTATATGGTGTTGAAAAGATAGAAGATGAAATTAATAATTCCACAGCTGTAGATTTTCCCGATCCTTTATTGTCTTACTATAGGCTTGAAGCGGGCGATCCTACTCGTAATTCGATTAATACCGGCGCATCCTCTGAAAGCAGCTTATATCAAATGGCTAGAATTAATTATGGATATAACGATAAATACTTATTAACCGGCACCATCAGAAGAGATGGCTTTTCAGGTTTTGGTCCAAATGAAAAAATAGGTACTTTCCCTTCGGCGGGTATTGGTTGGGTTGTCAGCAGAGAATCCTTTTTGAATGTTAATGCAATAGATTTCTTAAAAATCAGGGGTTCTTATGGTAGTGCAGGAAGAAGGGCTGTACGCAGATATCAAACATTAGCTGAAGTAGAGAGTGGTGTTGCATACACTTTTGGAGACGGAGCTTCACCAGTATTCGGACAGCATGTTGTTTCATTATCAAATTATGACCTGGCATGGGAAAAGACTACCGGTTTAGGCTTAGGTCTGGATTATGAATTATTTGATAGTAGGATACGTGGTAGTTTTGACTATTATAATAACAATACAGAAGATATCTTATATGATATTCAGTTGCCTTATACAACCGGGTTTGGCTCTATACCAAAAAATATAAGTCAGGTACATAATTATGGAATTGAAGCACAACTCTCTGGTGACATAGTTAGGAGTAATGATCTTAACTGGGAGGTAAACATTAGTTTCAGCCGCGACCGGAATGAGATAGTAGAACTCCTTGGAGATGGAGAAGATCTTGTTGCTAACGAGCTATTCATAGGTGAGCCACAGAATGTTGTTTACGATTACGAAATAGGCGGGATGTGGCAATTAGATGATGAAATTCCCACTGGCTTTCATCCGGGTACTTATAAAATTGTAGATCTAAACGGAGATGGAGAGATTAATGCTGCTGATGACAGGAGAATATTGGGTTACGAGGACCCATCCTACCGCTTCAATATTACTAATAGAATTAATTATAAAGGATTCACTTTTTACTTCAATATAAATTCTATTCAAGGTGGTAAAGATTATTATTATGGAGTTGCTGCCCCACATGCAGCTGGTGGTTGGGGAGGTGAACAATTAAGTTATACGAATGTCAACACAGGTGCGTGGGACTATTGGATGCCTGAAAATCCGAATTCCGAATACCGACGCCTGCTTCTTGCATCATCATATAGACCAACGCCTTACATGCAAAGAAATTTTGTAAGGCTGCAAGATGTTATGCTTTCCTACACGTTTAACAATATAGGCTTCTTTAATTATATAAAAGTTTTTTTCAGTGGGAAAAATTTGATTACTCTAACCAAATGGCAGGGATGGGATCCTGAAACAGGAGTTGGTATGACTAATACGGGTAGACCGGTAATGAGAAATCTTACAGTCGGATTGAATGTTGAATTTTAAATCATAAGTATCATGAGAAAATTAATATATATAAAAAGTATTTTAATACTTACCCTGACACTCGTTTCATGTAATGAAGAAGAGTGGTTAGAAGAGGTGCCATTGGATTTTAAAACTACAACTAACTCTTATAATACATCTGCGGATTTTGAAGTTGCAGTTAATCATCTATATGCATATTGGAGAGATGAAATACATATGTTCAATTTCCGGGGTGGTTCAGGACCAATGATGTATTACCCGACTGATGTAGCGTGGTGTGCGTTGCCTGGGTCTGGTAGAGATAATTTATTAGGTGATACTTATGTTCCTGAGTATAATAATATGTTTAGTTGGTGGCAAAGGTTATACATTATGGTATCTGATGCTAATGTAATTCTTAGCAGAATAAACAATGAGGAAGTAGTATTTAATGATGAAAATCAACGAAAGGTTTTAATTGCTGAGGCATCATTTTTTAGAGCTATGGCATACAGAATGCTGGGAACTTTGTATGGTGGAGTTCCCTTAGCTCTTGAAGAACTTACCGAGCCCAAAAGAGATTTTACAAGAGCTACGGTTGATGAGGTATGGGCACAATGTATCAGTGATTTGGAATATGCCGTAGAAAATCTTCCCACTGTGAATGAAAGGGCAACAGATGGGAGGTTGAGTAAAGCAGCTGCAAGACATTTATTGACAGAAATATACATAAGCGCCAAAGATTATCCAAAAGCTATTAGTACAGCTACAGCTGTTATTGATGATGCAAATTTTGAGTTAATGACCGATAGATTTGGCACCAGGAAGGATGAGGTAAATGGAGATGTATACTGGGATTTGTTCAGAATTGGCAACCAAAACAGGACCGGCGGGAATAATGAAGCCATTTGGGTCACCCAATACGAACATCTGGTTGAAGGTGGAGGGGCAGACTTTCTACCGAGAGCGTTAGTTGCGCTTACCTGGCAGTTAAAAGATACGGCTGGTATAAATCTATTTGATCCGGTATATGATTCAAACCTGGGGGGAAGAGGTATTGGATGGTTGGCTCCTACGCCTTTTATGGATGGATATCCTTTACCTGGTGATCCAACTCCAGATAATCTGTGGACAAGAAGCGGAGCTGATGATATGAGAAATTCGGTAAACAATATTATAAGCGATCCAATCGTCACTAATACCGCATCCACCTATTTCGGGCTGCCCGCTGTTTCAAGTGGTGCTGTTAGTGCGAATGATGGTGGAAATGGTGCTAAGCGATTGTGGGCACCAATCTTTACCAAACTATATCCCCAGAATAATTACCCGGAGATCGCAGTCGTGGATGCTGAAACACGTGAGCTAAATTCAAATGCAAATCAAACCTTTAGAGACAGGTATGTTTTCCGGCTTGCGGAAACTTATTTACTCAGGGCAGAGGCCTATGTTATGTCGGGAGATCCAACGAATGCAGCGGCAGATGTTAACGCGGTCAGAGCCAGGGTTACTGCAGCACCTGTTGCAGCAGGTGAGGTGGATTTAGATTACATTCTTGATGAAAGAGCCCGGGAGTTAAGTTGGGAAGAATTTAGAATGATCACATTAATGAGAACCGGTAAATTTGTTGAGAGGGTTAGGGCATTTAATGGTAAGGCTACTGCATCCATAATGGATAGAAATTCGCTGTGGCCTATACCGGCTGCTGAGATTGAACGTAACTCAGAAGCTGTTTTGGAACAAAATCCAGGATACTAACAAAGAAGTTTTAGAGGCTTTGCAAGTTCCTCCAAACATGTAAAGCCTTTATTTTCCTTATGTTACTGACCCATCGGCTGGGATTCTTTGTGTTCAGTCCCGACCGGATTAAATAATTCTATCAGAAAATGAAATCAAGAAACTGGAACAGGCGTGAGTTGCTGAAGACCTTTGGAGCAGCAACCATTGGAACAGCAATAGCAAAACCCGCCATGGGCA
>JBDLIX010000151.1:0-12840 GCA_039714655.1 Bacteroidota bacterium
ATGAGAAAAAAAGGCCTCCCGCGGGTACGGAAGGCCAGTAAATTGGGCATAATTGAAATTATTAGCTTGAGAACAACAATTCCCGATATTTGGGTAATGGCCAGATCTCATCATCGACGATCAGCTCCAGTTTATCAATGTGGTAACGGATCTTATCAAGGAAAGGGGCCACAGTTTTAGAGTATGCTTTGGCTTTCTCCTTCTCATCCTTCATTTTATTCGCCACTTTTCTGGCATCAACCATCTCATTAACACCTTCTTTAATGGCTGTTACATGATCAGAGATCTCTTTGATCAATTCAATCCGGTTTCCTGCGAGACTCTTGTAATCCTCTCCATAAATCTCTTTTAGTCCCAGCACGTTCTCCATCAGCCTGTTTTGGTACTTTACAGCTGTTGGGACAATATGGTTGATGGAAAGATCTCCCAGCACCCTGGCCTCGATCTGGATCTTCATGGTATACTGCTCGAACATTACCTCCACACGTCCTTCGAGTTCAGCTTCTGTGAAAATACCCATATCAAAAAAGAGTTTCTTGGATTTATCACTCAGGTAAGCTGACAGTGCCTCAGGAACATCAGTTACATTGGTGAGACCACGCTTTTCTGCCTCCTTTACCCAGTCTTCGCTATAGTTGTCTCCTTCAAAACGGATTTCTCTGGAAGCGATGATATACTCCCGCAGTACCTGGAAGATGGCTTCATCTTTCTTAACACCCGATTCAATTAGTCCATCTACCTCCTGTTTGAATTGAACAAGTTGACCAGCTACTGCGGTATTAAGGATGGTCATCGGGGTTGCAGGATTACAACTACCGCCTACTGCCCTGAATTCAAACCTGTTTCCTGTAAAAGCAAATGGGGAAGTACGATTTCTGTCTGTATTGTCAAGCAAGATCTCGGGTATCTTTCCAATATCAAGTTTCAATGCTATTTTCTCATCAGGAGTCATTTTCTTATTGGTGACCTGCTCCTCCAGTTGGTCAAGCATGGCTGAAACTTCTGTTCCCAGGAAACATGAGAGAATGGCAGGAGGCGCTTCGTTGGCACCAAGACGGTGGGCGTTGGAAGCCGATGCAATACTGGCCCTCAGCAGATCCTGGTGATCATATACTGTTTTAATGGTGTTGACCACATAGGTAAGGAACTGCAGGTTCGTTTTAGGATTTTTTCCTGGTTTGTGAAGTATAACACCAGTATCTGTGGCCAGTGACCAGTTGTTGTGCTTTCCGGTACCATTAATGGCCTGAAACGGCTTTTCGTGGAACAACACCCTGAAGCCATGATGCCTGGACACCTTTTTCATGAGGTCCATTATCAACACATTGTGGTCCACTGCCAGGTTACACTCTTCAAAAACGGGGGCCAACTCATATTGGTTTGGCGCTACCTCATTGTGACGGGTTTTTACCGGTATACCCAGTTTATATGATTCGAACTCCAGGTCATGCATAAAAGCTGCCACACGCTCGGGAATGGAACCGAAATAGTGATCATCCAACTGCTGATCCTTGGAAGAAGCATGTCCCATCAGGGTTCGTCCTGTGAGTGCCAGATCGGGACGGGCATAGTAAAGTGCCTCATCCACAAGGAAGTACTCCTGCTCCCAACCCAGGTTGGCCTGCACTTTCATAACATTCTTATCGAAATACTGGCATACCTCAGTGGCCGCTTTATCAACAGCATTAAGCGATTTTAACAGGGGTGTCTTGTGATCAAGGGCCTCCCCTGTATAGGAAATAAATACGGTTGGGATACACAGTGTATTATCAATGATAAAAGCAGGTGATGTAGGATCCCAGGCTGTATACCCACGGGCTTCAAAAGTATTCCTTATTCCACCACTGGGGAATGAGGAGGCATCGGGTTCCTGCTGCGAAAGAGCCGAAGATGAGAAAGATTCTACCACTCCGCCATATTGGTTTGGGGTGATAAATGCATCATGCTTTTCAGCCGTCCCCCCGGTGAGTGGTTGAAACCAGTGTGTATAATGGGTGGCTCCTCTTTCAGTGGCCCATGCTTTCATTCCAGAAGCAATAGCATCCGCTTTTCTCCTGTCAACTGTTGTTCCCTTTTCACTGGCATCCATCACATGATTGAATGCATCTTTGGAGAGATACTTCTGCATTTTAACTTTATCGAATACATTGATAGCATAGTAATCCGAAATCTTATCAGAAGGGGGTGTAACATATATTGGCTTTCTGTCAAAAACCTGTTCTAGTGCTTTAAACCTGATAACGGCCATAATTATTAAATTAAGTTTGTGAAAAATAGGGTTTGATGTTGCAAATATATAATATTATTACTGATACCCCCTATTTTTTAGGGTTGAAATTAGATTATTGTGGTATTTTACACTGTCGACCCATATAATATCGCCTCAGTGATGAAAAAAGATACATTTATAAAAAAGCCGTCTGCATGACACAGACGGCTTCTACATGATTTAATATGGAATACAAACCTATTTCATCTCTTCTGCGAAATGGCGATAAAACAGAGGTATGGTCTCAATTCCTTTATAGAAATTAAAGAGCGGATAGTTTTCATTGGGCGAATGAATGGCATCAGAGTCCAGACCAAAACCCATGAGGATAGACTTGATCCCTAAAACCTCTTCAAAATCCGAAACAATGGGAATGCTGCCCCCGCTTCTCACCGGAATGGGCTGTTTACCAAAACTCTCCTCGATGGCTTTACTGGCTGCCCGGTATGCGGAAAAATCGATGGGTGTTACGTATCCCTGACCTCCGTGAAGACTTTTCACCTCAACTTTTGTGCCTTCAGGCGCAATTTTCCTGATATGATCCATAAACAGTTTATCAATTCTCTTCGAATCCTGATTGGGCACCAGCCTCATTGAAATTTTTGCATGGGCTTTGGATGGCAGAACCGTTTTAGCCCCTTCGCCAATATAACCCGACCAGATCCCATTCACATCAAGGCTGGGACGAATACCTGTCCGTTCATTGGTTGAAAATCCTTTCTCCCCAACCACCTCTTCAATGTCAAGAGCTCTCTTGTAATCTTCCAGATTGAAAGGAGCTTTTGCCATTTCGGATCGCTCACTGTCGGAAACTTCCAATACGTCATCGTAAAAACCGGGGATCGTAATATGGTTGTTTTCATCTGTGAGGGAGGCAATCATTTTGGCAAGCAGGTTTGCAGGGTTCCCCACTGCACCCCCATACAGACCCGAATGAAGATCACGGTTAGGACCTGTCAATTCAACCTCAAGGAAACTGAGTCCTCTTAACCCAACAGTAATGGAAGGAATATCCTGGGCGATCATGGTAGTATCTGAGATCAGGATGATGTCAGCCTTAAGCAGCTCTTTATTCTGCTTACAAAACTCTTTCAGACTGGGCGAGCCAATCTCCTCCTCTCCTTCAATCATAAACTTCACATTGCAGGCAAGCGTTCCGGTCCGGTTCATCAATTCAAATGCCTTCACGTGCATAAATAACTGCCCTTTATCGTCATCAGCGCCCCTTGCAAAGATTTTTCCGTCCCTGACTTCAGGCTCAAAAGGGGGTGAATCCCATAGATCGAGGGGTTCTACCGGCTGAACATCGTAATGTCCGTATACAAGCACGGTGGGCAACGAATCATCTATAAGTTTATGACCATAAACCACCGGCCAGCCAGTAGTCTCCTTCACTTCTGCATGATCTGCTCCTGCGTCTAAAAGGGATTTCCTGATAGACTCTGCAGTATGATACATGTCATCCTTATGCTCATCAATGGCACTGATGGATGGTATACGAATGAGGTCAAACAGCTCTTCCAGAAACCTCTCTTTGTGGGTTTCTACGTATTTCTTAATTGCTTCCATAGGATTTGAATATGTTGTTTTTAGATTCGACTATATCTTTGCCGGAGATTGACTGATGATCTCGTCATAGACAATTTCCAGTTCATTGTAGAATTGCTTTCCATACACCCTGGTGATGGGATCCTTTAAAAATCTGAAAACCGGAACTCCCTCTTTCTTTCCCAACAGACGTGCTGGCTCGCAGATGCTCCACTGATGATAGTTTAGTGCAATACCATTTTTAAGCTTATTTATCCTGATGGGGTAGAGATGACAGGAAACGGGCTTTTGAAAGGGAATGGAATCCTCTTCGTACGCCTTCTCTATGGCACATCGGGCGATGCCTTCCTCAAAGACTACGAATGCGCACTCTTCCCATCCCACCAATGGAGTCACCTTGTCCCCATCACTGTCAATCACCCAACCTCCCTTTTCATTGATGGCCCTGAGACCCTCTGCCCTCATGAAAGGTTTGATATTTTCTAAGTGTTGCTCAATCAAATCTACCTCGCTCTCTTCCAGAGGAGCGCCGGAATCTCCAAATATGCAGCAATTTCCTTCACATTTTTCCAGGTTGCATATGAAATAATTCTCAAATAATTCCCTGCTTACAATCTTGTCTCCGATCTGAATCATAATGGCATTAGTAAAACACAAATGTGCGAAAATTTAATTTTTATCTTTACCCAATGGGAAGAAAAGTGGCAACGTTGGTTCTGGTTGTCCTGTGCTGGACAATGACAACTGCACAGGTAACTTACCTCAACAGGCCTGATCTCCTCGATCGGGTAGAAAGCTGCCTTCAAAATACCTACAACTTCTCATTTCAGAAAGCCCGTTTGATTCAAAGGGAACTGGCCAGGGAGACCCCCAATCACCCGATGCCCTATTTCCTGGAAGCGCTCATTGTATACTGGGAGAATTTTCCGCTCTCTCCGGAAGATCAAGCTTCCGAAAAGTTTGTGGAACAGATGAACCGGACTATTGAGATGGCCGAAAGGTACATTGAAGGCGATAAGACCCACCTTGAAGGGGTCTTCTTTGACCTCTATGGAAGAGCCTTCAAAGCGATGTTCTGGGCCGATAACGGGAGAGCGGGTAAAGTGATTCCAGATTTAAGAAGCATGTTCAGGGATACAAAAGAGGGATTTGAACTGAAAGAGAAGTTCAACGAGTTCTATTTTTCAACCGGACTGTACAATTACTACATAGAGGCTTACCCCGAGGCTCACCCGGTTTACAAGCCGCTGCTCGCATTCATGCAAAAGGGCGATAAAAAGCTTGGATTACAACAACTCAACTACGCCATTAACCACACTGTGTTCCTTAAGGTGGAATCCATTCTATTCATGTCGATTATTCAACTGAAATATGAAAAAGACCTGAACAGTGCGGCCATCTTTGCCGAAAGACTGTTCAGGGAATACCCCAAAAATATATTTTACCATGGGCACCTGGTAACCATTCTGCTTCACCAGCACCGGTACCAGAGGGCAGAGGAGATACTTGAAGCAATGGAAACCCAGGAGGACGATTACTCGAAGATGGTCATGATAATGGCCAATGCCTTTATGGCTGAGAAAGTAGCAGGAAATGACAGGCTCGCAGGTAAAGGGTATTTAAAAACCATTGAGATGGCCGACTCCTTCGGTCCATTTGCTGACCAGTTTAAAGCCATTGGATACATGGGTCTCTCCAGGCTGAATGAACAGAAAGGATTACACAGCGAAGCAAAAAGGTACGCCCGAAAAGCTTCAAGTTACACTACTTATCGCTATATCCTCGATGAATGACAGGGCGATCCCATGTGATCAACCATACGCCGATCAGTGTCAGTCCCCCCCCGATCAATTGCAACAGTGTGGGGAATACTCCCAGAAATATCCAGGCCAGCACCAGTGTCCACACTCCTTTTGAGCTAATGATCAAGGAGGTCTTGGTGGCTTCAATTAATTTAAGTGCCTGGTATGCAAAAACAATTACGATCAGCGTCTCAAGCAAAGAGCCAATGGAGAGATCTCTCCAGAGTGCTGTTACAAGCTGGGGCATCTGGCTGTCAGAAAGGAATAAGATAAGCATAACAGCAGCAAGCAGGAAAGAGCGAATCAGGGACATATACCCGGGAATCAGCATCTTATGATGTTTCCTTCCCACAATGGTGGCCACCGAAAAGAGCAGAGAGGCACCAATGACGTAGGCAGAACCCGGATCCAGAAAACCCACAAATCCACCTTCCCGGTAATTAATTACAAAAATCCCTGTGATGGTAATTATGATACCCACTACCTGGGAGTTCCGGAATCTTTCACGCAGCAGGGTGATTCCCATCATGGTAACGAATACAGGGCCAATGTTGCCAATAAATGAGACTACTGCCGGATTCTCCATCTCTTTGATTGCCATATAGAAGAGGCCGGTTGCTGCACCCTCCAGTACCGCAATCACTATAGCTACATTGGTTTTGGCCTTAAATGAGTCCTTCAGGGTACGGGGTTCACCCCGGGCCAGGAACCATGCTCCATTCCATACAACACCCATGGAGAACCAGATCAGACCAAACTGAACCATGGTCAGATGATTCAGGGCTGACTTACTGAATACAAAAGAGGCTGCAAGGGCCAGTGAGGCTCCAAAGGCATAAAGGTACCCTGTTGATTGGCGCTGATTCATTTACTATATTCAAACTTGAAATGGCCCGGCCAAATTAGTGAAAACCGATGACAAACATAACATCAGGAAGATCATCCCGAATACCCGATGCAAAGAAGCTGCAAGAGGATCCAGGTTACCGGCAGATCATGGAGCTCGATTTCAATGAGATGATCCCTTTTGTTCTCTCAAACATTAAGAGAAGGAGTGTAATATCATTTCTCTATGCGGGGGTAACCCTGGGAACACTGCTGTTTGTACTGCTCTATATGATCCTGGGGTTGATCGAATCACAGCTCACCTGGTTGGGAATCATCAAACAATCGCTCATTGGAATTTTTGCAGGATCTTTTCTGGTGATCCCACTGCATGAACTTCTGCATGGGTTGGCATTCCGAATCATTGGAGCCAGAAAAATTAAATTCGGAGCCGACCTTCAGCAATTTATATTCTTTGTAACAGCCGATCGTTACCCGGTCTCAGGTAAAGAGCTATATTTCCTGGCCATGACCCCCTTTTTAGTGATCAACACAGCCACAGTAGCCATTATTGCAATCTGGTTTCCTCAGGTGATCCTCTTCCCTGCTTTCCTCCTGTTCAGCCATAACATCATGTGCGTCGGTGATTTCGCACTGGTCAATTTTGTGCATCAACAACGGAACAAGGTCTATACCTTTGATGAAACGGATCATAGGAAGAGTTACTTCTACGAGGAAGTTGTTGCTACGCCGGAGTAATCTGCTATTGGTCCAGTTTCTCCAGGAGTTGTTTTGCCTTCAGGGCCTTCTTTTTACTCACCACAAAACCCGAATCGATTTCGAATGCCTTCATATAGCTTTCATACGCCTTATCGAACTGTTCGGTAGTCATGTAATAATCACCCTTGGAATCATACGGATTGGCAATGGCAGGTGCTTTCTTTATGTATGTATCAAAGGCCTCTTCAGCCTTGTCGTATTCCTCCAAATCCATATGAGCATATCCAAGCATGTTATAAGCAAGGGCATAATCAGGCCGCTCCTCAATGGCACGATGGATGGTCTTTACAGCGGTTTCATAGTCTTTCAGAAAATGAAACTGAATGACATAAAGGATCTTGTGTACATGGGGATCTGAGGGATACAGGTCAATGGCCAACTGCAAGTGCTCCACTACTTTTTCATGCTGGCCATCCAGCAGGTACTTGAAGGCCGATTTTATCTGCTTCTCAGCCTCATTGAGTGAGGCGTCGGACTGAAGCACCTTCTCCGCTACCTCCTTTGAACCTTTGCTTGAAATAAAATACATCCAGAGATTGGCCATAAAAAAACCGGGGTCTTCTTTAACTGCCATTTCAAAATTGTGCCACGCCAGACTCAGCTTGACCTGGTCAAAAGCCAATACTCCTGTCTCGTAAAACTCAAGGGCAAGTTCCGAATCGGTGGTGATGGGCATCACCTCCATTGATTCGGTTTGTGTGCATGAAGTACTTAGAAGAGCGGATATAAACAACACCGGGGTTAAAATCTTTAACCTCATCATCTATAATTTTTCCAATCTTACGTCCGCTTCAAAAATACTGTTTTTCCTCTCAATTGTCAAATCTTCAATGGGAAGAATAACAATCGTGTCAGTAAATAATATCTAATTATCAGTCAAAGGCTTTTACCCTGTCTGGATCATTTTAAGTATTCGGAGATAATTTCCCTGACATCATCAGGAGCCACACGTCCATACGTCTTATCACCGACCATTACTACCGGTGCCAGTCCGCATGCACCCACACAACGGAGGCAGCTAAGAGAGAATTTTCCATCGGTACTGGTTTCCCCAACTTCGATCTCCAGTTGCTGCTTAAATTCATTGAGTACTGTTTCTGCGCCCCTCACATAACAAGCAGTCCCTGTACAAATAGAGACCGGAAACTCTCCTTTGGGGATCATACTAAAAAATGAGTAGAATGTCACCACCCCATATACCTTTGCAGCAGCTATCTCCATTTTTTCTGAAATTACCTCCTGCACTTCTGCAGGAAGATAACCAAAGGTCTCCTGCGATTTATGAAGTACATTGATCAGTTCTCCCTCCTGGTTGCCAAATGAATCACAAATGGAATGTATTTTATCTACCTGGTCTTGTCTGAGTTCAATTTTTACGCTTGACATATCGCTTCTAAATTATAACCAATTAAACCTGGAATATCTTCTTGCGCTTATCGAAATAATGTGTGTGCAAAAGTTCATGCGCTTTTTCACTCATGGGTTCACCCAGAAACTCTGCATACAATTTTTTAATGTAAGGATTCTCGTGGGACTTCCTGATGGGCTTATCCCGGTCTTCAGCATAGATGGCCCGGGTCCTGGCTTTCAGGATAGATGCATCGCCATGATGTAATGGCTGTCCACCCCCGCCAATACATCCTCCGGGACATGCCATAATCTCGATTGCATGGTACTGGGATTTTCCAGCTTTCACATCATCCAGCAACTTTCTGGCATTGCCCAATCCGTGTGCAATCCCGATTTGGATCTCCTGACCATCAAAATCCACTTTGGCCGAACGGATACCTTCCATCCCTCTAAGCTGTTCAAAATCCACCTTTTCCAGCGCTTTTCCGGTGTATAGTTCATAAGCAGTCCTTGTGGCCGCTTCGATCACCCCACCGGTCGCCGCAAAGATTACACCTGCTCCGGAAGATTCTCCCAGCGGTGCATCAAAATCGGCTGAATCCAGTTTGGCCAGGTCCAGGTTTGCCTGCTTGATCAGATGAGCCAGCTCCCTGGTGGTAATGCTATAGTCAACATCCGGATTGCCATCCACCGAAAACTCTTCCCGCTGGCATTCATACTTCTTGGCCAGGCAGGGCATGATGGAGATTACCACCATGTCTTTCCTGTTCAACCCGATTTTTTCAGCAAAATAACTCTTGGCTATGGATCCAAACATTTGCTGTGGAGACCTGGCAGTGGAAGGAATCTCCTTCATCTCCGGAAAGTTGTACTCGAAGAAATTGACCCAACCCGGACAGCAGGAGGTCAGAATGGGTAGTTTCACCTCCTTATCTCCTTCCAGAAAATGGGTCAGGCGTCCCAGCAACTCTGTTCCCTCTTCCATGATGGTCAGGTCCGCAGCAAAATCGGTATCGAAAACATAGTCAAATCCCAGTTGCCTCAGGGCAGTAACCATCTGACCTGTAACCCGCGTTCCAGGCTCCATACCAAATTCTTCACCCAGAGCGGCCCTTACTGCAGGAGCTGTTTGAACTACCACAGTCTTTTTGGGATCATGAAGTGCTGAGATCACTTTTGCAGTGTGATCCACCTCGGTAAGCGCCCCTGTGGGACAAACCGCAACACACTGTCCACAATAGGTACAGGGTGAATGCTCCAGGTTCATTTCAAAGGCAGGCGCTACAACCGCCTCAAAACCACGGTTCACTGCATGCAAAGCTCCCACTGTTTGGAAATCATTGCACATGGTCTCGCACCTGCGACACATGATACACTTGTCCAGTTCCCTGATGATGGAGGGAGATGTATCGAGGCGATAGGTTGACATTTCAGCGAATTCCTCTCCGGGTATTTCTCTGATCCCCAATTTCACAGCCATATCCTGCAAATCACAATTTCCAGCTTTAGCACAGGAGAGACAATCTTTCGGATGGTCCGAAAGGATCAGCTCCATCACAGTTCTTCGCGCATTGATCACACGCATGCTGTTGGTCTTCACGACCATTCCTTCAGCCACATCAGTGGAACAGGAAGGAGCCAGGTTTCCGCGTCCCTCTACCTCCACCACACATATTCTGCATCCACCAGGCTTATTCTCAATATTAAGGTCTTTCAGATCCATGTAACAGAGGATCGGTATATCGATCCCAAGCTCTTTTGCTGCTTTATATATTGTTGTTCCAGAGGGAACTTCAACTGCGCGTCCATCTATGGTTAATTTCACCCGATCCATATCAAAATTCTTCCTAATTAATTTAAAATAACTGCATCAAACTTACACTTCTCAAGACATGCCCCGCACTTAATACATGTATCAGGATTGATCAGGTGGGGCTCCTTGCGTTCACCACTTATGGCACCTACCGGACAAGCCCTTGCACAGGCAGTACAACCAACACAATTATCCTCTATGATGAAGTACTCCAACAGATCACGGCATACCCCTGCCTGGCATTTTTTTTGTTCCACATGACTTACATATTCATGATGGAAATTATTCAGGGTGGATAAAACGGGATTTGGTGATGATTGGCCCAGGCCGCACAGTGAAGTGTCCTTGATCACTTCACTCAGGTTTTTCAACCTGTCAAGGTCCGACAATTCTCCTTTTCCCGTACAGATGCGATCGAGCAATTCATACAATCGCTTGTTTCCAATACGACAGGGTGAGCACTTCCCACATGACTCTTCCACAGTGAAATCCAGGAAGAATTTAGCAATCGATACCATGCAATCATCCTCATCCATTACAATCATACCTCCGGATCCCATCATGGAGCCACAGGCAATCAGATTCTCATAATCGATGGGGGTATCCAGGTCTTTTTCAGTGAGGCAACCACCTGATGGGCCACCGGTCTGTACCGCTTTAAAACCTTTGCCATTCTTAATACCTCCACCTATTTCATAGATGACTTCACGGAGGGTTATACCCATTGGCACCTCAACAAGTCCTACATTATTCACTTTTCCCGCCAACGCAAATACCTTGGTTCCCTTTGATTTTTCAGTACCAATTCCGTTGAACCATTCTGCTCCTTTCAGAAAGATGACAGGAATATTTGCATAGGTCTCAACATTATTCACATTGGTGGGTTTTCCAAGATACCCGCTTTCTGCAGGATAGGGTGGTTTCAGAGTGGGCTCACCCCTCAATCCCTCCATGGAATGAATCAGCGAAGTCTCCTCGCCACAGACAAATGCACCTGCTCCATATTTAAGGTCTATATCAAAATCAAATTCAGAACCAAAAATGGATTTGCCAAGAAATCCAAACTCACGTGCCTGGGAAATTGCTGTTTTCAATCTTTCAATGGCCAGAGGATACTCGGCCCTGATATAGATATAACCTGAATTAGCGCCAATGCAATACCCACAGAGTGCCATTGCCTCCAGGACAGTGTGTGGATCTCCTTCAAGAATAGACCGGTCCATAAATGCTCCCGGATCACCTTCGTCCGCATTACACACAACGTATTTCTGATCTGACTTGCTTTTGTTGGCAAACTCCCATTTCAAACCTGTAGGAAATCCTGCACCTCCACGACCCCTGATCCCTGACTCTTTGACCACTCCTACGGCCTCCTCAGGCGTCAATTCACTTAAGACCATTCCCAATGCAAAATAGCCATCCCTCTCAATGTAGTCTTCTATCCGCTCCGGATTGATCACCCCGCAATTCCTGAGAGCGATGCGAATTTGTTTTTTTACCGGTGTTTCAATTAATGTATCAGCTGGCATCTTTCTTAATTGTATGGTTCATCAATGGTTTTATAATTCACCGGGATCACTCCGTCTACCATTACACCCTGCTTTATGTAGCTTTCAATGATCTTATCGGCTTTTGGCAGATCCACATCAGCAAACAGTACCGGTTCGTGATTTGGAAGTGCAACCTCGATTGTAGGTTCGGCATAACAATAACCCATACACCCTGTTTTGGTAACAATTGCATCAACACCCCGCTTATCGAGCGCTTCGGTCATGAATGTCATGATCTCTTCAGCTCCTGCAGCATTGCTGCATGTAGCCAGGGCAATTTTTACCGTGACCAGATTTCCAGCATTGCGTACCTCTTCAAGAGAGTCGCCGATTTTTTTTAATTCCGACTGGTACCTCTTTAGCGATTCAAATGACTCTATTTTCGGCATGATTACTAATAATATCTGTTTTATACTATTGTTTTTCTGTATGTTACTCTATTTACTGTTATTCATTTCACATTCATAGGGCATATCTATCCGTCAATTGTTATGCAAATATAGATGTAATTCCCCAATGGAGCATAACTTGCGTTATTCAAATAACAATATATATCTAATCTAAATAAGTAATGCACCCACTCTTGTTCAGAGCCAATCGACCCGGTTAAGAAAGAGTGGATTGAACTCCCGAATATATGGATATGTTCCTGATCATTCATACAGAATATTGGGGGTAAATCTGCGAGATTGGCCAACTATTAATATCTTGTTAATAACCAGAGGGGCAAAATGAGTAACAAATAAACTCACCCAAGTAAAAACAGCATGATATGAAATATATACTAATGATAGCTATTGGTTTGCTTTCCATTGACCAGGTTCTGTCTCAATGGCAAGAAATTCCTGATTTTCAGGTTTATTGCAACACGGCAGTTTTAGCAGATTCAAATAGCATTTGGGG
>JBDLIX010000152.1:0-12723 GCA_039714655.1 Bacteroidota bacterium
CAGATCAAGTACAACCTAACAGGTAACAGCCATGTGATCATGAAGATTTACGATGTTACCGGAGCTGAAGTGGCCAACCTGGTGAATGAAAATCAGATCGCCGGACAACATGAGGTGCTGTTTAACGGATCACATTTGTCAGGTGGGATATATTTCTGCCATATCAAGGCAGGCAATGCCTACCAGGTGCATAAAATGACCTTAATCAAATAGTTCTATTCTTCATAATTTAATAGTTAAAGAGTCCGGTCTTCTGAAAAGATGGCCGGACTTTTTTGTGACTCCACCATCACCACACTGCAGGTCAGCAACAAATTTTAAAAAAATGATCCTACCTGGTTCAGAGATTTAATATGCGTTGGCCCTTCAAAAATTGTGCTCGTACACAGTTTTTATTCTGTCCTTGAACAGAAATTCTATTTTTTTCTTACATTTATCCTTTGAAAACTATTTAGAACCATATTTCGATCAATTCATGGAACATTAGTGGGCACCTAAAACCCACTGATTATTATTACTCAGTGCCCACTAATGTTCGCGGAATAATGTGTTCAACCCATATGAATGAAGTAGAATCATTTGTAACATAGTATTAATTTTTAGCACCTCAACAAATGCAAAATTATCTAAAAGGAGCGATTACGATCGCACTAGTCTTGATTTCCACGCTGTTATCTGCTCAGAAAAACGGTGAGATCCAGGGACAAATTCATGATGAGACAGGTGACCCGGTAGCATATGCCAATATCCAATTAATGGGCACCTCCATTGGTGCAATCTCGGATGACAAAGGATTTTATTCAATCAAGAATGTTCCTCCAGGCACTTATGAGCTTCGAACCACTTTCGTTGGATATTCCGACAGTCAGGCCACGGTACAGGTTTCGGCCGGAGGTGTGACCAGCCAGGATTTCCGTCTGATTGTAGTCTCCATCCAGGGCGAGGAGGTGGTGGTTACAGCCATGGCGCGCGGACAGGCGAGGGCGATCAACAACCAGATCGCAGCCAACAACATAAAGAATGTGGTTTCGGAACAGAAGATCAGGGAGCTTCCCGATGCCAATGCTGCTGAAGCGCTGGCACGCCTCCCGGGTGTTTCGGTGATAAGGAGTGGTGGTGAGGCTGTTGCGGTCAAGATCCGGGGGGTCTCTTCCAATACCATGTATGTAAACGGAATGCGGCTGGACGGCGGATTGGGCTCCATCGCCTCCTCCATGATCGGGGGCATTGAAGTCAACAAGGCCTTTATGGCCGACCAGGAGGGAGATGTACTGGGCGGCAATGTGGAATTCAAGATGCGTGAGGCGTTGCCGGGGTTCAGGAAGGATATATGGGTAAAGACCGGCTATAATGGCTTCACCAACTCGTTTAAGATGCAGGATGTATCAGCCCTGTTGAGCAACCGCTTTTTTAACGACAGGCTGGGAGTGATGCTGGGTCTGAACTATGACCGGAAGGACCGGGGCAGGGATATATTGTCGGCCTCTTACATAACCCTTGCGGGTGCAGCAACTGGTTCAGAAGATGTTAAGCCGACTTATCTCAGTTCAGTTAACATGGCCCATACAGAAAACCTGAACAACCGGTATGGGGCCACCCTCTACACTGATTTCAGGTTGAAAAGCGGGAAGCTCTTTTACCAGGCATTCTTCAGCCAACTGGACGCGGAGGAGTTCACTTCATCAAACCAATATAACACTACGGCCTCCCTAACGTATAATTCACTTTACGATCATGGTTTAGCAAAAAATTTTCTGCAGGGAGTGGGAGGTGAACATACCCTTTGGGGTGCCAAAGTGGAATGGAGTGCTTCCATGTCAAATAATCGTGATGAAACCGTTGATAAGATGTATTATTCTTCCGGAAATGAAGCAGGGATGGCGGCTGGTATATCGGACATTACTCCCTCCACCTCCATCGATGAATTTTTGACTTATGCCACCCATGACCTTTATTGGACAGGGAGCAACAGTATCTACAGATACAACCAAGAGAGGTATTCAGCAGAGCGGGATGCCAGGCTGGATGTGGAAGTGCCCTTTCGCATGGGCAAAAAAATTGACGGATTCCTAAAATTCGGAGGAAAGGTCCGCGGTTATGAACGGGGTTACGATAATTTTCAAAATGGCGAATCATTTTATCATGGACACGGTGAAGGGGGGTTTATCATGACCGTACAGGAAAGGCTGCCCGATTTTGGCTGGGTATATCTGCCCAATGGTTATGTTGCTCATGGGACTTTTGCACTCGAACCGCATGAGCGGGAATTCTCCATCCTGGAGGCCAATACCTATTTCTATCCCGACTTCGACAAGGTGGAAATTGTGTTAGACACCATGCAGGATTTACTTTTACAATCAATGCCTGGCGATGCGTATGACTATACGAACAGGGAACGGTATTATGCCGGTTATATGATGGCGGGAATCGACATTGGAGAGTACATTACACTCATGCCCGGGATCCGGTATGAGCAATATGACCTCACCACAACAGCCAAATATGTTACACTCAATGGCTATGGGAAGCTCTATAAGGACCAGGGCAGCATACGGGATACTACTGCGCAAAATATCAATGATCAGATCCTCCCCATGGTACATCTGAAGATCAAACCGACCAAATGGTTTGATATACGCCTGGCGGCTACCAAGACATTAACACGCCCGGGATTCACTCAGCTGAGTCCCAGGTATTTAACCAATGATGGCACCGCTGTAACAACGCGGGGAAATCCGGATCTGGTACCGCAGACCAACTACAACTACGACATCTATTTCTCCTTCTACACGGGCAAAACCGGACTGTTCACCATCGGGGCGTTTTATAAGAAGCTGGTCGACCAGGTGTTTAACTACACCGTGAGGATTTTAGATCCGGAAGCGTGGGGATTGTCACCTGCCTACCAGAACAAGCCATACTCCTATCCGAAGAACAATGAGTGGGCCGGTTATGTGCAGGGGCTGGAGGTTGACTGGCAGACCCACTTTTCATACCTGCCCAAGCCTTTCAATGGCATTTTGCTGAACATGAACCTTACCTACATGCAGTCGGAGACCAGGTATCCGTTTTACAGTTTTTCTGTGGTCGAACTTCCCGTTTACCCTTACAGAGAATACGTAGGGGTAGACAGCTCCCGTGTCAACAAAATAATCGGGATGCCCGACATGATCGCCAATGTGGCACTGGGGTATGAACTGGGAGGTTTTGCAGGAAGGATCTCTGCCTATTACCAGAGTTACACCATCACCAGAGCAACATCTGAAAAAATATCCCTCGACCAGGACAAATCTGCACTGTTGCGGCTGGATATGCAGCTCTCGCAAAAGTTCAAAAAGGTCCCGGGACTGGTTCTCTACCTGAATATAAACAACATGACCAATAACCCGGACCGGACTGCTTTAACCTATTACCCCGACAAAATTGTGAGGGATGAAAGGTATGGTGTTTCCGGTGACATAGGCGTCCGGTACAAATTTTAACGAACAACGAACATAATAACTAATATAAAAACAGTGTATCTAACCTAATCAAAGAAAGGAGGTATTTGATAGCCACAAAACAAAAAATCAGATTTAAATATTTAAATTTTAACTAAAACCCAAAAGAAAAATGAAGAAGATTTTACATTTTACAAAGAACATGTTCCTGGTTGTTGGCATATTGATGCTGACCAACAACACTACCTTTGGGCAGGAAGAAGTGATCGTTGAGCCGGAAGAGGGATTGAACGCCATTACTACAGCTGTCACGGACAATCCCGGTGCTACAATCATCCTGAGAAAGGGTGGACAATATGTGTTTGACTCAGCCTGTCATATCACAGTCCCTACCATCATCAGGGGCGAGGATTACACCCTGGATGATCCGGATGGTCCTGCAGTGCTGAGTATGCTTGTAGATCCCAGCGAAAATGGGACGAGTAAGTATCTTTTCTTAGCTGCGTCAGATCTGACCCTGGAGAATGTGGGGATCATAGGCTATTCCCCCGACAATGTACAATATGGAGGGGCAGTGCTTATAGATAAGGATGGCACCCTGGATATCCAGGCCATCAATTGCGTTGTGCAGGGTAGTCATTATTTCATGAAAACCCAATCGCATAACGGCGGTATATATACATACCACGACAATATCTTTTTCAACATGTGTACACAACGACCCGACAACCTGGGCGGTTTTACCGGTCCCCAGTACAAGGGAGACAGTATTGTTTTCAAAGCCTGGAATAATACCTATTTTACGGGTGGTCGCGCTCATGGCAGTACCTCAAAGGGGGTGATGGGTGTCCAGGAAATGGACCACAACACCTATGTCAACACCTGGGGTGAGGATTATTACAAAAACTATGGCTACCAGTTCACGGTAACAAACAACATCTACTACAATACACACATCAGGGGTTATGTAGGTGAACGTTACAAGGCAGATACACTCTATTATGGAGGTGACCATGTCAGTTATGATGATTTTGGAGACACACTGAATGGCACAATCATGAGTTTCCCGCATGTACTTGATTCGGTAACGGAAGCGGGTAAAGACCGGATATTTGACGTGACCAACAACCTGCAGTTTGATGAGCAGCGGGTGATGGATTGGAATGATGCACATGGTGTGACCGAGTTCCCATTTATCACGCCTTCCAACTATGGCTTCATTACCAAATATGGATGGAACGTTACCAACAACTGGTCTCCGGATGATGGTACCCAGTATGATCCTGAGTTCGTCTTTGATATCCCGGACGAAGCCTTTACCCAAATTATGTTACAGAGTGAACAGCGCCGCTTTGCCGAGGCCGATAGATCGCCTGAATATCCTTTCCCCATTTACTGGCACCCGAATGGAGAAGAGAAGAAAGATTTCATCTGGCCTCTGCCGTTCGATTTTAAGCCAACTGCTGCAGCACTCCTGACTGCCGGAAGTGATGGTTATCCGCTGGGAGACCTGAACTGGTTTGGTCAGGAAATGGTAGAAGCCTGGGAGAATGGATGGGCCAATCCTGTGATTGAGCGCAGAGGTGAGCAAGCTGAGCTGAGCCTGGTGAACTATCCAAATCCATTTAGCTCCAATACTCAGATCAGGTATAACCTGTCAGATAACAGCCATGTGATCATGAAGATTTACGATGTTACCGGAGCTGAAGTGGCTAACCTGGTGAATGAAAATCAGATCGCCGGTCAGCATGAAGTGATGTTTGACGGCGCAAATCTGTCGGGAGGGGTCTATTTCTGTCGGATCATGGCAGGCAACACCTTCCAGGTACATAAAATGACCTTAATCAAATAGTCCTATTCTTCATAGTCTTTAGTAGTTTAATAGTTGAATAGTTAAATGGTCCGGCCTTCTGAAAAGATGGCCGGACTTTTTTTGTGCGCCCGGCCCGTTCTTTACTTGATTGTTGCTACCATTAGAAGGGTTATTAAAACCTGATCGTGAACTTCACTTTAAGTCGTGCACTGGCTTCCTCTAGCTGAAACCGCTCGTATGGATCCCTGGCTATGCTGTTCCATACAAGGAATATTTCACGGCCCGGCTGAAGGATCCACTGGAACCTGGACTGCCATCCCATGCGATTGGACTGAGTGTCATATTGAACAAAATTGTAGAGGGTTATATCGGGACTGAAGAGGATATTCAGGTTGATCCGGTAAATGTTGGTAATAAATTCATCATCGGAAAGCTGAATGTTATTCCTTATCAATGCGCCACCCACAAACAAGGGAACCATCACTTTATACCCCGCTTTCAGTTTAATCTCGTTCCTGGTACCATTGTAGAATCTGCCGATCCTGTAATCGACTGTTGTCCATAGGTTTCGGCGCTGGGCAGAGTGAGCGGAAAAGGTTTGCCAGAGAAAATTATACGCACCTTCAGGAATGATGTACTCCTCGTAAATAGAGAAGGGATCTTCCAGAAGTTCATAGGATGATGTCATCTCCCAGCCAATTTCATCGCCCGAAAGAAACTTGATTTTCAGGGGTGTAGCGTTCCATTCACGGGTTAGCAACCGGTTATCAAATCCGGTTATATAGTCGATGCCGGCTCCTGCCTGGATCTGGATGATTCCCCATTTCTCTGGCCTGGGACCCACCAAAAAATTCCCATAGGACTGGCGCACTCCCGGTCGCGGGACAAATCCAATACCAGCCACAAAATTCTCCTGAATTTGCATATGTCCCATCCTCATAAACAACAGATCGTTGGGGTAAACAAATTCAACTCCGTATGCAAGCTCTCTTCCCGGTATCTCCATAACAGGCTCTTCAAAGAGTGTAAAAGACTTTAATCCATACAGGGTAAGGGCCATGTTTTTATCCCCTCGAAACATGGATGTCCCCAGTCTCAGATCAAACCCAAGAAGAAGATTGGCCATATCTTCCAGTGCATTGCCATAAGTAGTGATGAAACCGGCTTGGGATTGATCCCCGAAATTCCGGGAAATCCTGGTCACTGCAAAATGAGAGTTCTTCCAGCCATTCCGCTGGTCTTTCATATATTGGGCACCAATGTTCCAGTGACCTGATTGACCTGTAATTTTACTGCCAACCATGACAGGAATGGGACTCCCGGTAGAATCCAGTCCAATCCGCCTGGAGAAAAAGGGGATCAACTTTGTATGCATGGGATTGGCTCTGTCACCATTAATACCGAAGTTGAAGTAGTTAGCTCCGTCCAGGAAAAAATCTCTTTTTTCGGGATAGAACAACCGGAACCTGGTCAGGTTGATCTCCTGGTCATCCACCTCAGTCTGTGCAAAATCGGTATTGAGGGTAATCGCCGCTTTCAGATTCGGAGTAAGGTTGTAGTAGGCCTCCAGTCCTGCATTCAACTCCGGAGTAATCTTCTCCTCACTACTTGTGTAGTCTGCTCCTGTGAGACCATAGGGCACAATATCCAGACCCAGCCCCTGACTGATCCCTTCCAGTCCACTCAAAGTACCAGCGTCCGAAATTTGAAACCTATGGGAGTTCAGATTCGCGACGGGCCAGTAATCCGTCTCCTCCTTGCGCATATAGTTTCGGATCAGCTTCAGCCCCCATTTGTCAGATCCCTGTTCAAATCCAAGTGTTTTAAAGGGGATGGCCATTTCTGTATCCCACCCCTCACTATGGATCTGAGCCTTACCGGTCCACAAACCATCCCATGCCTTATTAAAAGCGGCACCATTCTCACTCACAATGGCATCTCCAATAGACCCTCTGGGTCCCACCTGAAACCAGTAACCATTTCGCCGGTCCAGATAGGTGTCCAGGATTACCTGGATCCGGTCGTCATACTGCAAACTCACATCCCTTGCCAGTTCTTTGGCAGTGATCAATTGGGGGTCACCATAGCATCGAAATGCGATGTATAGATTGTGCTGGTCAAATCCGATATACACTTCAGTTTTCTCAGTGGAGGGCTGACCATTAAAAGGCACTCTTTGTATGAAATCTGTGACAGGATCGGCCTCCATCCACACCTCCTCACTGATAATCCCATCAATGATGGGTGGAGTATCAAACTTTACAGCCTGCACATTTTCCTGTGCATGGGAATAGCAAAGGCTTAAAAAGAGACTAAGGAGGATTGGAGTAAGTTTTTTAACAGGCAC
This sequence comes from Bacteroidota bacterium, assembly GCA_039714655.1. Classification (GTDB taxonomy): domain Bacteria; phylum Bacteroidota; class Bacteroidia; order Bacteroidales. The sequence goes on from JBDLIX010000152.1 coordinate 7,601, forward strand.
GCCTCAAGTGTTTAGCTTTCAAAAATAGTATTTTAAGCCATTAAAAAGCTCGGAGCGGTCAATGTGGAGCCCTTTTCTCCTCTTTCATTTTTCGCAGCTCTTATTGTCAGTTTAATTTTAGCTATCTTCCCTTTGAAAAGAACAGATGGAAAAACTGAAACGAAACAGTGACGATATTTTCATTTGCGATAATGAAAAGTAATAATGGAATAGTAGGCCCTGGCTCGGGATATAAACAATCCTACAAGCTTTACCGGGAGGCAAAACAACTCTTTCCATATGGCACCCAGCTGTTTAGCCGCCGGCCCGAACTGGGAGCATATGGCCAGGCACCCATCTATTTTGAAAAAATGAAGGATGCCCATTTTTGGGATGTGGACGGAAATGAGTTTATTGATACGGCTATGGGTATTGGCCCGGTAATACTGGGTTACGGATATGATAAGGTGGATCATGCCGTAAAGAATCAGATAGACAAGGGTGTGCTGGGAAGTATCAATAACGAACTTGAAATTGAGGTGGCACAGGCAATGGTTGAGATGGTTCCCTGTGCCGAGATGGTGAAATTCTGCAAGAGCGGAGGTGAGGCAGATGCGATTGCTGTAAGGATGGCCAGGGCCCATACGGGAAGGGAAAAGGTGCTTTTTTGCGGCTATCATGGATGGCATGACTGGTACCTGGCAGCCAACCTGGGATCAGACTCCACACTCGACACTCATCTGTTGCCCGGATTGAATCCAAAGGGTGTCCCTGCCTCATTGGAGGGGACCTGCCTCCCATTTGAATACAACAACCTGGAACAGCTGGAAAGCGTATTGAAAGAGAATGCCGGTGAAGTAGCCTGTATCATCATGGAGCCTACCCGCAATAAGCAACCCGGGGCAGGATTCCTTGAAGGTGTTAGGCAATTGGCCGATGAGCACAAGTGCCTGCTTATTTTTGATGAGGTAATCACCGGTTTCAGGATGTCAAATGGAGGTGCACAGGCGTATTATGACGTTACACCGGATCTGGCCACATTTGCCAAAGCCATGGCTAATGGTTACTCCCTGGCTGCGGTGACCGGCCGCAGGGAGATCATGGAGAAACAGGCCGATAATTTTATCAGCAGCACATACTGGAGTGATAGTACAGCGCTGGCCGCGGGACTTGCAACGCTCACCGAGATCAGAAATGAGCCGGTTATTGAGACCCTTAAAAGAACGGGTCGTTTGTTAATGACTCACATCGAGCAACTGGCACAAAAACACGAACTTAAGGTAGATATACCGGGACATGGAAGCTGGTTCAGCCTGGGATTCAATTATGGGGAAGATACCTCCAAAATCATGACACTCTTTATCCAGGAGATGATCGCAAGAGGTATCTATACCATTAGCGTTTTTTACATGAGTTATACCCACACTTCCGGTGACATTGAAAGGATCCGGCAAGCAATTGACGAAGTCTTTGAACTCATAAAGGAGGGAATTCAAAATGACCGTGTTGATAAACTGCTGAGATGTCCGGTGCGCCAGATCGGATTTAAAAGACTAGCTTAATCATCATAATACAATCACATGAATAAAAGAACCCTTGGTAAAACCGGCATTCGGGTGTCCGAAATAGCTTTCGGCGGTGTGGAGATAGGATTACCTTACGGGATCGGCATAAGAAGTGAAGCGGATATGCTTTCCCGGGAGGACTCTGTTCGCCTGTTGAATGAAGCAATAGACACGGGAATCAACCTTTTTGATACCGCCCCCGCTTACGGAAGCAGTGAACAGATCATGGGAGAGGCTTTCAGGGGAAAAAGGGAGCGGGTGGTTATCAGTACCAAATGCGGGCCTTTGCGTGACAGTACCGGAGCGCTGCATTCACCGGAAATGATCAGAGAGATGATCGAAGTATCCCTTGAGGAAAGCCTTAATGAACTTCAAACTGATTATGTGGATATATATAAGTTGCACCAGGTTGATAAGGAGATCCTGGAAAACGATATAATTGCAGAGGTATTTGCAGGATTGAGGAAGAGAGGGGTGATCCGGGCTACCGGTGTTTCCACTTATAGTGTGGAGGAGACAAAAAAAGCAATTGAAAGCGGCAGGTGGGATGTAATCCAGCTGCCATTTAACCTGATGGATCAATCGCAGGGAGCTCTTTTTTCCCTGGCTACAGCAAAAGGAGTTGGCATTATGGTACGCTCGGTGCTGTTTAAGGGTATATTGAGCAATAAAGGCAGGAATCTCCACCCGGAGCTGAAGGATGTGGAGCAGCACATTGAGTTATTCAGAAAGCTTTTCAACGAGTCGATTCATGACCTTTCTTCCCTGGCCATGAAATTTGCCCTATCCTTTGACCAGGTAGCCTCAGTACTTGTGGGTATAGATAAATTGGCCTATTTAGAGCAAGCTTTAAGTATTGCAGATGGAAACTATTTAGATAGTGAAACATTACAGACAGTAAGAGATCTTCAATATCCGGATACCGGTTTTCTGGACCTGGTTAATTGGGAAAGAATGGGATGGCTCACCTGAACAGATAACAATGATGATGCATGTGAAATAACGCTGGGAGCGCATCGATATCATTCGTGAACTGGTGGAAGAGCCTGGAAAATACTAAAACAAATCAGATATGTTAAAATTAGGGATTATAGGAATGAGTGAAGGGAATGGCCATCCCTACTCATGGTCAGCCATTATCAATGGAGGTTATGACAGAACAGTGATGGATCAATGTGGCTTCGCAGGAATTCCGCTCTATCTCGAAGCAAATAGCGATACCCTGGGTATTGACGGGGCACAGGTTACACATATATGGACCCAGGACCGGGGTATATCAGAACATATTGCCAAAGCTTCCATGATTGATCATGTGGTGGACCGGATGGAAGATATGATCGGCCAGGTGGATGCAGTGCTTCTGGCAAGGGATGATCCAGGCAACCATGTGGCCATGGCTACACCATTTCTGGATGCCGGGGTTCCCATTTTCATTGATAAACCGCTGGCCTTTACTTCAGAGGATCTGGAGTTTTTTTCCCGGCAGCAAGAAAATGGGAAATTCCTGATGTCATGTTCTTCCATGCGCTACTCTACTGAATTCCGGGCCATGAGGATAGAACTGGCTTCACTGGGGCCTATTAAACTGGTAACGGTTGTGGGGACCAAGGATTGGGAGAAATATGCGGTTCACATGCTTGAAGGGCTCTTTGCATTGCTGGATGATCCGGTGGCTGAATCGGTCCAGCACATCAGTGAATCCGAAAAAGACATCGTATTAATCGGGTTTGAGAATGGCCTGCTGGCGACAGTCCATATATTTATGAAGATACATCCTACTTTTCAGATATCTGTTTTTGGTCAGAATGGCTGGCGGATGGCTGAGTTCAAGAATTCTTATATGAGTTTCAAAGAGAACATGCTTGAGTTTATCAAGTCGGTTGGTGAGGGCCAATCCCGGATTCCCTTTGAAAAAACAGAGAATATAATCCGCACACTGATCGGGGCAAAAGAGAGTATGGAGCAGGGCGGGAAAATAGTACAATTAGTTGAACAATAAGGATAAAACAGAAGTTGTCATGCATGAAAAGAACTACTCAACTCTGCAGGTTTGGATCTCCATGCGGGTCAATGCCACCGGTATGATGGACATTCTGCAGCAGACACTCCAATTCAGGTAGAGAGCAGGCTCTATTTAGCCAAAGTTTTCTCTCTCAGTTCCCGAATAATACCGGCATCCATCCAATAGATATCCGGATTTCCATTGCCGGATGAGTTATAAAGCGACTTCAGGGTTTTGTAGCTCCACTGCCAGGACTCAATCTCTTTGGTCCGTGTCGCCATAAAAAAGAAATATTTACCATCTGGTGAGACATAGGGCGACCAGCCCCGGGCATTGTCCAGGTTCACATGCTTTCCCATGTTGATGGGTTCCGACCAATTGTCGTTCATATCCCGGAATACGATGTAGTAATCCACGCCATCGAAAGCATCTTCCATTCCTACTGCGGGGACGATCATATAACTCTCATCCGGGGCCACAAATGCATTGAAGCGGTTGGTGCCGCAGTTCACCTGCTCCGGAAGCAGCTCCGGCTCCTGGAATGATCCCTTTACCCACCTGCTACGAAAGATCTGGTTCAGGCCGCTCCCCTTTTCATTCCTTGTGAAGTAAAGGGTTCCTTCATTGGTCAGAGAAGGAAAGAACTCACCTCCATCTGTATTTACTGGTTTTCCAAGGTTTTTAGGTATTCCCCAGCCATCGGTTGTTCGATCCACATACCAGATATCCTGGTCACCCACCGGTTCGTCTCCGTCGGGACGGGTAGAAAGAAAGAACAGCTTGTTACCGTCAGGGGAGAGGGCTGGTTCAAAATCCATCACTCCGGGGCCTCCCGAGAAAGAGACGATTTCCGGTGCCAGCCATTTCCCATTCACCTCTTTGGTATAAAGAATAGTAGAATAGGCATAATTGCCGATGGCCACACAAAAATAAATCTCCTTTCCATAGGGTGCAATGGCCACATCGCGTGTAAACATACCGGTGGAGACCACTCCCGGTGCAAAAAGGACCGGAAGCGAGTCGGGAAGGGACTGGCCCAGGTAGGGGCCTGACAGATCGGGAAAAGCTATTTCTGTTTTTTCCGGACCGGTTGTCCTGTTACAGGACAGTATTGACATGGCCAGGAGTATGACCGAACATAAACTGGAGGTGAATTGCATATTTAATAATTGGTTAAACCTTACATGATAATTACTTTCTGAACGCCGGGTTCATCAGTATGGACCCTGATAAAGTAGACCCCGCCCGGCAGATTGCCTCTTTGAATTGTGACTGAAATACCACTCACATTATCTATGGTTCTTACAATCCGGCCATTCCTGTCACTCAAATCAATGGATATGGATGAGACCGGCTCTGAAAACCTAACGATGGTATAATCAGTAAAAGGATTGGGAGCAACCATAAAACCCGGATCTTCAGTAATATTGTCAGAAAGATCTGACCAGAAATTTTCTGACTTTCGAGAATAGACCCATTCATTGACCTCAGCATCCCAGAATCTTCTGATCTCTTCAATTATATTGCCAGGGGTGTCATATGAATAATCAACATATGCATTTTTTCCCCATTCATTG
>JBDLIX010000153.1:0-12513 GCA_039714655.1 Bacteroidota bacterium
TTTGGGACCGGCACAAAATGTCCATTCCCGTCACCCAGAAGCACTGTTCCCCTGTTTGCATCAAGTCGTCCGTACTTGATTCTGGATCCAAAGAAATTTCCGGTAAGAAGCAGGTCCGGATCTCCATCGTTATTATAGTCACCGGTTCCTATGTTGTATACCGGTGATAACTGGGCCGGCAGGGGCAGATCCGAGATAGCGAATTGGTTGTTCCCCAGGTTCTCGAGGTAGGAGGTGGTGAAAGTGTTGGCCTGAAGTACCAGTGCATTGTCCAATGCCTCTTCCGGAAAGATATCGGTGATGGTCTGATGGGCATAATCTGCATAGGTAGGATATCTTGTCAAGATATCGGGTATTTGAGAAACCAGGTCATCCCGCGAATAGAGGGGATAGTTCTCACCGTTGATATAATAGCACATCACTGCATCCAGTGAACCATTGTTATCAAAATCTGAGGCATAGATTGTGGCCGGTTCTTCAGGTGTCGCTTTAATCTGAAAATTCTCCCCCAGGTTGCCAAGGACAAAATCGGTGTCCCCGTCCAGGTCAAAGTCGCCGGAAGAGATTGTGTTCCACCACCCCTGGGAGTGTTGCATCCACCCGGCTCCTGTCAGCTCTTCGAATCCGGAGCCCCTGTTTTGGAACATCCTGACAGCCATCCATTCACCCACCAGGATAAGGTCGGGCACTCCGTCCCCGCTGAAATCTGTCAACAGGGCATCAGTCACCATACCCGGATTCAGGAGTGCTGCATTTTTCTCTTCTGTTACATCGCTGAAGTGCCCCGTTCCGTCATTTTCAAGTATATAGCTTCTTGGAGCAGTGGGGTAGAGGCCGGGAGATAATCTGCCACCCACAAACAGATCGCTGTCTCCGTCATTGTCAATATCAGCAGTTTTCACACATGAACCGCTGGTAAGCATCGTTGGGATTCGCTCTTCAGACTTAGTGAAAAACCCTGTACCGTCATTCAGGTACAACCGGTCCTGGAGTTTAGCTGATGACTGGGAGAATTCATTTCCTCCGCTTACCACATAGAGATCCAGGTCCCTGTCTCCATCCACATCCACAAACAATACGCCCATATCCTCGCTCCCCTTATCTGTTTCAAAACAGTGCATCTCCCTGGGTTCAAATGTTCCGTCTCCTGACTGAATATAAAGTCTGCCCGGAAATCCCATGGCACCACCGATAAAGAGGTCATCCAGACCGTCACGATTTACATCTCCGGTGGTCATGTACGGTCCCTGGGTTGAAAGTAAATGAGGCAGTAAGGGTTGTTTGTTAAAATCAATATATTCATTCTCCTGATGCAGGTATTGAAGAGGTCTGTTTTCATTCACTGATTGGAACAGCGTCTGTTGAACCGGGTCAGGTTGAGGTTCCATCATTGCTGCATCCTCGTTATTAAGTTCAATCGTCTGGTCCACCTCAATATTCCCTAGTGTCTGGACCCTGAGATCGGGCCAGGTAATCGTAAGCTGATCAACAGTTGTAGCACTTCCCAGCCCAAAGATCAGCGCATGATCCATGGAAGACAAATAGCCCCTGGATGGATAGAATTCCTGAGTGAAACTCTTTTCTCCGCAGGTTACATCGATCCGTGCCCCGATCCCTCCGCTGTTCATCCCACTCCCTTTCAACCGGATCTTAAGGTAATGATTATCGGTCAGCTCCTCCGAATTGTTCCTGTAGAGAAATGCATATTCGTTGATGTTGCTGACCACCAGATCCATATCCCCGTCATTATCCAGGTCAGCGTAAGCCGCTCCATTGGAGAGAGTGGAGTGTTCAAATCCCCAGTCAGGCCCCACATCTTCAAAGGTAAGATCCCCGTTGTTTCTGAACATATAATTCTGAAGAATGGTCGACGGGATCTGATCAATCACCTCCATATTATTCATCCCTCTCCCTCCTCTTTGGTGTTCCTGAGCGTCATCAACAAGCAACACAATTACATCCATATGCGTATTGTTCTTCCCATATCCGTTGCTGATAAAAAGGTCCTTCAATCCGTCGTTGTCATAGTCGCAGAGCAGGGGCGACCAGCTCCAGTTGGTGGCGAATATACCGGCATATTGCCCTATCTCAGTAAAATGCTCCCCGTTTTCATTTAAATGCAACATATTCCGGGTGGTCTGATTATAGAAACCTCTCGTTTCGAGCAGTTTGAATTTTTCGTAATTGTGGGGCCCTTCCACAAGTTTTTGCTCGGCGTTTCCTTCCGGAAGCATATCAAGGGTAAAGAGATCGATGGTTCCATCGTTGTTTATGTCAGCGGCATCATTGCCCATGGAAGAAAATGAGATGTAGCTAAAATGTTCTTCCATTTGCTCGGAGAAAGTGCCATCCTTTTGATTGATATAAAAGTAATCCTGCTCGTAGTAATCATTACAGATATAGATATCGGGCCAGTGGTCGTTATTGAAATCCGATACAGTTATGCCGAGACCGAAATTGATAACGTTTGACAGAATACCCGCCTCTTTAGTTACTTCTGCAAATGTTTCTCCGTCGTTTCGAAAAAGCTTATGTCCGAATATGGGGCTGTACTCCTCTTTATGTCCGGCAGAATTCTCATTAAACCTGGTATAAGTGTCGAGCGAATGGTTAATGACGAACAGATCCAGGTCTCCGTCCTTATCATAATCAAGAAATGCACTGTGGGTGGAATAGGCCGGATCTTCAATACCATACGCTTCGGCTCTGTCGGTGAAGGTTAGGTCCCCGTTATTGATATACAGGATATTTTTCCGGTATTTGGCACGCCCGTCGGTAGAACTGCACAGATAAATATCCAGGAACCCATCCCCGTTCACATCGGCCATGGTGGCTCCGTTGTTCCAGGTCTCGCCGGCAGAGACCCCTGCTTCCTGTGAAATATCTTTGAACCTGAAATTACCCTTGTTCAGGTAAAGACGGCTGTTGACGAGGTTGCCTGTAAAAAATATATCGGGCAAACCATCATTATTTATATCTCCGATGGCTACTCCTGAGCCATTGTACAAATAACTGTAATGCAAATGGTTGAAGTTCTCACTCTCCTGAATGGTATTTCTAAAGGTGATCCCGGTTCGTTTATGGGAGAGGAGGGTGAACTGTTTTTTGTTCTGACTGCATGAGAGCAGGAGCATGGCCATGGCTATGGTCAGGATGAAAATGGATCTGAAGCTCTTTCTCATATACGTCTCATGTAAGCCCCGAAAATACAAATATTCTATGAATATTCCGGAGGAACCGAGCTTGCGAGCTCAGCGAAGCTAACATTTTCAGTTGTGTTTGGGTATCCCGAAAAAAAAGAGACTGCCCTTTTGAGGCAGTCTCTGTATAATAAAGATAATTTAAGAATCTATCATTCCGGATCCCACCAGAGTCGTGTGTTTGCCTGATCAGGTCCGCTCAGCATGCCAGCGGCCGCATTAACTGCGTCTGCATTTTGCTCATATTCACTACTCACAAACGGTAACCTGCGCGGCATCTTGTTCACAGGCACATTCGGATTCTCCGAAGCCATGATGTCATACCTCTTCGGCAGTTCCGATCTGCGTTGATCCGCCCACGCTTCCCATCCATCGGGCCAGAGTCCAAGCCATTTCTGGATAGCGATCTGCTCCAGGGCAACATCAGGATTGCCTGCATCAAATTTAACAGGAACGGTGGATATCGGTTCGGGTGCATCCCAGGTAGCAACGGGCACATTGGTGCTTTGCTGATAGGCCTCAAGGGTTCCCATATCGAGACCCCAGGCAGTCCAGTAGCCAAAGCTCGCTTCGATCCCGGCGTTATAAGCCTCTTCAGCTGTTGTATTCATGTTCCAGCCTTTCATGGCACCTTCGGCCCTGAGGAACCACGCTTCCGGAGACCACATGATCTCATAGGGAAGATCGGCCTGTACAGAGACGGGCACATACCTGGGACCGTAATCTGAAAGATTATCCGGAAGAAGCTCTGCTATACCACCCAGATCTGCAATTTCATAACCGTTCCGTGCTCCCCTGTATGCTCCATCTGTTACCGCAGGTTGGTACATCAACGGCATGCGCGGATCTTCATAGCCCTGCAAAATGCTCTCCATGGTAGCGCTCATGCGGAACTCAGCCCATCCAAGCATCCTGGGCATGTTATGCCTGCTGTTGGCTGTACATTGGAAAAGGGCATCGTCAGCATTGACTTCCATCACTCCGTCTGCAACCGCCTTCTCGGCCTGGGTTTGTGCCAGTCCGGGTTCCACATCGGATACCCGCATGGCCAGCCTGAGCCGCAGCGTATTGGCGAATATGATCCAACTATCGATATCACCGCTGTAAATCTGGTCATTGGCGCCAAAGGCATTTCCTCCCTTATTGGCATTCAGTATGGCCAGTGCATCATCCAGCGTGGTGAAGAAACTCTTGTAGATATCCTCCTCGCTGTCATAAGGAACGCTTATCTCACCATTATTCACCGAGAAGTAGGGAACGGGTCCCCAGTAATTGGTACGACGTTCATACACAATAACACGGAAGATCTGAGCTACTGCATGCATGGTTGCCCTTTCGGGATACTCAGCCGGGTCGGTCTCCTCCAGCAGTACACCGAGGTTGCCTGCAACAGCGCCATAGAACCCACGCCAGTTTCCATTTATCCAGCCCCCTACCATCACATACCTGTCAGAAGGGAATGCATTCTGGATATTCATGGTATATTGGGTAAAATAGTCCGCAAAAAGGGTTTGCGGTGTCTGGTGATAATTAATATGGAATCCTCTGTATTGGACTCGCGCAAATAAATTACCCAGCATAGCCGCATCCAGTTGGGACAGGGCTCTTTCATTGGTATTGATCTCCTCGAAATCTTCGGTACATCCAACAAACAGGGATGTTGCTATGAGAACGGCAGATGCAAAACCTAATAATTTAATTGTCTTCATATGTATCAATTTTTTAGTTTTTGCTTTATTAAAATTTAAACCTGGCGTTAATACCAAAGGTCCGTGTAGTGGGCAGTGCAAATCCTTCAACGCCCTGAATATTACCAACACCCATAGACATTCCGGGATCGATAATTCCTGAAGCGTTATAGAGGAAACCCAGGTTTCTTCCGTAGAGCGACAGACCGATGCTCTGGATAGCAGAAGAGTTCAGCTGTATCGTATAACCCAGCAGCACTTCGCGCAGGCGCACAAAAGAAGCATCATAACCGTAAGCTCCACCAATAGGGGAGTTTCTTCCACCCAGGGACATCCAGTACTCTTCTGAAGTCACCACAATGTCGTTTTCAACCCATATGGGGTCACCATCCGGATTTGCCTCGTAGTCCTGATCATCTTTCAATCCGTCTACCACAAATCCATCTCTGCCTTCAAGGGTTTGCGCGGAGAATCCATCCGAGGTGAGGTTCGCCTCTGTAAAGGAGTATACCATGCCACCCATCCTTGCATCGATCAGCGCACTCAGGTTGATTCCCTTCCAGCTAAAGCTGTTGGAGAAACCGCCTGACCAGTCCGCAGCACCACTTCCGCCCATTACGGTTTGTCCGGGAGTAGTCAGGGGCAGACCCAGGCTATTGACCAACATCCGGCCATTGGGATCGTCATTCTCTCTCATAAACCCTCTGACGAAGATCTGGTCATACTCTTCTCCCACAACCACTTTGTGTGTGGTCATCCAGCTACGGCCGCGGGTGGTGTATTCATCCATATCATCGGTCAGTTCAATAAGGAGGTTCTCATTCTGGGCGTAGTTAATCGTCATGTCCCAGCGGAAATCTCCCAGAACCAGCGGTGTAGCATTCAGGATGATCTCCACCCCTTGGTTCTGGACATTCCCTGCATTGATAAACTTGGATGAATATCCTGAAGCAATGGGCAATGGAACCCTCAGCAGCTGATTGAAAGTATTGGATTTATACCAGGTGAAGTCAACACCCAACCGGTTCTGGAACAGCCTCACATCGAATCCAAATTCGGTGGATTTGGTATTCTCAGGCATCAGGCCTGTGGCGGCAAGTGTACCGCTTCTCCAGGCATAACCAGCCTGACCACCGGATCCGAAACCATAGGTGTTGTGAATGGCATAGGCTCCTGTATCGTTACCCACCTCTGCATAACTGGCCCGCAACTTGGCAAATGTCAGCAAGTCCGAAGAGGTATCCAGCATTTCTGTCAGGATCCAGGTAAGACCCACCGAAGGATAGAAATAGGACCAGTTCTCTTTTGGCAGGGTGGATGACCAGTCATTTCTTGCCGTTACATCTAAGAAGAGAAAGTCTTTAAGACCAAAGGTGGCAAATCCGTACACAGAGTTGATCTTCTTCTCCCAATAACCATCACCTGCGAGGACCTGGCTTGTATTACCGATCGAAAAGAAATCGGGTTTGAGCAACCTGTTTGTGCGCATCGACCTGCTGCCGCTCTTCTGATGCAACATGTTTCCACCCACGGATGCATTCAGGGAGAGCATATCCCCGAAGTTGTGCGTATAGTTCAGCAGGAGGTCATTGTTCACCTCCATGGCATTTATGTCATTGATGCCGTAATGACCTGCATCGGCAATGGTGTATGTCCAGTTATATTTCCTGTTTTCCCAATGGTCAAATGTCTGGTCGAAGGCGGAGCGAAACATTAAGCTCAACCCTTCGGTAAACTGGTACTTAAGAGAACCCATACCCAGAACACGATTGCGGTCTTCCTGATTGGTGTCTCTGTAGACCATCCAGTAGATATTCTCACCCCCGTTGGTAGGCCAGTTCCAGTAGTCATGACGGCGCTCTCCTGAGGGTAAAAAATACTCAAAGTTCCGCGCCTCCTCCAGCGAAATGTTGCTGGGCTGACGGTAGAGTGCCCGCATTTCGTTGGCGTAAGAGTCACCGGTATGCAACCTGTTATCCACATGCTGGTTAAAATAGGTCAGTTTCGCATCAAAAGAGAGCTTGTCGCTCAGATTTCCATCGATGCGCACATTGAAGTTATTGCTTTTGAGTTTGTTGGTCTCCACAATACCCTTTGCATCTTTGCGGGAATAGGAGAAAAGCGTTCTTATTTTATCCGTTCCGCTGGTCAGTGTCAGCGTATTGGTCGTGTTAAGACCGGTCTGGAAGAACTCCTCGAAATTGTTGTGCGGACTGTAGGCATATGTTTCACCTGCTCTTGATGGGTCTTTGGTCCAGTGTTCCACCATCTGGCCCGTCATTCTCGGACCCCATGAGAGTTCGCTGGTCTTCACATAATTACCGCCGGCACCCTGTCCGTATTCATGCTGAAACTGGGTTAAGATCAGCGCTTTTTCCATGGCGGTGTTGGTGTTAAACTCAACCCCGATCCCTTTTCTGGCTGAACCTTTTTTGGTGGTAATCACAATAGCACCGTTGGCAGCCCTGGAGCCGTAAAGTGCAGTTGCATTGGGACCTTTCAGTACCGTCATGGACTCAACGTCGTCCGCGTTAATATTACTGATGCCATCTCCGGTCTGGATTCCACCGTTGTCACTGCTGGGTGTGCTCCAGGATGAGTTGTTGATGGGGACCCCATCCACAATATAGAGTGGCTGGTTATTTCCGGCAATGGAATTGTTCCCGCGGATAATAACCCTGGAAGCACCACCGACCCCGGAACTTGCTTTGATGATATCCACACCTGCGATCTTACCCTGCATGGAGTTGGTGATATTAACGTCCCGTGCCTGGGTAATGCTTTCTGAATCCAGATTCTGGGCAGAATAGGTAATCTGTTTTTTCTCCCTTTTAATACCCAGGGAGGTGACAACCACCTCGTCCAGTGCGTGGAGACTGGGTTCCAGGGTTACATCAATCACAGTAGATGAACCTACCGCGATTACCTGAACTTCGTATCCAATAAAAGAGAACTGAAGAGAAACATCCCCGCCGGGGACATCCAGTGAAAAATTACCGTCAACGTCTGTAATCGTTCCGGTAGCAGTACCCTGAACAATTACGTTTACCCCGGGAAGGGATAAGCCGTCAGAGGCACTTGTGACAGTACCCGTTACAGTTCGCTGGGCGAACAAAAGAGTACCCGTAAAGAGCATAAAGAAGGCTCCAAAAAGTAGCAACCTCCCAAGCCTTTTTAACTGATAATACGTAGCTTTAATTACCATTAGTTAGAATGTTTTAAGTTAGTTAAGTAAGGGAATTTATTAAAAAATCGAATTTGAATATAGACTGTTTTACCATCATAAACAAATAATCATTTATTTCTTTTAACGTCACAGCGTCTCCAACACACTTACATTCTTCCCATCTCCCCATCTCCCATTTACTTGTCAGACAGATGTCGTTAAACATTTAAATAAACAAATAATATTTGCTTAATCCAACTTATACATTAAAAAAAACCAATAAAAACATGCTGTAAAGACCACATAACGAGCAATATAAGCGGATTCATCCGGGATAATTTAGAAAGTGTGTAAATTACATCAGATAAAATGTCGCTATATAATCATATCTTTAATCGCTCTGGCGCACACTACGACTGCTTTACAAATACTTCACTACTTGTTAAACTAATAAATCCGGTAAAATGAAAAAACGATCTTCTGGACAGTTTGTATTCTTTACTCTTTTCGCGATAAGTGCCACTGTATCGGGACAGAAAATAGGTGATTACAGGTTAGATAACAACCAGTTACACCCTATGGATCATGCCGTCAAAAAGGAGGTTCAGTTCAACGGGTATACCAATCACTGGCAAAATAGCTATGATGAGTGGTACCGCTACGGCAACCTGTTCAAAATGGCCCTGCCCAGGGTGGAGCCTACTATCCTGCAAAATAAGGTGGATATGGCTGCAGAGATGGGTATTCCGGGGCTGCTGATGCAGGAAGGATTTATGAATGCTTTCCTTGCCGGATCGCCGGCCATTCTGGATCAACCGGATCCGGATCAACTGGAAGACGCCCTTTCAAAAGGTGATGTCCTGGTCTTTCTGGATCCCGGATCAGAAGTGGGAGAGAGGGTCATGTCACAATTACCATCAGGCTGGGAATGGCCCCGCCGGTTGAAGAGCCACCAGTATGAAGCTGTCAACCTGGTCAGAGCAGACGCCTTTCTGCTTAAAAACGGTGAAAGTAACCTGTTTGTGGTTAGTTCGTCCGAAGCTGCCACACGGCTTGCAGTAAGAGAACTTATGGAGAACACCCGGAAGGTGGTGGATGGGTACCACCTGAAGAAGGGTTGGTTTGGTGCCTGGACCTTACAAAACAGTGTAACCTGCCAGAAAGGGCATATGCTTGAGGTCCTCGGTGCAGGCATGAATGAAGGCAACAGCTGGATTGTTTACGATGGATATATGGATTTTCTGTTGAAGGATCAAATTGACCGGTGGATGAAAGATATAGAGCTTCCGGTAGTCACTGATGTGGGTAACTGGCCGGTTTACGGATGCAAAGATTATGACGGATTACAGGTACAGCAGATGTATGATCATGAATCGTGGATCAAATTTGCCCATGAGAAGGAGGGATACGTTTTCAGGCGGGTCTGGGACACAGTTGCCAATGCCTATGACTATGACGGATATCTTGGCATAGAGGGGAACAAGGAGCAGATTGACAATGAAGATCTCCCTTTTGTGGTACGGACACACAGGTTTGATGAACACAACCTGAAAAGCATGGTGTTGTTTGTTGAGAAAGACCAGGCGTTTACTAAGGAATCGATGTGGGAGGCCATCCTCGACCGGCGTGCCACCGGTGTGCTGGAACATGGAAAGATGGTGGGGCCCGCCCGGTACCGGAATGCACTGCAAATGTTGCTGTTGGACAGGGTATTCCTGGAAGATTATTTCAGTGACCATATCGATCTGAAGGCAGAGATCAATGGGTATGACCTGCAGGTTACCATTAATAACTTCGGTGATAGGTCAGCCTACGGAGATATGGAACTCTCGCTGCCTGCGGGTGTATCGGCACCGGGTCGTTCGTCAATCCCGGTGGATATTTTCCCCAAAAGCTCAAAGGTGCTTCATGTTGCACTTCAGCCCGGGAAAGAGGCGATGGACTATGACAATCCCATAGGGGTACATTTTAATATGAACGGGAAAAAGAAAAGCACCCTGGCCGTATTGGATCTGCCCCCTGTGATTTCTGCACACCGGCTGTTATATGGCCATGCTCCAAAGGTAGAGTTCCCGGTATCGGTACATAATTACAGCAAGGATGCTCAGTTTCCTGTGGAACTGAAGGTATTCCGCAACGGGAAAAGCAGGCCCGTTTACAAAGCGACCAAGAGTTGTGCTGCATCAACCGGAACATCCGGCGATCTGCTGTTTGAACTGAATGTCTCTCCCGGAGATTATGAAGTGAAAGTAGCTGCCCTGGGCACAGAGTATGTAACACAACTGGGAGTGGGAAAATCGAAGGCTAATCTCTCTGTGTCAGAGGTTGACCTGAACGGTGACGGGATCATGGAATACCGCATGGAGAACGACAGTGTCCGGATAACGCTGCTGGCCACAGGAGCCAGGGTGATCGAGTACATTGTAAAAAGCCGCAATGACAATGTACTCTTCAAAATATGGCCGGAAAAGGACATAGAAGAGAGGGAGCCTTTCAGGAATCGTGCTTTCTATCCCTACGGTGGATTTGAAGATTTTCTGGGACAGGCCAGCATAGAGACCCATCATGTGTATGATGTGGAGGTGGTGAAAAAAGAGGGGGATTATGTCCGTGTAAAAATGTGGGCCAATTACTTTGGGAACCGGCTGGAAAAGAGCTATACCCTTTATGGCAATTCTCCTTTGCTTGAGGCTCGGTTTGCCCTGAAGTTTAATAACTTTCCGGAACAGAATATGCTTGCTCCACAGCCCATCCTGGCTCTTGGGGAGAAGCACTGGACAGAGGATCTGTTTACCGTGCCTACTTTGGACGGGCTCAAGGAACGCCGTATAAAAATCGATACCATGTACGGAGAGGCACTGGATCTGGCAGAGGGATGGAACGCAGGTTATGATACAGAAGAGGATGTTGCCTTTGTTGGAGCATATCCGGTGGATCAGCTGCTCTTCCTGCATATGTGGATGAATACAGACCAGAACTGGGATTCACACCATTATTACACAGAGTTTCAACCATGGCTCTTTATCGACAGGATGAATACTACCTATTTTACATTCTATTTGTGGGGAGCAGGAGGTCCCTGGGAAAACGGAGTGAAAAGCCTGCGGGAGAAAAATTTAATAACCATTGCCAGGTAGATCAACCATAAGATAGACTCTGAACATATATTAATATTTATAGACATGAGAGATCTTAAACAACGTACAATGATGTATGGCAAGATTGTTATGCTCCTGCTTATTTTCCCGGCTGGCTCTTTGGTTCATGGTCAGCAACCCGTCAAAAGCGAATTTCAGTTTAACGGCTATACCAATTACTGGCACGACAGCTATGATGAGTGGTACCGTTACGGCAACCTGTTCAAGATGGCAAGGCCCCAGGTGGAGAAGAGCATTCTGCAGAGCAAGGTGGATATCGCGGAGGATTTGGGTGTTCCCGGTCTCCTGATGGAGGAGGGCTTTATAAAAGGCCTGCTGTCAGGTTCCCATACCACCCTGGATCAGCCCGATCCGGATCAGCTTGAAGAGGCCCTCTCCAAAGGAGATGTGCTTGCCTTTCTGGATCCCGGCTCGGAAACGGGCAGACAGGTGATGCCGGAGTTGCCGGCTGACTGGGAGTGGCCCCGCATGCTCAACAGCCATCAGTATGGTGCTGTGGGACTGATACGTGCAGATCTGTTTCAGATAAAAAGGGGTGAGCACACATTGTATGTGGTCAGCTCAACGGATGAGGAGACGCGAAAGGCATTGGGAACACAAATTGAACATACCGGAGAGCTCCTGAACAGGTACAACCTTCACAAAGGTTGGTTTGGTGCCTATTCCCTGTTAAATAGTGTGACCTGTACCAAAGGGCATCCCCTGGAGGTGATCGGCACGGGGATGAATGAAGGATGCGACTGGTTCGTTTTTGACGGCTACATGGATTTTCTGTCAAAGGATGAGCTGGAGGATTGGATGAATGAGCTGGATCTGCCGGTGGTGACCGATGTGGGGTTCTTCCCGATCTACGGTTGCACCGATTATGACGGATTTCAGAACCAGAGCCTGTTCACCAAAGAGTCATGGATTGAATATGCCCGCAAAAAAGAGGGGTATATATTTCGACAAGTCTATGATACAGAGGCCGATCCGTTTGAGTATGATGGGTATCTGGCCATCGAGGGCAACAAGGAGCAGATCGACAGCGAAGATGTTCCGTTTGTGTTGAAAACGGGAAAGCTTGACGAACATGCCCTGAGCAGCATGGTGCTGTTTATTGAGAAGGATCAGCCGCTCACCCGTGAATCGATGTGGGAAGCCATTCTGGATCGTCGTGCCACGGGGGTGCTTGAGCGAGGCAAGATGCTGGGACCCGCCTATTACCGGAATGCCCTTCAAATGTTGTTGCTTGACAGGGAGTACCTGGAGGGTTATTTCAATGACCGCGTTGATCTGAAGGCGGAGGTGAATGGCTATGA
>JBDLIX010000154.1:0-12432 GCA_039714655.1 Bacteroidota bacterium
ACCAGCAATGACGCCTTTCGTTTCCCAACCATGTGGGGCCCCAACTACGACTGGGTACCTGATCAGGATCATGGATCGGTTGCCATGATTGCGCTCCAGCGCATGCTGGTGCAATACGATGATGATAAGATATACCTGTTGCCTGCCTGGCCTTCAGCGTGGGATGTTGAATTTAAATTGAACGCACCATACAATACAATTATTGAAGGAACTATCCAAAATGGAAATATAGAATCGCTCAAAGTAAATCCTGAATCAAGAATGAAAGATGTGATCATCCCTGGAGATTACAGCCGGAATGATAAGATCCGGTATCAACCGGTAAATCTTACTTCTGAAGATAAACAAGTTTTGAGAGAACCGCTGGCGGATCTGCACAAGAAATATGATCCGGACGAAAAGATGATTTCCACAACCATTAATGGATGGAACTATCACAGAGATGCAGAATCGGGAGTATTCCATGATGTAAGGTCTTCTTTTGGTTATGCTGTGAAATTACTGGATCTGGGTGATGAACAATTCGAACAACGCGCGTTTGACATTATTGAAAAAACCATCACCCTGCAGGATCAGGATACCGCTTCCAGATCCTGCGGGGTATGGCCCTATTACATGGAAGAACCGCTTGCAACCAAAATAGCACCCATTGATTTCAACTGGGCGGACTTTAACGGGGTCCTTCTCCTCGATGTCTGGATGGGACACCAGTCAAAGATCCCGGAAGCGTTGAAAGAACCCATTAAAAACTCACTGATCCTGGCAGCCAAATCTATACAAAAGAGGAATGTCGGGCCCGGTTATACCAATATTGCCATTATGGGGACCTACGTTACATACATGGTTTCACACCTGTTCGATATTCCCGGGATGCAGGAATATGCAGGTAAACGGCTGCAGGCTTTTTATGATTATACACTCAGTAAAGGAGGCTTTTCGGAATATAACAGCCTCACTTACTCCCGGGTTGCCCTGGAGGAACTGGCCCGCATGAGGATGTATATTACCGGGACTTCGGAAAAACAGATGTTGGATTCGTTGAATTCAATCGGATGGGATATGATTGCACGGCATTACCATAAGCCTACCAGACAGTGGACAGGACCGCAGAGCAGGTCCTATTGCAATTTTACAGGGCCCACTTTTTTCAGGCTCCTTGCAGAGGCTTCGAACGGGCAGATCGGATATGAAAAGAGAGAGAAACCCTCTTATGGTACGAGCGTATATACAATGGATGTGAAGCTAAAACATCAGATACCGGACCACCTGATGCATTACTTCCTTTCACCGGAATATCCCCGTACCGAGATCGATCTATTCGAAAAAGAAGAGCCGCAAATTATCGGAACATGCTATATGACCGATGAATATGCACTGTCCGCCGTCAACAGGTCCTCCATGTGGAACCAACGGCGGCCGTTTCTGGCATACTGGGGAAGCGAGCAGCAGCCTAAATACCTGCAGGCTCGTTTCCTCCGCGATTTTTATGATTTCAGCTCAGCTACTTTTTATAGCAGCCAGGAAGAGAACCGGGTGCTGGCTGGCATCAGCATCGCAACCAATGGAGGCAACAAGCATCTCAATATAGATATTTTAAAAGAGGGTAAAGTCTCAGCAAGTGACCTGCGTTTGCGTTTTGAATTCGGTAATGTGCAGGAACAGGATGCCCTTGCCATTCCTTCATCAAATCATGACCCTTTCAGTTTCTCGCTTGAAGGCATGCAATTCAACATCCAGCTCTACCAGGCAGTTTTCGGAAAAAAGAAGGGGCACTGGGAGACGGGAGGAGATGAGGAATCCTGCTGGGTTGACTATGTTTTCCATTCAGGCGAAGAGACCGTTTTTAACCTGTCAGAGATGGAACAGGCCTTCTTTGGTTTTACATTCTCAATGGGAGCGCAAAAGAGTTCATCCTCATCTGATGCTCCTGAGTTTTCAATATCAGAAGGAGACCTGAATACAACCTGGCAAGGGTTATCGCTGGAGGTACCTGTGAAGCCTCATCCAAATCCCAAACATCTTTGATCCGATCAATGGTTAAATCCAATTGAAAAAATGGTGTAATAACTGCAGGTATATGAAAAAATTTATAGTTGTATTATGGGTCGGATTGCTCTTTGCCGGTCCGGCTTTCGGTCAGCAGAAAGAGCTGGATAATCTGTTCTACTGTTTTAATAATGGAATTACCTCATTGCCGAATGCCCCCGAAACCCTGGATGCCCAGGCGGCCCTTATTAAAAAGATCGGTTTTGACGGGTTAGGCGGGCATATGAATGACAACTACTTTAAGCGCAGAAGATCCCTTGATCAGGCAGCTGTTGAGATGCCGGAGATTTACTGGGGAATGGATCTTACCGCTGAAGGTAAAATTGTCTATAAGAAAGAGTTAAAGAAGATTATCAAAGATTCGAAGGAGCGGGACCTGATGGTTGCACTTTTCCTGAATGGCGAAGAGTACAAGAGTAACAGAACGGAAGGGGACAGGCTGTTTGCTGCCGGAATCCAGGAACTGGCTGACTTTGCTGCTCCCCGCCACGTAAAGATCGCCATCTATCCCCATGTGGGTTTCTATTGCGAAACATCGGCTCAATCTGTGGAGTTGGCCAGGATGGTTGACCGTGACAATGTTGGTGCCATTTTCAATACCTGTCACCTCCTAAAGAGGGAAGGCGAGGAGGGATGGGAAGAGAAGGCGCTGGCAGCCCTGCCCTATCTCTATATGGTCTCCATCAACGGAGCCGATTCGGGTAACACAAAAGAGATGGGCTGGGAGAGACTGATCCAACCGCTGGGAGAGGGGAGTTTTGACACCTGGAAACTGGTGAAATTATTGAAGGATAACGGGTATGAGGGAAAATTCGGGTTGCAGTGCTATGGCATTAAACAGGATTGTGAAGTGGCCCTTAGCAGGTCGATGGATACCTGGAACGCTTATAAAGAGAGGTACCGGGATGCTGCTGCTGACAGCAAGGAAGAGTGGCTGATTCATCCGAAAATACCTGACCCGATCCCCACAACCGGCGACCTGCGCTCCATGTTGACCAGCCAGCTGCTCAAACGCAGCCTGGATTATTTAGATGAGGTGGATATGCGAAGGGAAAGGGCGTATCAACAGGGCAACTGGGAAGCTTATGGTGAATCCGTCCGGCAGCATGTCAGGGAAGCTTTTGGTGAGATGCCGTTTGGAAAAGAGGGCGGCCCGTTGAATACCCGGCTGGTCAGCACACACGAGACCCGGCACTGCCGGATAGAGAACGTGCTTTTCGAGTCGTTCCCTGGCTGGGAGGTGAACGCTACCCTGTTTGTCCCCCGTGGCAAGGGCCCCTTCCCGGCTGTGGTAATCCCAGTGGGACACAGCGGCAAACAATACTCCAACTATCAGATTCCCGCCCAGGCCTTTGCCAAACTGGGTTACATGGCCGTACTTTTCGATCCGCCGGGTCAGTCCTCAGAGAAGCAACCCGGAAATGATCATTTCTATGATGGCGTGCGTACCTACCTGACAGGGTACTCCTCACAGCGCTATTTTGTGCTGGATGCTTTGCGATGCATCGACTATCTCGAAACCCGTGAAGATGTGGATATGAGTCATGGGGTAGGCATGACCGGCGTGAGCGGCGGGGGGTATACAACCCTGTTCGCCACCCTGTTTGATGAACGGATTGCATGTCAGGGTCCCAGTTGTTGCATTACTTCCATGGCAGATCATCCGGTGGGAGATGCCTATGCCATGTGTCCCGAGTCCATGTGGTCGGGCCGGATTGCAGCCGGGGTGGACGAGGTGGATATCCTGCTGGCCGGGATGCCTGTGCCCACCATATATATGGCAGGGAAAAAGGATGAAGTGTTTAAAATTGAATGGACCCGAAGGATGGCACAAAATGTAAGCAGTTACTTCTCGGAGGCGGGAATTGTGGAACGGTTCCGTCTTTTCGAGGATGAAAGCGGCCATGCCTACACCCTGACTCAGGTGGAACAATTCGTTGCATGGATGAACCGCTGGCTGCTCGGAAAACCGGATCTTCTGGTCCCTCACCTGAATCCCGGGGATTTCGCCATGCTGGATTATGAGATGATAAAATGCCATCCGGCACCCGAAGAGAACATATTTACCCTGAACCGGGCCATCGCACGCGATCTCCAATCCCGCCGCGATCAGGAACCCGGGAGAGACGCAGTCCGGCAGGCTGTCCGGAATGTAATCGGTACACCCCAGCATACAGGCAAATGGACAGAGTCGGAGCCGTTTCTGCTCTGGGTCCAGAACTACCATGAGGTGCTTTTTTCCACAGAACAATTTGAGGTCCCGGCCACACTGCTGCGTCCGGCGGATGGTTATCTGTCCGACAAGGGAAAGTGGATCATCTATATGGGGGAAGAGGGTCGCCGGGAGGCACTGGAAACCTGGGGCCCTGTGACTCAGTTATCTCAGATGTTAAACAGAGATGCAGATGTGGTTCATCACACGTTTCTTATCCCTGACCTGCCCGGGTGGGGAGACAGCCGTCCGGCTTTGACCCCCTATTCGCTGGTAAGCTGGGGCAGTATGGACCGGCTTACGGCGTATATCTCCTGCACCCTGGGGGATGGGGTCCTGGCCATGCAGGCACGTGTTGCGGCGAACCTGGTACAATACCTGGTCCGGGAAAAGAATGTGGATGCCGGTGATATCATCCTGGCAGGAGAGGGGTTGGGAGGGGTGGTGGCCCTGTTGGCCGGTGCAGCGTATCAGGAGGAGATTGGAGGAATCGTCAGCTGGTCTTCGCTGGCAAGTTTCCAGTCGCTGACTGAAGAGGAAAATTACACATGGCCTTCGGCAGCCTTTATGCCTGATGTATTGCAGTATTTTGATCTTCCTGAGGTGGTGCGTGCACTGGAAGATTGCCCTGTCCTGATCCTGAACCCGCTGGATGCCGGGAAGCATCCGTTGTCTCCATCCGAAGCTTCGTCCCTTTTCTCCCAGGCAGGAGAAAACGTCCGGATCGTACCGGAGTGTCAGGTTGTGGAAGCTCTAAAGCGAATAGAGGAACTGATTTCTGAACCAACTAACTAAATAGGTATTGATACTGAAAAAAAAGCAGCGTTAACAGAAGCATACCTTTCCGAAAACAAATAGTTGAACAATAATGACACATAGAGAGCGTATCCTTGCAGCGGTTAACCACCTGCCGGTGGACAGAATACCCACTGACATGTGGGCCACCCCGGAGGTTCAGGAGATTTTGTTTGACCATTTTAATATTAAGATTGGCAAAGAGACGAAAACCGATACAATCGGTCTGCTGGGGGGGTACCTCTCCCGGGGAGTTGAGGCACTTCTTGTGCTATGGGACAGGCTGGGTGTTGATGGGATTATCGATGTACGGGCACCCTACATTGGTGACAAACAGTTTACAAAGGAGGGGATCTTCTATACGGAATGGGGATTTGGTTATAAGGCGATCGACTATGGCAGGGGTGTCTACGATGAACAGGTGGTCTTTCCACTTGACGGGATCTCTACCATTGAGGAGCTGGAGGCGTTCTCATGGCCAAGTCCCGACGATTATGATTATGATGCCCTGCCTGGCATCATCGATCAATGTGGTGGCCGGGCAGTTTCATGTGGGTATCTGGCGGTATTCACATTTCATCAATATCTCAGAGGGTTGGAACTCAATATGATGGATCCTTTAATGATGCCTGAATTTACCAAAGCTCTGATTAAAAAGGTCACAGATTTCTATCTTGAATACCTCGAACGCTGTTTTATTGCCGGTAAAGGAAGAATCGATTTTACCCAGGTAACAGATGATTGGGGGTCGCAAAAGGGGTTGCTTTCAAGCATTGAGATTTTCAATGATTTCTACAGAGCAACGATGCAACGTGGCATTGACCTGGCCAAATCCCATAATATCAATGTATTTCATCACAATGACGGGGATTGCCGCCAGCTGATCCCAACCCTGGTTGATATGGGCATTGACATTTTAAACCCTATCCAGTGGTCCTGTGGTGATTGGGATCTGGCAGAATTGAAACGAATGTATGGCAAAGATCTCTGCTTTCACAGTGCAGTGGATAATCAGCACACCTTACCTTTCGGAACCCCCGCGGATGTTCAAAAAGAGGTAAGGCATCTCATCGAAACACTGGGATCAGATGGGACAGGTTTCATTTTGGGCCCCTGTCATAATCTACAGTCCAATACACCGGTTGAAAATATTTTAGCGCTATATAATTCAATCTCATAAAAAAACGAGAGAACATCATGAATTCAAGTCGACGAAATTTTCTGAAAAGCAGTGCATCCGCCGTTTCATTTCTGGCATTTACCGGATGTAGTGGTTTGGGATCAAAGTCATCCTCCACTCCATTGTCAGAAAAGCGGTTCTTCTTTACGTCACAGGGAAAGACAGGGATGATGAATGCCGATGGCACCGGCTTGCGCTATCTGACGTTTGATGTACCCAATCAGGCGACCTGGCAACCCGGTGGATTTCTTCCCGACGGCCACCGGGTGATCATGTTGAGCATGGAACCCCGGAGAGATGGCCCGGGTAAACCATTCAATGAGTATTATCATACAACGCCGACCCATATCTGGATCCATGATCTGGATTCCGGATCTCTCACAGAAATCGTGACAAAAGAGCGGCTGGCGCCCTTTATTACACCCCAATTGTTACTCAAGGATGGGCGTTTGCTGATTCAGGTGATCCGTGACAAGGTGCCTCAAACTTTTAATATAAACCTTGACGGCAGCGACCCGCGCCCATTTACACAACCGGGTGAAGGCATGCCTTACGGAATGAGCCTGAGCCCGGATGGCAGCCGTGTGGCTTATCATCTGGCTTCCACCGGAGGCTATGAAATTCGTACCAGTGATGTGGAGGGTAACAACATATCCCTGGTCATAAAAACAGAGGGCCATGTATATTTTGGTCCGAAGTGGTCACCCGATGGAGAGTGGCTGATTTTCCAGGATTGTAACCATGAGGAAGACCCGGGGCACGATTGGTCCGACATGGTGCTGAGCCGCCCCGACGGAAGCGATCTGCAGCATTTAACCGAGGGGCAGGTGCTCTGGTTTGCAGCCACTTACGGATCACCCGGAAACCGTGGGAGCGGATCCAATCAGCCTGTCTGGTCAAAAGACGGAACCATCCTGTTCAGCCGTCGGCTACCCCATTCGAAGACCGCCTGGGAATTTCAAAAAAATCGTGTGGATGTGGACCACTTTAACCGCGACTTTAAACCTGACCTTGCTCAGGGAGGTACAGAGATCTGCCGGATGGATCCGCATACCGGGATTACGAAACGACTTACACAATCCGATCCGCCGGTATGGGATTTCCGAAATGCAGAATCTTCTGACGGCGAGCATATCCTGTTTTGCCGTGCGGAGACAGGCGGATCATCGGGATTATGGATTATGGATTCAGATGGTTCAAACCAGCGGTTGCTCACCAGGGGTGTAGACAACCTCGGTGCTGACCATCCTCGCTGGATTCCTTGAAACATTCATTGGTAAATAATTAAATATGAAGAAGGAAAACCTGTTTTTTGAATTAGGCGATATGCTGGTCTATTTCGTAAATGACAAAGAGACCGGAAGGGTAGGGTTTGGATTGATCCCATGGGATTGCAAAGGGCTAATGGCCGAAGGCCGGAAAAACTTTGATGGCGACCCCGAAATAGGACAACTGCCCGAAGAGTGGCGCCCTACTGTGCCTCGTGATATCTTTTCTCTGGCCCAGGTGCGTTGTGCGGGCGATTCAGCCCATGAAGGAGGGTTTGGAAGGAGCATGCTCAACGGGCAGACTTCAGATGCATTTCAACTGGAGAGCCAGCAGGTGGGAAAAAACGGTCATGCGAAAACCATAACCACCATCCTGAAAGCCCCCAACGGGCTGCAATGCACACATAGGCTAATCTATTCCGGCATTGGAAAACGAATAACCGTTCATACTTCCTATAAAAATTGTTCAAATCAGGAAATAAGCCTGGAAATGGCCTCCAGTTTTTCCCTTTCCGATCTAAGCCCTTTCGATGCTACATGTTCGCACGACAGACTCTACCTGCACCGGTTTAAAGCCTTTTGGAGCCGGGAAGGAAAACATGTTGTTGATTCAATCAATGATTTGCAGATGTCCCCCTCGTGGCATGTGGCACACTTTGCCAATGAAAAATTCGGACAGGTGGGTAGCTGGCCAACCCATGGCTGGTATCCCCAAATGGCTCTGGAAGACAGAGAGGCCGGCGTCATGTGGGGGGTGAGGCTGGCATGGAGCGGGTCATGGCAGATGGAGCTTTTCAGGCGCGATGACCAGCTAAATATCGCTGGTGGATTGGCTGATTACGATTTCGGGCACTGGAAGAAAAGCCTGCAGCCTGGTGAAGAATTGACGGTCCCGGAGGTTTTTCTTACAACCTGCAGGGGCAACATTGATGAACTCTCTTCAAGATTACTTAATGACAGGTATGAAAAATCCGACCGGACAAAAATACCCATTACATTTAACGAATGGTGTACCAGCTGGGGAGAACCATCAGAAAGCAGTATAGAACAGATAGCGAAGGCTTTGAAACCATTGGAATGTGATTATCTCGTTATTGACGCCGGGTGGTATCAGCCTGACCAGGGGTTTTGGAACAATGCACAGGGAGATTGGAACCCAAGTAAAAAGCTCTACCCCCATGGACTGAAACGTGCAGCGGAGATCATTACAGAGAATGGGTTAAAACCGGGGTTGTGGTTTGAATACGAAGTTGCAGGGTTTGAGTCGCAGTTGTTTCAAAGAAGAGAACTGTTTCTCCATGCCGATGGAAAGCCCATCCAGGTGGGGACACGCCGCTTTCTCGATTTCCGGAATAAAGAGGTGATTGAACACCTGGATGAAAAGGTGATTAAAACATTGTCGGAGGGAGGTTTTGAATACATAAAGATTGATTATAACAGCTCCATTGGCAAAGGGGCAGACGGGACTGAATCTTTGGGTGAATCGCTTCGCCTGCACCTGCTGGAAGCAGGGAACTATTTAAACAGGATCAGGGATGAAATCCCGGGAATCTTTATCGAGAATTGCTCCTCGGGAGGCATGCGCCTGGATCCTTTCACATTGTCACTAAGCGATGTGGGCATGTTCAGTGACGCGCATGCAAGTCCGGAGATACCCTTAATTGCTGCCAATATGCACCGGCTGGTGCACCCCTCAAAATTAGTGGTTTGGGCAGTTGTCAGGCCCGAAGAGTCCCTGCAGCGGATTAACTATTCCATGGCAGCCCTGTTTCTTGGAAATCCTGGTATATCAGGAGGTTTGCACCTTTTGGACAAAGAGCAGTTCAACGTGGTAAAAACCCACCTTGCAATGTTCCGGAGAATCGATCACCTGATTTTAAACGGGAGCACACGGATTTTCGGGGACCATATAGAAAACTACCGGACTCCAAAAGGGTGCCAGGTGGTGTTACGCGAAAATCGGACCGATGGCGAGGCGCTGCTGGTTTGTCACAGTTTTGAACTGGGGCAGCACGAAAAAACAGTATATGAAATTAATTTAGGGGAATACCTGACCCTTAAAGAGAGTCTTAATCCCCATATCAACCTTGATATTTCCGGGAAAAGGGCAACAATAACATTCAATAAGAGCTGGGCAGGAGCTGTATTTCATCTGTCGAAGCCGGATAAGAGCAGGAAAACTGATTAAATAATTAGGAGGCAAATCATGTCCGTTAGAATTATTATTATTGCGCTTTCAATCATCCTGACTTCATCCTGCAGGACGAAACCTTTTACCGCCGGATCTGAAGCAGGCTTTTATGTTTCCACAACGGGTAATAATTCCTGGTCGGGCAGGTTGCCTGCACCAAATACCCGGGGAGATGATGGTCCGTTCGCCACCCTTGAAAAGGCCCGTGATGCCATAAGGAGCCTTAAGGAAGCAGGACCTCTGCCACAAGGCGGCGTTACGGTTGATATACGTGGTGGGATCTATCCGATTAGTGAAACATTTCAACTAACTTCAGAAGACAGTGGAACAAAAAATGCTCCTGTAACCTGGCGGGCCTACCGCAAAGAGAAGGTCTGTTTTACAGGTGGTAAAGCTTTAACCGGTTTCGAACCGGTCAATGACCCGGTCATCTTAAAGCGAATGGATAAGGCCGGTCACGGTAAAATATTAAAAACTGATCTCAAAGCCCGGGGTATCACAAACTACGGAGAAATAGACCGTACAACCGGACGGAAGATGGAGCTTTTTTTTAATGGCAAATATATGCCCATTGCAAGGTATCCCAATAAAGGCTGGCTTCATATCGCAGATGTACCCCAGCATGGTGATGAGCTTATCAATAGAGGAAGGGATGCGTGGAAAATAGAGGGGATACCCAGGGGGCGTCACTATGGCAGGTTCGCTTATGCAGGAGACCGCCCAAGTCGATGGAGTGATGTAGATGACATTTATATACATGGTTACTGGGTGTATGACTGGTGGGATGAGGTTCTTAAGATAAAATCAATCAACACCAATAGCCGTGAGATCTATCCTCAATCGGATTCCCGCTATGGCTTCCAAAAAGATGCCAGGTATTACTTCATGAACATTCTTGAAGAACTTGACAGCCCGGGAGAGTGGTATCTTGACAAACAAGAGGGTATTTTGTATTTCTGGCCCCCTGCCGATATAAAGGAGAGCAAGATATCCTTCCCGCTCCTTGATAGTGTCATGGTATCACTTGAGCAAACTTCAAATGTGACTTTTGAAGAAATAGTATTTGAAAGTGGACGCGCAGGCGCAATTAAAATAGCAGGCGGCTCGAATAATAAGATTGCCGGCTGCTCTTTCAGTAATTTTGGCAATGATGCCGTCGTAATAGAGGGCGGAAGAGAAAACGGTATTATTAGTTGTGATATTTATGAAGTGGCTGCTACGGGAATTGATTTAAGCGGTGGTGACAGAAAGACCCTTACAGAAGCAAAAAATTATGCCACCAATAATCATATTCACCGCTTTGCCAGAATTTTCAAGACATACCGGCCGGGTATTAACCTGAGTGGAGTCGGCAATATCATCAATCACAACCTTGTCCACGATGCCCCGCATTCAGGGATGATGTACAGCGGTAATGAACATCTGTTTGAATTTAATGAGATTCACCATGTGGCAGAAGAAACCGGTGACGTGGGAGCTATTTATACTGTGAAAGACTGGACATTCTGTGGAAATGTAATCAGGCACAATTATTTTCATCATATTCATGGTGTTGGCCAGTTTGTCCATTCAAAGGGGATCTATCTTGATTTGCCCGTGGGTGGAACCACCATTTACGGAAATGTCTTTTATGACCTTGAGCATGGGTTTTTTACCAACAGCGGGCGGCATATCGTCATAGAGAATAACATATTTATAAAATGTTATCCATCAGTCAAGATCGATGTCTACCGGGCTCCTGCGAATTTTCTCCCTGGCGGCCCCTGGCGGCTGGTGGAGAAGCTGGAGGAGGTAAATTATAAAAACCCGCCATACAGCACCAGGTACCCCTGGCTGCCAAAGATACTCTCTGAAGGTGATGATCCTGCCATACCCTGTGAAAACGTAGTTGTCCGCAATATAAGTTACGGCGGCAAATGGATGGACCTGCACAGCGAACTTGATTTTTCAACAGTAACGGTGAAAGACAACCTCATAGCGGATCCGGTAATCTGTACCTGGCGTGAACAGTTTCAGGAGCAGGAGAAAGGCTTTAAAGAGTATAAATATGGAGACAGTGAAATGGCCAGACTGCTGGAAGATAACGGCAACATGGTTATTAACACCGACCCCGGCTTTATTGATGCTGCCAAAGGGAACTTCTGCCTCAAAGATGATTCCCCGGCCTTTAAACTTGGCTTCAAACGTATCCCGGTGGAGAAAATAGGCCTTTACAAGGACCAGTATCGTACCGAAAAGAAATTAAGATATTGATAAAGAAATGGATCACATGAGCTTGATAAATAAACCCGATGCGGAGCAGGCTTTTAAAAGGATTGATGCCTGGTTGCAACATGCCATCATTGACAGGGTGCCGGTTCAGTTCCACGGTTTTGATATGACCTTAAAGACCGATATGTCTATGTCAAACTGGGATTCTCTGAAGGATCGCTGGTTTGATTCTGAATATCAGATCAACCGATTTATTAAGACCATCGAACAACGAAATTTTTTGGCGGAGTCTTTCCCGGTTTTCTGGCCAAACCTGGGTCCCGATGTTTTTGCAGCCTTCTATGGTATTGAGCTGGAATATGGTGATGAAACTTCATACGCCATCCACAGTAAGGATTCATTAGAGGATTTGATAGAACGGCTTCAGTTCTCCAGAGAGAATGCCTATTTCAAAAAGCTTGAAGAGATGACTCAATTGGCCCTTGAGATGTCAGAAGGAAGATATTTTGTGGGCTATTCTGATTTTCAA
>JBDLIX010000155.1:0-12407 GCA_039714655.1 Bacteroidota bacterium
TAAAACAGAACCGGCTAAAACAGAACCCGCTGAACCAGAAACTAAATAGTTGATTCGATGAGTCTTAAAACATTCTCAAGAGGTGGGGTTCATCCCGCAGAAAACAAACTTTCCTCTGGAAACCCCATCGAGGTATTGGCCCCTCCCGAAACAGTGATCATACCCCTATCACAACACCTGGGTGCACCCTCAAAGGTAATGGTTGCCAGAGGAGACGAGGTTAAGGTCGGCCAACTCATTGCCCAGTCAGCAGGATTTGTATCCACCAATATCCACTCTTCCGTTTCGGGCAAAGTATTGAAAGTGGACAAATTCATGGATAGTTCCGGATACCGGAAAATGGCGGTTCAAATTCAGGTTGAAGGAGATCAATGGGTAGAAACCATTGACCGATCGGATGACCTGGTAAGAAATACAGTACTCACTTCTGAGGATATCCGGAAAAAGATCCTGGATGCCGGAATCGTGGGACTGGGCGGAGCCACATTTCCCAGCCATGTAAAACTGATGGTTCCCGGAGGAAAAAAAGCCGAATACCTTTTAATCAACGGAGTGGAGTGTGAGCCCTACCTCACTGCAGACCATGCCGTGATGATGGAACGCTCAGAAGAATTGCTGTCAGGCATTCAAATCCTCATGAAAGGTCTGGGGGTCGAAAAAGCGATCCTGGGAATTGAAAACAACAAGCCCGATGCCATTGACAAGATGAGTAAAGTGGTTGAGGGGAGTGCAGTACGCGTACAGGCACTCAAGGTGAAATATCCCCAGGGGGGTGAAAAGCAACTGGTGCAGGCAATGTTAAAAAGAGAAGTCCCCTCGGGTGGACTACCCATCGATGTGGGGGTAGTGGTCTTTAATGTTGGGACTGCCTTTGCTGCCTACGAAGCGGTAATGAAAAACAGGCCACTTATTGACAGGATCGTTTCAGTCACTGGTAAGTCCCTGGACAAACCCTCTAACTTCCAGGTAAGGATCGGTACACCGATCTCCCTCCTGATTGAGAAAGCTGGTGGATTGCCCGATAATACTTCCAAAGTGATCAATGGGGGCCCCATGATGGGGAAAGCCCTTTCAACGTTGGACGCACCAGTGGTTAAAGGAAGTTCCGGAATCCTCCTGATGGGTGATAAGGAGGCCCGAAGAAAAGAGGTTAAACCCTGTATCCGGTGCACCAAATGTGTGACTGTATGCCCTATGGGATTGGAGCCATACCTACTGATGACCCTCTCCGAAAAGGGATTGTTCGAGAGGATGGAATCGGAAAAGGTGATGGATTGCATCGAATGCGGCAGTTGCAGTTACACTTGTCCCTCTTCACGTCCCCTGCTTGATTATATCAGGCTGGGTAAGGCCGAAGTGGGCAAAATTATGCGTGCCCGGAGAGCGGTATAAGGATAAAGTGAAGTACAAATTGAAAATATCAAACGGATGAATAAATTCATTGTATCACCTTCACCACATGTATATTCGGGAGAATCGGTTCCCAAACTCATGTATGGGGTGATCATATCACTGTTGCCCGTACTGGGTGTCTCGGTATTCTATTTTGGGATCGGGATGATCATCGTGACTACGGTGTCTGTCTTTTCCTGCATTCTGTTCGAATACCTGATCCAGAAATATATGATGAGGGTGAAACCAACCCACCTGGATGGATCAGCCCTGCTTACCGGCCTGTTGCTGGCATTCTGTTTGCCGGCCAACATTCCATTCTGGATAGTTATGATCGGAGCACTGGCAGCTGTTGGTATTGGCAAAATGACTTTCGGAGGAGTTGGGAACAACATCTTTAATCCCGCACTGGTAGGCAGGGTTTTCCTGTTTATCTCTTTTCCTGTAGCCATGACTGCCTGGCCTGAACCCGGACAGTGGATGCAGTACACCGATGCGCTAACCGGGGCTACTCCCCTGGGACTCATGAAAGAGGGCCTGGCTACCAAGACAGTAAGTGAGATCATGCCGGAAATACCAGTTTTCCTAAACCTGTTCATGGGTAAAATGATGGGGTCCGCAGGAGAAGTATCAGCCCTGGCCCTGCTCATTGGCATGCTATATTTGATGTACCGGAAGATAATCTCCTGGCACATTCCGGTATCCATCCTGGGTACGGTTTTCATCTTCACCGGGATTCTTTGGCTGGCCAATCCTGACCGCTTTGCCGATCCTCTGTTCCACCTGTTAACCGGGGGACTTATGCTGGGGGCAATCTATATGGCCACCGATTATGTGACCTCTCCCATGACCGGGAAAGGGATGGTAATTTATGGAGTGGGTATTGGAATCGTAACTGTTCTGATCAGGATCTTCGGAGCTTATCCCGAAGGAGTCCAGTTTGCCATACTGATATTCAATGGATTTACCCCATTGATCAATAAATATGTAAAACCTAAGCGATTTGGAAAGGAGGTAGCAAATGGCTAAGAAAGAATCCACCTTTATAAGCATGTTGACCACCCTGTTTGGAGTGACACTCTTGTCTGCAGGACTACTGGGTTCGGTATATGCGCTTACCAAGGAGCCTATTCGATTGGCTGAACTAAAGAAGAAAAACGAAGCCATACAGGTGGTTGTCCCAGGCTTTGACAATGAACCTTCCCTGGAGGTGGAGAAAATTTTTATGGATGGAGACACCCTCTATTTCTACACTGCCCGAAAAGGTGACGAAATCCTGGGCACAGCGGTGGAGACCTTTACTAATAATGGCTTTAGCGGGGAATTTAAATTGATGGTGGGATTCAGACAAGATGGATCCATCATTGATATAGCAGTAATCAAACATGCGGAAACTCCCGGATTGGGCGATAAGATGCAGAAAGGAAAATCCGATTTCAGCGTTCAGTTCATGGGAAAACATCCTGATAACTTTAACCTTGCAGTAAAAAAGGATCGTGGGGATGTGGATGCCATAACAGCCTCTACCATTACCTCAAGGGCTTACTGCGATGCAGTACTTAGGGCTTATGAAGCCCTGCGTACTGCGTCGCTAGTGGAAAGTGACAAGTAACAAGTATGTAATGTGAAAGGTTGAAAGTGACTTTCCCACTTTTACTCTTTCACACTTTATAACTACATTATGAATCAGTGGAAGAATTTTAGTAAAGGGTTTATCAAGGAGAACGCGGTATTTGTGCTTTTCCTGGGATTGTGCCCCACACTGGGAGTGACCACCTCGGCCATTAACGGATTGGGAATGGGGTTGGCCACAACCTTTGTTTTGGTGATGTCCAACCTGGTGGTTTCGCTCATTAAAAACCTGATACCCGACAAGGTGCGAATTCCCTCATTTATCGTCATCATTGCCACTTTTGTGACCGTGGTGGAACTGGTGATGAAGGGATATGTTCCTTCGCTGTTTGATGCACTGGGCCTCTTTATTCCCCTCATCGTGGTGAACTGCGTAGTTCTGGGAAGGGCTGAAGCCTTCGCTTCCAAGAATACGGTCTGGACCTCCCTGGTGGATGGCCTGGGAATGGGACTTGGTTTCACCATGGCACTAACTGTACTTGGAGCTGTCAGAGAGCTTTTGGGATCTGGAGCATTCTTCGGCATGAAATTGATCAGTGGAGATGCATTGTTATTGTTCATCCTCCCTCCGGGAGCTTTTATTGCCCTGGGATACCTTCTCGTTCTCTTCAATATGATTAAAGAAAAAAATAGCTGACCATGGAATATATTTTGATTATTATAGGTGCTGTATTTGTCAGCAACATCGTACTGAACCAGTTCCTGGGTATTTGCCCTTTTATCGGAGTTTCCAGCAAAGTTGAAACTGCTATTGGAATGACCGGAGCTGTAACATTCGTCATGGTAATCGCCACCCTGGTGACTTACCTGATTTACTATTCGGTTCTGGTTCCTTTGGATATCGTTTACATGCGGACCATTACTTTCATCCTGGTGATCGCTTCACTTGTCCAGCTTGTGGAGATTATCCTTAAAAAGATCTCCCCCCCTCTATACCAGGCCCTTGGGATTTTCCTCCCTTTGATTACTACCAATTGTGCCGTACTGGGTGTGGCTGTACTGGCTGTGCAGAAAGACTTTAACCTGCTGGGGAGCACCGTCTTTGCCATCGGCAATGCCCTTGGTTTTGGCCTTGCACTGATCACCTTTTCAGGAATTCGCGAGCAGCTTGACCTGCTCAATGTACCGGCCCGTTTGAAGGGCGTGCCCATTGCCTTTATTGTAGCCGGATTAATGGCCCTTGCTTTTATGGGATTTACCGGGATAGTCTAGGAGTTGATATTGAAGATTTCGCAAAAGTCTTTCATTCCAAAAAAATTGCTTTATCTGCTAATGCCAAAATCATTAGCTATTCTGCTTAATGATTCGGCTTCCATGTGCTAATCCTCCAATGTCGGAGGGTTCAATGGGTATTTAATATACTGCCCAACCATATTCAGCACAGCATTAGGTTCTAATTGATTGTGCATTTTCAGGAGTCTATCCACGATGTCAATCTTTTTCTCGAGATTCTCAAGAACCTTCCGCTCTCGATCAAGCGCAGCACTGGCAAGTTCAGATTGGCGTCTCTCGTACATATCACGAACCTTTTCAAGAAGGAGGCAAGTATCCGCCTCAATCTTCTCATTTCCAATCTTCTTACTCCTTAGTAATTCCTTAACGTAACCTACTGCTTCTTGCGCCACATGCCCTAGCTCATCCTTTACTGTTGTATTCTGATCTGTATTGACCACCGTGTTTAATAAGTCATCTATAGCTATGGCAATTTTAATTCGCAGTTTCCGGGCATGGTGTAGTTTTTCTTCATCGGGAGCGATGCGAGACGGATTTGAGAGCTGAATCATTCTATTTCCTTGAAAGACCTGAGCCAACACTTCATCGAAGACATCCACAAAAACATCTGCCGCGTCCATTGCCGTAGGCACCTTCATAATGGTTGCCAATCGTATTGCTCCCTTTCTGGTCACAACCCAGGGTAGTGCCCTCGTCCCACCACGACCAGGCTTTGAAATCACTCCCAGTGATCTCAAATGAGCCAATTCCTGTTTGCTGATTTGAAAAGCATAACGTTCAGGGAAAAGGGGGCGTATTCCTTCATTGTTTCGCTTGATGTTTTGAACGATCATCCTTGTTTCCACATTGAAGATCTCGGCGACTTCTGCAGCAAGCATCACAAGAAAACCACGTATCTCAAAAACGCTTGGGCCATTTTCTTGGCCTGTCGGCATAAAGTCTACTGTACCATTCTTTGACATTGTCACAATACATTTAGTTTGATATCACTATTAATGATCTCAAAGAATGAATTATCGTAAATCTTTGCTTACTTTTTTATTTAGCCCTGCTATCCGGAAGCCGAACGGGATGCTCAAGGGGCCCATGCTATTATGTGGATTGAATTAGGGATTGATTATCTTTGAAAGATCAAGATTTGCGAACCCCGGTGGGCCCGACGAAATCAAAAAACTCAATGACACCATCCGTAATAATAATCGAAAAAACCATCACCTATGTCAGGGAAATCCTTGTAAATGCTGAGGGTGGGCATAACTGGTATCACATTGAACGGGTGTGGAAAATGGCCAAACATATCCGCAAGAAGGAGGGTCGAGGAGATCTGCTTACCATTGAATTAGCAGCGCTGCTGCATGATATCTCCGATGCCAAGTTCAATGGAGGAGATGATGAAAAGGGGAGCCAGCTCGCTTTTGATTTCCTCATGAAAAATGGTATCTCCAGAGAGCAGTCCGAACATATTCAGGCCATTGTCAAATATGTGTCATTCAAGGGTGGATTTCCCCAAGACCGTATCAACAGCATGGAGTTTCAGATTGTACAGGATGCTGACCGTCTTGATGCAATTGGAGCCATTGGCATTGCCAGGGCATTCAATTATGGTGGATTCAAGAACAGGCCCATTCACGATCCTTCCATTCCCCTGCAGGAATACGAAAACTCAAAAGCTTATCACAAATCAGACGCTCCCACCATCAATCACTTCTATGAAAAACTCCTCAAATTAAAGGATCTGATGAATACCGGGACCGGGAAGAGAATTGCCCTGGAACGGCACGATTTCATGCTCCGGTTCCTGGATAGATTTTACGAGGAGTGTGATTAGAACAGATAATTCAGATTAATATAAAGTCCAGTATCTCCATCCTCCTTTTTTAACGCCATACCATAGTCCACCGTTACAATAAAATTATGGTTCAGGATGAAATGGATACCACCACCCACACCCACATGAGGAACCTCTTTTGCATCCAGATCAAGGATTGCAGAGGGTAAGTATGAAGGTAGTGAACCGGGCATTCCGGAGGCATCAAAATCATACTTCTGGGTAACCATACCTGCATCTGCAAAAGCGGAAAGGGCGATATGGAAGTTTTGATTCAGGATATTGGTTTTCAGGATCTTACCACGTAACTCAAAATTCCCAAAGACAAATCCATCCCCTACAATCCGGTTTCGTCTTACTCCCCGAACAGTCTTTGAACCACCCACACCATCACGGGTAAGTTTCGGGGCTGACTGGAACATAAAGGGCATCATGTAGAATGGCATTTCACCAGCAATTTTCCCCTGGTATGAAACCCTGTAAGCCAGGTTCACCCACTCGGGAATCAGGGTAAAATATTGCCTGTGAGTCAGCACAATGCGTGCATAGCTGTAATCGGTATTGCTCAGGAACGAGGGTGCATAGTGCAACTGCATCTCCGACCAGATACCGCTGAATGGATTGGGCTCATTATCCCGCGTATCATAAATGAGTCCCCCTTTAAGAATCGTATGGTTTCCGCCTTTGGCCTGATTTTCCTGGATCATTCCCCACTCCACATAGTTCCCATAGAGTGAGTTATGAGATAGCAGATCTTCATTCTTGCCTTCATTTAATCCATCCACATCCACCGAATCGATGGAATTACCATAAAATGCGATCCCTCCCAGCCAGCGAAGCTTTTGCCCCAGGATCTCTCCCTGAAAATCAGCCTTGAGCCTCAATAGCTGTCTCGAATGCCTGTAATAGAGCCTGTTGGCATTTCCATGCTGATCCACACCCTCCTGTTCAAAATCCAGGTCATATACTGCCTGGTACCCGTTAAAACCGTAGAAATCAAGTGCTTTTTCGGTCAGATAACTTGCCTCAAACAGGGATCTGATACCGGGTATCAGTTTATCCGACTCCCAGGTGATCTGGTTGATCCCATTTCCCTTGGTGGTTCTTGACCACTCCATATAGACAGAATGATCGTACTGTGGGTACCGGGAACCGTCACCATACCAGTAGAGGTTTACAAGGGCACCGTATTTAAACCCGATATCTGAATCATAAGCCACCACCGGGACCCCTCCCAGTGAAAATCCGGTTTTCACCTTCTCTCCCTTTGCAGATGAAACCGTGTCGGACTCCTGGGCTGTGATTGTCAATGAGAAAAATGAGAAAAGTAACAGTGATAGCAGTCGGATTTTCATAGGTATGGTTTTTAGGTTGGGCCAATTTATGAATAATTTCCAATTCACACACCTTTGGAAATAGGGATATTTGTGTACATTTAATTTTTTAAGTCAAACTAAATGAGAGTCATTCGCCCGTTTTTATACCTGGTCGGCATCCTGACCGGAGCATTCTTGATATTCCTGGTTTATGCCACAGTGGACGATTATAAACCAGTGGACGTTGATCTGCAATATGATAATAATCAAGCCTCTCTGATTTCCGATTCTTCCGAACTTAAGCTGCTGATATGGAATATCGGGTATGCCGGACTGGATGCCTCAATGGATTTCTTTTATGATGGAGGCGATCAAATGCGGCCCTCAGAAGAGGGTGTGATTCATAACATGGAGGGGATTGTAAAAATTCTTACTCCGCACCTGGACGATGACTTTATTCTCTTACAGGAGGTGGATCGAAATTCGAAACGCAGTTATCATTATAATCAGTTTAAGATCCTTGAAGAACATTTTCAACAATTCGAAGCCTTCTTTGGAATGAACTATAAGGTTTTTTTCGTACCCATTCCTTTGAAGAATCCCATGGGAAAGGTTGAATCGGGTTTAATGACGCTCTCAAAATATTCACCATCAGGCGTTTCCCGGCACAGCTTCCCAGGCAATTATTCCTGGCCCATGAAGCTTTTTATGCTGGATCGCTGCTTCCTTGTGAACCGCTATCCGGTGAATAACGGGAAAGAGCTGGTTATCATTAATACGCACAATTCTGCATATGATGACGGTACGTTGAGAGAGCAGCAGATGTCATTTTTGAAAGATTTTATGTTGACTGAGTATGAAAAGGGAAATTATCTTATCATCGGGGGAGATTGGAACCAGACCCCTTATGGATTTGATCCGGTGCTTCCCTCCCATCAGTTTGATACGTTGAACCTCACCTATGTTGATAAGGATTATCCTGCAGCTGACTGGAACTGGGCCTTCGATCCCTCCCTGCCCACCAACCGCCGTGTTGCAGTGCCCTATAACCGGGCAACCTCACTAACCACGGTCATCGATTACTATCTTTTTTCTCCCAACATTAAACTGAATGAAGTAAAAACTGTGGATGTGAATTTTGAATTCAGTGATCATCAACC
Organism: Bacteroidota bacterium; assembly: GCA_039714655.1. Lineage (GTDB taxonomy): Bacteria > Bacteroidota > Bacteroidia > Bacteroidales. The sequence goes on from JBDLIX010000155.1 coordinate 8,562, forward strand.
GGTTCAGGTTAAAGCCAAACTTATTCCTAACGAATAGAATTATCCCTATTTTTTCTAATTCCTTTACAATGAAGCTTTTTAAAAGAATAGTATCTATCATTCTTATCATTTTTGTTCTCGTCCTGATAGGTGGAATGATATACCTGAATAGCCTGAAGACCCGGGCTGTTCCGGATTATAATGCTGATGTTGACCTTGAAAATCTTGTGGATCCGGTAACTGTGTACCGCGATTCAATGGGCGTTCCTCACATTTATGCCACCAATGAGCAGGACCTCTACCGAACAGTAGGCTACGTGATGGCCCAGGACCGGCTATGGCAGATGGACCTCATAAGAAGAATCACCACCGGACGGCTTTCTGAAGTCCTTGATCCCGGTCTGGTGGATGCCGACCAGCTCTTCAGAGCACTTGATTTTTCGAAAAAGTCGGAATGGGTCCTCTCAAAAACTGATCCTGAGATCATCGCCTGCGTTGAAGCTTTTACTGACGGAGTAAACCAATTTATTGAACAGCATCAAAGGAAACTCTCCTTTGAGTTTAAGCTTCTGGGTTACAAACCCGATCCATGGGAAATCATCCATACCGCTAATATGATTGGATATATGTCATGGGACCTCTCATCCGGATGGGGGGCAGAGATGGCGCTATATAAAATGCAGCAGGTATTGAATGATACCCTCTTCAAGGAACTGTTGCCCAATATGAAATACCAGAGCACACCGGTATTTCCGGAATATATAAGCTCCAATGAGAATCTTGAAATGCAGTCAGCCATGGACGATGCCATAGGGATCGTGGAGAAGCTGGGACTCCAGGCTTTTGAGGCCTCCAATAACTGGGCCATCTCAGGGAGCAAAAGTGAAACGGGAGTGCCACTTATGGCCAACGATATGCACCTGGGGCTGATGGCTCCCGGGATCTGGTACCAGATGCACCATGTGGTGGAAGGGAAACTAAATGTGACAGGAGCAGTACTGCCCGGTGCTCCTTATGTAATCGCAGGTCACAATGAGGACATTGCATGGGGAATGACCAATGTAACGGTGGATGACATGGATTTCTACCTGGAGACCATCAATCCTGAGGACAGTAACCAGTACCTGGTCGATGGAGTGTGGAGGGATATGAAACTTGTGAAGGAAGAGATTAAGGTGAAGGGAAAGGATGAACCCGAGATCAGAATCAACAGGTATACACACCGCGGTCCGGTCATCAGCAGGTTCAGGGGAGTTGACGACCGGGTGATTTCGGTCAGATGGCAGGGTATGGAATACAGCAATGAATTGAGAAGTGTTCACCTGCTCAACAGGGCAAGGAACTGGGATTATTTCAGAGATGCCCTCCGCACCTTTAATTCCGTTAGTCAGAATGTGGTCTATGCCGACAGGTTTGGAAATATTGGTCTGCAAACCTCAGCAGGAGTCCCCATCAGAAGAGAAGGCGGAGTCATAGTTTATCCGGGCGACACAACCCTTTATGACTGGATAGGTCAGGTACCTTTCGAAGAACTGCCCTACTCATACAATCCCGAAAACGGGTATGTCTCCAGTGCCAACAACCGCACAGTCGGGGATGATTATCCCTATTACATTGGCACATGGTTCGCCCTCCCCAACCGTGTGGAGAGAATCCGTGAAATGCTTAAGGAGAAAGAGGTCATGGGAACCGACGATTTCAAGAGAATGTTGCGGGACCAGACCTCTCATCTGGCCATGAAATTAACCCCGGTCTACCTGGAGGCTCTTCAAGAGCAGACCGAAGGAATCTATCAGGAAGCATACAAGGAACTTGAGCAATGGGATTACAATCTGGACGCATCCTCCTCTGCGGCTATCATTTATGAAATTCTCTGGCAGGAATTGAATCGTGCAATGTTCCGGGACGAACTTGGCGATACACTATTCCCATTGATGCTTCAAAATAAAGCTATACCACTGAGTCTGATCAATCGCGTGAGGATCACCGGTAGATCAATCTGGTGTGACGATACCGGGACCCCCCACAAGAGAGAATCCTTTCAGGATAACATCCGGACCGCATTCTATCATACCGTGGACACCATTGCATCCATGTACGGAGCTGATCCGACCCAATGGAAGTGGGGTGATCTTCATAAGGTTGCCCTGATGCATCCCATGGGAAGTGTGGGCATCGTTGACAAGCTCTTTAAGGTGAATCGCGGGCCTTATGCCGTGGGAGGTAGTTTTCATACAGTATGCCCCTACAGCTATCCTTTAGGCAGTTCATTTGTTGCCAACCATGGAGCGTCTGAGCGTCATATTTTCAATCCGTCAGATTGGGACAGATCACTGACAGTTATACCCACAGGAACTTCAGGCGTCCCGGCGTCGCCTCATTACCTGGACCAGACCGAGCTTTATATAAACAATAGATTCCACAGGGATCACTTCAGCAGGGATGCGGTTGAAGCCAACAGGTTGTACAAATCAGAATTCAGATAATCAGCAGAGGTAGCTGTTTATCTTGTCCAACAGCAGATTAGGGTTCAATGGTTTGGTAAGAAACGCATCACAACCAGCCTTCTCTGCTTCATGATGGTCCACCGAAAATGCATAACCGGTCTGTGCAATAACCACCACATTGCTGGCAATCGCTTTGATCTCCCGGGTTGCCGTGAAACCATCCTTTTCCGGAAGGTGAATATCCATCAGGATCAGATCTGTTTCGGGATGCCTCCTTACAAATTCAACCGCTTCATTACCGTCGGTGGTATACGCAACGCTGGCTCCGGTTTCCTTCAGCATCTCATTTAAAAGATAGGTACTCGATTCATCATCTTCAACAACAAGAATAATCTTGTTGTCCCATCGGTAGTTGGGAAGATCTTTCATTCCTTCAGATAATAGGGTTACAAAATGTAGTGAATTATCAGGCTCGTTTGGACATTGCCATTACTTATTTTATGAATCAGCGGATTTATTGTATAAGGTATAAGGTCTACTGTACGAAAAAAAATTAATTTTAAACCGGTTAAATGATCTATTAGCTTTTATATTCACTGAAAAATGAAACTTAGAAAAATACTGGGAATTGACATTGGGGGCTCAGGAGTTAAGGGAGCCATCGTTGATACCAAAAAGGGGGAACTGATCACTGAAAGGTATCGCATTCCTACTCCTCAGCCCGCAACACCTGAAGCTGTTGCTGCTGTCATTAAGAAAATCACAAAGCATTTTAAGTGGAGCGGTCCCATTGGAGCAGGATTCCCGGGAGTGATCCAGCAGGGGGTTGCCCGAACAGCAGCAAACGTCGATAATAGCTGGATCGATAAGGATCTGAACAAGCTCTTTTCCAAAGTGACAGATTGCCCGGTACATGTGGTGAATGACGCTGATGCTGCGGGAATGGCCGAGTTAAGATTCGGTGCAGGGAATGGGGAAAAAGGTACTGTGATGCTGATTACTGTGGGGACCGGACTGGGAACCGTGCTATTCACCGATGGGAAACTGGTACCCAACCTTGAAATGGGGCACATATTACTACATGGTGCAGATGCAGAACTCTACGCTACAGATGCAGCACGGAAACGTGATAATCTGGACTGGGACACCTGGGCCGGGAGGTTCAATGAATATCTGCTCCGCATTGAGGAGTTAATCTGGCCCGACAAGATCATTATCGGAGGCGGAGCCAGTAAGAAAGGCGATAAGTTCTTCCACCACCTCACCACCAAAGCGGAGGTAGTACCTGCAAAACTAATGAATGAAGCAGGAATTGTGGGAGCAGCCATGGTAAGCAAATACTACAATAAGTTAGAAAGTAAGAAAGAGTAAAAGTGGGAAAGTAAGTGGGAAAGTAAGTGGGAAAGTAAGTGGGAAAGTA
>JBDLIX010000156.1:0-12388 GCA_039714655.1 Bacteroidota bacterium
CAAGTCTGAAATCGAAATAGTGGAACGGATTACTTCGGAGCCATCAAGAAAAAGCGGGATGTTTGATCAGTTCAGTTATGGCTATTTAGGATTTCAGCTTGGACCCGATGGTCGAACCATCTATTATCTCACCGGCGGACCCATATACATCGATGGTCAACGGTTAAAAGGGAAGGATCGCATCGCCATGGGGGCAGCCAAGGGACTGGAAAACCTTCATCTGATCACCTTTGATATCCCGGAGAATAAATATATTGATCATGGCCCTGTTTTTTATGAAGATGGAGGCAGGCCAACCTATGTAAATTCAATTGCAATAGGTCCTCACGGAAATGTATATACCCTTGCCCGGTTTGAACAGGATGGGAAAGTCATTGAGGACCTGATTAAAATCCCAAATCCATTTTCAGAGGAATAAAGATTATAGATCATTTACCCGGACACGCTTAAATTTTTAGAGATGACTAGTTTCACCAAGAGTATTCAAATATTGGTGCTTATCCTGACCATTCATGCTGCAGGATTTGCTCAGGTGCCCACTGCACAAAAGCTGGATCCCAACATGACCTTATCAAAGGTTGATGCTGACGGGATCGCCTGGTTTGATCCCAGGGAAGAACCATTTGATCTTTCAGGATTTGAATGGATCAAGGAGGATAAGGTATACAGACGGTTGCCGGTGGATCCTGACTGGGAAATACGGGCTGCGGTTGACGGACTGGCCAATCATACCGCCGGGGGACAGATACGGTTCAGGAGCAACAGTAAAAGGATATTTGTTAAAGTGGAGCTGAGGGAAAGATCGGGCATGTACCATATGCCGGCCACAGGTCAGAGCGGATTTGACCTCTATGTCAGGAACGGCGAGATACAGCGGTATGTGCGAACCACACGTTTCCCTCATGATACCATCCGGTATAAGGCCAAGCTATATGATGTACAAGATGAACAAATGCGCTCTTTCACCCTTAATTTCCCCCTTTACAACGGAGTGAATTCGGTATTGGTCGGAGTGGAGCAGGGATCGAAGGTTGATATCCCTCTGCCATTTAAACGTCCGGGCAAGATCGTAATTTATGGAACCTCCATCACTCAGGGCGGTTGTGTGGTAAGGCCCGGGATGGTCTATTCAAATATTTTAAGCCGGAAACTGGATGTGCAGTTTGTAAACCTGGGATTTTCCGGAAATGGGAAAGGAGAACCGGCCCTGGCTCATTTAATCAATCAAATACCGGATACCCGTATGATCATATTGGATTATGAAGCCAATGCCGGCAAAACCATCATCCAGACATTGGGGCCCTTCATTGATATCCTGAGGGAGAAACATCCGGAAACACCTATCCTGATTATGTCAAAGATATGGTATGCCAGTGCAACACCAGGAAGTACCAGTCATAAAAATTGGATAGATCTCAGGGATTTCCAGAGCTCCCTGGTGAGTGAAAGAAGAGATGCCGGTGATAAAAATATCTATTTTCTGGATGGCTCAACGGTGCTGGGGGATGATTATGACGAATGCACCGTTGACGGGGTACATCCATCTGATCTGGGCTCTCTCAGAATAGCAAATGCGCTCCAGGCAGCTATCCTGGATAATCTTTAACTATTTCCCTTCTGTTTCTGCCACTGCAAAGAACTCACCCCGTTTCATCAGCTGATAGAGACCCTCACCGGGATGTTTGAACAACAGGAGCTGAAGGGTAGCTTCCTTGTCGGACTTGACATACCAGCCGCCTGTCATATATACCCGTCCCTTGTCATCGGCAGCCAACGCATTGATCATCCGGGCTGCTCTTCCATCCTGGTCAACGATCTTCCCATGGTCTGTAATGGTACGGTCGTCACCCTCTTTGATGGAGATGCTTCTCAGGCGCAGATTTGAATTATAGCCCACCAGATCCGGATCCTCATCCCTGTTCATCTCAGGGCTCTGGGTCCGCTGAACTTCCAGATCCTCATACTGTACAAAATAGAGCCTGTCGCCTCCAATGGCGGTCTCATGGAAAGTCGATCCGATGTGGGCGATGGGTTCGAATGCCTCGCCACTCTCTATATCCCTGGATGGATCAAAGAGCCACAATCGCTCGTCTCCGCCCCCCCAGCAACCCATGGTAAACAGGCATTTTTCGCTTCCGGGAAGGGCACCGGCCCAGCTCCACCCCCGGATATCATACAGATACGGATCTGTTATCACTGTCCCGTCAATCAACTGTCCCTCTTTCGGAAGCGCATCTTCATAGGTAATGATCTTCCCGGCCTTTACATTGTAGCAATAGAGATTGCCTGAATCGTATTCATATTGCCACTCCCTTTTCCACAGAGAAAACCAGCAATTTCCATGGTTATCCACATAGAACCAGGGAACACCCGCTGTCTGTCCGTAGGTAACCTGACCCAGATCTCTCTTTTCACCCGAAACAATGTCAACACTGTACAGGTGCGCACCGTCATTTTTAATGAGCTCCTCATGAAAGGGAGCCACAAACACATAGAGCACCTTTCTTTCAGGATCCACATTGATGGCAGAGTAGATGGAGTAACGCGGTTTCACAATGCCAAAATCACGGAACTTCCCGGTGGCCATTTCATAGCCGATCACATGTGCTCCGGGATATACCTCAATCCCTTCCGGCCAGTAGTTGGAAAGGTGGGTGGTAAAGTAAAGCCAACCGTCCAATTCAACAATGGGACTGTGAATTTTACCCTGCTGGGAGCCGCTAAACTCCTCCCCGCAAACCACTGTCATATCTTCCGCAATCACCCTATGCTCTTTTGTCCCCGGATTATACATATGGAACCCGGCCCCGTGTCCGCTTGAGTGCGTTGAAGTACCAAAATAGCAATTCCCATCCGAAGCAACCCCAATTCCCTGCCACTGGCCATCCCACTCCTTACAAATCTTATTCATGGAAAAGGAGGTGACCTCACAGATTTTCCCTTCATGTTTTCCGGCCCCGGGTTTTTGGGCATTTACACTGAAGGGGAAGGAGAAAAACAGCACGGCCACAGCCAGTGTTATAACGGTCATTTTAATTCTGATGGATTTCATAATTTCATCTATTTAAAAATTTTATAATCTAATACTCATCTGACAGGGCGAAAACTGGTTTCCTTTTAATCCAGTTCCCTCGTGTAAAATCGGGGAAATACTGTGGCGCATTTCCTTCAGCAATGGATCGTTCAGAAAGTGGTGTTATGGCACTCCATGCCGCAGCATCATATGCATCCAGCGGGGGATTCTCTCCTCTTTTAATTGATTCCACAAAAGCGTTATCCACAAAAAAGTCCATGCCCCCGTGCCCTGAACCTGCTGCATAATCACCATATTTTTTCCATAGCGGATGGTCATATTTTGCTAACCATTCATCCATCTCTTCCCACTGGTGATTTTCGCTGACCCCATCCACATAAATTCTTTTCGTATGCTGATCAAATTCAGTCAGCCCCCTGGTTCCCTGAACTTCAAGATCCAGGGAATATGGTTTGGGCAGGTTTGTGTCGTGGGTCACAATAATGGTCTCGCCATTGGCCGTATTGATGGTCGAGGTAACCACATCACCCAGCGCCCATTTGAGTTTTGCATTGGGGTGATCGGGTCCGCCCTCAGGGTGATTTACAATATAATCGTGCAATCCCCTTGCCTTGGTAGCATGGGCAGTGAGTGTAAGAAAACGGTTTCCCCGGTTAATATTGAGCATATTGGCTATGGGACCGATTCCGTGGGTAGGATAGAGATCGGCATTTCGGTGTAATGAGTGCTGGGTCCTCCAGCGGGCCTCACCGGAAGCACCCTCTCCGAAACTGACTCCGGGATTGAATTTGACATGCTGCAGGTCATGCCGGTAACCACACCGGGCATGCACGATTTCTCCAAACAGATCCTCTCTCACCATTTGAAGTACAGCCATCACATCTCTCCGGTAACAAACGTTTTCCAGGATCATCACAGGTACTCCGGTCCGCTCGTAGGCATTAACAAGATCCCAGCATTCATCCAGGGTATTGGCTGCAGAGACCTCAACCCCTGCAAATTTCCCTGCCTCCATGGCAGCCACCGCCATGCGCGTATGCCACAACCACGGTGTTGCGATCAATACACCATCCAGATCTTCTCTGGCCAACAGATCCTTGAATGAATAATCATTTTCCGAATAGACTGCCGGTTTTTCATATCCCGCCTCGGAGATCATATTGAGGGTTTTTTCAATGGCAGCCGGATCAATATCACACACAGCAGGGACATGGACATCATCCCTGTTCAGAATATTTCTCAGATGGCTCCGGCCTCTGCCTCCCACACCAATGAATCCCAGTTGTACTTTGCTGTTTTTGCTTTTTTGTCCAAACGCCAGACCGGGTGCCATGGATAGGGCCAATCCCCCCATTGCAGAAGTTTTAATAAAACTGCGCCGATGTACCTTTAGCTCGGCGGAGCCAACCGATCCGCGTGAGGCGGAGCCAACACCAGGATTTTGTGTGTCAAATTCGCTTTTCATTTGTCAACTGATTTTTGATTGTATAATGAATATTTCAATTTTATTCCATGATCCCCGGCTTATGCCTGTATTCCCTTGAATCTTCCAGATAATCATCCAGCAGGGTGATCTCAAACTCTTTTGCCATCTCTTTGGCACTTACCTGATCCGATTCACTTGTAATCATGACCGATCCAATCTCTCCGGGATCGTGGATGGTTACTTCCGGCCCATATTTTTTCTTCAACTCCTCCAATTTGCTCCAATTGTAATCGAGATGTGCCAGACAATAATCCAGATTAATCGTACTTACGGTATAATCAAAATAATTGGTGGATGTTGCCACAACATCTCCCATGGGATTGCGAATTTCAGAGCGAAGGCTGACAATGGCTATTGAACTAACAAAATATGACCTGCAGGAATAGGCCCAGTTGGCCTGAACCAGTCCCCCGTGATACATGGAGGGGAAAACAATAATATCGGGACGTTGTGCTGCATATCGAATTCGCAATTCATCAAAGTTGAGATCAAAACAGATGGCACATGCCACGCTTCCAAAATCACACTGAAAGAGAGGGGCCTCTTTACCGGCTTTGATCCCCGCTTCCATCTCCCCGATGGTAGGGAAATTCTTATTGTATATACCGTTGGTATTACCCTCTCTGTCAAGCAGGATGCAGGAATTTCTCCAGCTTCCGTCTTCCAGCTGATGCTTCATTCCAAAGGCAATATAACAGTGGTTGTTTTTTGCCACCGATGCAAAATACTCCATCACCTGGTTCCCGCGGACTTTGAAGTATTGCAACTGCACCTCCGTTGTCATTCCGGACGGACGATCACATGCCTCCGGCAAAACGATCAGATCCGGTTTGTCAGGCAGCACCTGGGCAAGCTCCCCTTCCCAAAATGCAATCATCTGTTCCACAAGTTTTTGTGGTTCCTGAGTCAGGTCCAGATGAGGTGGAACTCCCCCTATGGTGGCAATTTTCACATAGTTGCGCCCCCATGCATGACTGGAAACAAGAGAGAGTAGAATCAGTCCGGTAAAGAAAATATAGTAAAGTAATTTCTGTTTTGGCTTCATACTATTCATGCTCCTATGCATTAAATAACTATTTTTATATGAGTCAGGAAATAGATCTTCAATGTACAAAAAAGATCGCATCCTTTTCTGCATATCCTTTTCTACTTATTGAAATTTTAAATTAAGTACAACATGAAAAAACCAGCTCTACTTTCTCTGCTCTTCCTTCTCACATTTCTTATCCCGGTTCACTCCCAGGATGATGTCAATCTGTTTGATTTCTGGAAATTCTATAGCGATGCAGAGAATGCCATGTATAAAAGCTCATGCAATCTTGCTTTTCAGCAGCTTCAGGAACGCAAAGAGACCCTTGCACAGTTGCAAACGAAGGAAGATTTTCTGGAAAGACAGACGAGTGTGAAGAAAAAATTGTCCGGACTAATCGGTCCTTTTCCGGAAAAAACACCACTCAATGCCCGTGTGACCGGTGTGATTAAAAAAGAGGATTACAGGGTGGAGAAGGTGATTTATGAATCGCTCCCGGGTTACTATGTGACAGCTGCCCTGTTCATCCCCAAAAAACGAAAGGGCAAAGCCCCGGCCATTATCTATGCAAGCGGACATACGTTAAATGGTTTCCGCGGCTATCAACACATCATCATCAATTTGGTAAAAAAAGGATTCATTGTACTGGCATTTGATCCCATCGGACAGGGAGAACGCCTTCAGTATTATGATGAAAAGGAGGGAAAATCCCGCTTTGGTCCGACTACCGAACACTCTTACCCCGGAGCACAGTGCTATATTTCCGGGTACTCACCAACCAAATATTTCATCTGGGACGGGATCCGAAGTGTGGATTACCTGCTCACCCGGAAAGAGGTGGATCCGGAAAGGATCGGAATGACCGGAAGATCGGGTGGAGGAACCCAGACAGCCTACACAGCCGCCATGGATGACAGAATACTCGCCGCAGCCCCTGAGTGTTTCATTACCACTATGGAATACCAGTTGAAATCGGGAGGACCCCAGGATGCGGAACAGAACCTGTTCCATATGATCAGTGCCGGACTGGACCATGCAGACCTGCTGGAGGTGAGGGCTCCCAGACCCGGTCTGATGATCACCACCACCCGGGATTTTTTCAGCATTCAGGGGGCCAGGGAGACCTATGGTGAAGTAAAACAGTTTTATAACGCGCTGGAGGCCGGAGATCAAATGAATATGGTGGAAGATGATGATGTGCATGCCTCCACAAAGAAGAACCGTGAGGCCATGTATGCCTTTTTTCAGAAGTACCTTGACAACCCCGGCAGTCCGGCTGATCTCGAAGTTGAGGTTTTTGAAGAGAAGGAGTTGTGGGCAACGGAAACCGGTCAGGTTGCAACCTCGATGAAGGGCGAGACACTCTACTCTTTAAACAGAAAAATTGTGAAGAATCAAATGGCAAAATTAAAGCTATACAGAGCCAGTGGGGATTTTGATGAGCGCATGATTGGGATAGCTGATCAGGCAAAACAATTGTCAGGATTCAGAGCACCTGAGCGTTTTGGAGAGGCAATCTTTTCGGGCCGGTATGTGAAAGAGGAGTATGTACTGGAAAAATACCTGATTCCTGGGGATGGCAGCTATATGTTGCCTGCCGTCCTATACATGCCCCTTGAAAACCGGAACAATGAAGTGGTTCTGCTATTGGATGACCAGGGAATGGAACACGCTGCCCATAAGGATAGTCTGCTGGTACATTCAATTCTGAAACAGGGTAGCTCTCTACTGCTTTTTGATGTCCGGGGTATTGGCAGTCTGGGACCAGGCTATTTGAAAGGGGATGCCTATATTGACAACACCTCTTTTAATCAGTGGTTTGCGGGAATATTAACCAATAAGTCCATTGTGGGAATGAGGGCTGAAGATATCCTCAGGATCGTACATTTCATTAAAACCGATGTTGGAGAATTTGAGACGATCTCGGCCCTGGCAACCGGGACAACCGGCAGTGAATTGCTCCATGCGGCTGTTTTCGATCAGACCATTGAGAAAGTATGCATGATCCAGCCATTGTTAAGTTTTGCAGATATTGCACTCACCCGTGACTATTCCCCGGCATTTATTCCTTCGACCGTAGCAGGCGCCATTGAGAAGTATGACCTGCCCGACCTCATGGCAGCGCTCTCTCCCCGGAAAGTGCTGATCATAAATCCCCTTTCCGGAAATGGGGAGCCTGCCGGGGATGATCAAAAATCTTGTAACCTGAGCTATCCCCGCATTGTCTTTAATCAAAAAGGCGTTGGAGATCACTTTAAGCATGTTGTGGTGGGAGAAGGCCAGCCTCTCAATGATCAAATTGTAAAATGGTTGAAATAGTATGAAACGAAGAAAATTTTTTAGCAACCTGTCATGGAGCATGGCCGGACTGGGTCTTGCCACTTCCTGTTCAAATCTGAAAGAGAAAGAGGTTTCCGGGCAGGAGGAACTGCCAGGAGAACAGCTGCCCGGGAAGGTGCCTGTTTACCGCGAAAAGATAAAGACCACATTCTCCAAAGGCGGAGTGACAGGTTCCAATGAGAGGGTGGTGCTGGCCCTGATCGGAGCCGGTAGCTGGGGTACAAATCTGATCCTTACTGTTACAGACATCCAAAAGAATGTCTTTGTGAAGTATGTCTGTGATGTGGATGATACACGCGGCGGAAGAGCCATTAAGGAGCTTACCGGGATACAACAGGTCGCTCCCATCAGGGTAAGGGATATGCGCAAGGTCTTTGAAGATGAAGAGGTTGACGGGGTGATCATAGCCACTCCCCAACACTGGCATGCACTGGCAACCATATGGGCATGTCAGGCAGGCAAAGATGTCTATGTGGAGAAGAATATCTCTCTGCGTATTGGTGAGGGACAAAAAATGGTTGAGGCCGCCATGAAATATGAACGTATTGTGCAATGCGGAACCCAAAACAGAAGCGCCGATTTTGCCTGGTCGGCCAGGGATTATATAAAAAGCGGAAAACTGGGCCAGGTGGTTGCAGTGAATGTAACAGGACTCCTGGACGGACCCATTCCATTCAATGAAAAGGAGGGAGGTAAAGCACCTGATACCATCGACTGGAACATGTGGCTGGGTCCGGCACCCAAGGTTCCCTACAGCGTTTCACGGCATAAGTCCAATCTCTTCTATTGGGATTACTCCGGAGGCCTGGCACTGGGCAACGATGCCATTCATCAGGTGGACCTGGCAAGGATCGTACTGGATAATCCGGGATTTCCGGAATCGGTTTACTGCACAGGCGGAAGATATCTATTTGATGATCAAAGAGATATGCCGGATTATCAAATGACAACATTCGATTATGGACAATTTGTTCTGACCCTGCAAACCGGCGAATTTTCTCCCTATATGTTAAAGACAACTCCTGAAATCCGCCATGGCGACAGTTTCCCGGAGTGGAAACAGAATTCCACCAAAATAGTCATCTACGGCACCGAAGGGGTCATGTATGTGGGAAGAATGGGAGGAGGATGGCAGGTCTTTGGCAAGGATCGTCAGGTGGTTGCTCAGGAGAGCGGCTTGTTTCCGCTCAGGGAACATCTGGGCAATTTTGTTGATTGTATCCGGTCCCGAAATCAACCCAACGGTAATATTGTGGAGGGTCACAAAAGTGCGACCCTCATACACCTGGCTAACCTTTCCTATCGTGCAGGTAAAAAACAGTTGTATTTTTCCGGGGATCATGAGGCCATCACCAACGATCAGAAAGCCCGGGAACTGGCCAGGGGAACATACAGAAAGGGATTTGAAATTCCGCAAGAAGTTTAATGACCGAACCTATACAATTTGCAACCCGACCTCACCCTCCAGGTTCGTGTTGACGACCTCAAACTCAAAGCCATATAGCTTCTCTGTTTTTACAGATACCGGTTGTCCGTTCATATGAACAGTTTGCGATGCATTGGGTGATTTCAGGAAAAGCAAAGTAGCCTCAGGAAGCGGAGTCCCTGTGTGTAACGTAAACATACCTGGCGAGTCAAACATTGCCGATACGCTTCGGCGGGAGATCTCCCATCCATAGATCTGCTCACTTGTCCACCATTCGAGTCCCTCTGCCCGGCCGTATTCCACAAGATCACCAAGCGCTTGAGCCACATGGGGCTTTTCTATGTGGGCCGGATGAAAAAGGAAGTGTGCAACTCCGTGATGCCGCAACACAGAATCGACAAATTGTCTGCCATATTCAGCCGGACAGACAACCACCAGATCCTGGGTGATCAGATTGATTTCCAGAACATTCAGCATGCGAGGAGATTCCATCTCATCATCTATGGGAAAATAGGGATGAGATCCACCCAATGGAAATCCTATTGTTCCCTTTTTGCTTGGTCCGCGTGTCTGATCAACGTTAATCCCAACCTCCTCGCACCAGCGCAGACTATCCAGACGGTTTTCCCATCGTGTATAATGATTCTTATTGGTTACGATATGTTCGAGGCCTGCCTCTTCCTTCAACCAACGGTATTGCAGCATGAAGTTTTTCTTTGACCACGATGTTTGCGCGCCGCCACTCCTGGCATCATAATGCAGTGCAACTTCAAACCCTTGTTTATTCAGAGTTTGGTAAAACGCTGTAGGGTAACCGCCCGGATAGAGTATACACCAGGTTGACTTCAAGTTGCAACGGTTCAACACATCCAGCATGGCAGGCGCCTTTGCCGGGTCGTTGCCATCCGAATCATGCGATATATGTCCAACAGCTTTCAGACTGCGTGGCCAGTACCATAAAACGGGCAGGGGGATGCCCTGTTGACTGGCAACGTGAAAAACAGTCCGTAAAATGATCTCCCGCAATTCGTCACTGATCGGTTCCAGAAAAGCAGGTTCTCCGTCAGGTTGCATTAGTGTACGGTCTCTCTGCCAGTCAAGCACACAGCCATCCTCGGCTTTCAGCTCGCCATCGTTTAGCAGAGCAGAACCATCCGGCGAAGGTCTGCCGTCCTGTAACACAGGTACACCCTGTTGAATGTGCACAATGGAGAAGATCAAATCGGGTGCAAGCAAAACAGCACGGCCCTCTCCAAAACTATTTTCCAGGATAGCACTCCCTTTGGGTCCCTGCCTGCCCGAATCCAATTCAGCCAGCGGCGTGGCGGTGTCTGCCGTAACGGCGTGACCGCCAAATACATGCAGCGAACTTCGCAATCCCTTTGTAATTGCGTGGTCTTCATTAGTTACCCCTATCCATCCTTCGGCTAAAGGGCGTTGGCTCTCCACCCCAAAAATTCTGTCAAGTCCGGATGTCCCGCCGATCCCGATCAGTGAACCACCTTTTTCAACCAGGGAGGTCAGGATTCCCTGTTGATCCAGGGTCAGTTGCAGATCGCCCGCCAGCACCACAATGGAATCGGTACGGTTAACCAATGAGGAGAGCCGGGACGGGATCACTATCTCGAAGAACAATCCCGCGTGCTGGAGAATCTCAGTAATGTAGGGCCAGCTGGCAGCACGTGGATCCATATCCCTGGAAACTGACTGCATAACAAGTATAACCGGTGAATTCACCGCAGTGCCAGGGAAGTCACCTCTTCTGGCTGTTTCACCCGGAACCGGTTCAGAGGGCCGGGTTCCTGCCGGAACTGCGGAAAGAACAGGTCCACCCAGCCCTTGCATAAACAGATAACCGCCTGCTGCGGCCGATTTCCCAATAAAATCTCTCCTTGACGTATCTCGGGGTATCCTGGATCTCTTCATATCATTTCTTTAATAATAAGGGAAAGTAACAAGATAGATTGAGGAAATAAAAATAAAAATACATATCTTTTTGATTCTATCGCCTGATCAATCAGGAACCCCATGGAGAGATCCAAAAACCACAAAAAAATATTAAAGATGAAAAACAGAGTGACCCTATTCCTGATTGTCTGGTTCATCCAGGTGAACCCGTTACAATCCCAGGATGATCTCAATTTATTTGATTTTTGGCAGTACTATTCGGACGCTGAAAACTCCCTGTATAAATATTTTTGTTCAACCGCTTTTCAGCAATTGGAAGAGAGAAAAACAACTGTTGATAAGCTTCAAACAAAAGAGGAGTGGTTGAAACGGCAATGGGATGTCCGTGCCAGGCTGCTTGATATAGCAGGCCCGTTTCCTGAAAAAACTCCATTGAATGTCCGTGTCACCGGAACAATCCAAAAGGAGGGTTTTCGTGTGGAAAAGCTGATATACGAGTCAATGCCCAACTACTTTGTTACAGCTGCACTATTTATTCCGGACAATCTGAAGGGCAAAGCACCTGCAATCTTAAATCCCATTGGACACAGCACCATGAGCTTTCGAAGGGATATTTATCAGCATACCATCATCAACCTGGTAAAAAAGGGATTTATTGTGTTGGCCTACGACCCTATTGGTCAGGGGGAACGGCTGCAATATTTTGACAAAGCATCGGGCAAGTCCAGGTTTGGATCGACCCATGAGCACTCTTACCCGGGAGCACAATGTTTCATATCAGGATATTCCCCTGCAAAATATTTTATCTGGGATGGGATCCGCGGCATTGACCTGTTGGTCTCGAGAAAAGAGGTTGACCCAAACCGGCTAGGAATGACCGGACTTTCAGGCGGTGGGACTTCAACGGCCCAGATTGCGGCCATTGATGACCGGATTTATGCGGCTGCGCCCGCCTGTTATATCACCAATTTCAATTATCTCCTTAAGAGCAAGGGACCTCAGGATGCGGAACAGAATCTTTTTCATTTTATAAAAAACGGTCTGGATCACCCGGATTTCATAGAGGTGAGGGCTCCAAAGCCCACATTAATTATAAGTACAACCCGTGATTTTTTTAGCATACAGGGTGCCAGGGAGACATATCAGGAAGCCGGAAAGGCCTAC
>JBDLIX010000157.1:0-12217 GCA_039714655.1 Bacteroidota bacterium
CCCATGGAGGATTTTGAAATGCCTGCCCTGCAGGCATTAAAGACTGAATACTTCTATTACCTGATGAAGAAACCCCTGGGCAGGAATACCATTCGCTATTGATCAGCCGGTAAAGACCACATCACCATCCCCGTCATGGATTTCCGGATTGTCTGGCACCAGGTCTATTATCTTCTTATGTGCAAAGAGTAGTTGTGGCATGTTTCGAAGAGAGAGGAACCACTTCTTGTGTTGCACGAGATGATCCAGCAGTTCAGGGTGGTGTATGGTGGAATAGGCAGATCCATGTGTGATCATGGTATGGATGAGTGTCCTGGCCATCAGGGGATAGATATCTTCGTTATCGATGAATAAATAGGGTGCTGATAACTTTTGGTTATGGATTACCAGCCAGAGCAGTCCCAGCCCCTTGTTACCGGGCAGAATGAATTTCAATAAAAGATTTTCAAATTTATCAGCCTTGTAAGTGAACTGATAATTTAATGTATCTACATCTTGTCGGGTCACCCACGGATGATCCAGGATCCAGGAAAAGATCCCATCATCTCTGCGGAAAAGAGATGATCCCTGAGATTGTCTGATCAGATGAACCACTTCCTGATCAAGGGTAGTAATCCTTTCAATGCGACATATGGATGGGTCCACCGGTTGGAATTTTTGAAGCTTGCCCTCCCGGATCCGGTTTACCATTTGATCACCCTTTTTGAGTAGCTCCCGGCTACCCAGTCGGTTACCAAGCAGCTCCTTTGAAGCTGATCTCAGATAGAACCGTTTCCCATCTTTTTGAGCCAGCACCGGAAACTGTCCGGTCCGGTCATACAGGGCTTTTGATGCAGGAGCGTAGTTGGTGTACATCAAACGTCCATCCCACTGAGCTTCGGCCAGTTGAAGCAGCTTTGTTGAGAGTCCCTCTCTTCTGAAATCCGGATCCACATAGTTGCCACTGAGCCATGCGAACTGCTGGAGAATTCCCTTTTTATCGTAGAAGTAATCAGGCAGTAATGTCCTGTAGGCTACCAGCCTTCCTTCATGTCTCAATTCAAAAAGGAGATGGTCAGATTTCCCGGCCCGGGGATTTTTCAGGTAGGAGATAAGTCGAAGCGGACTCAAAGGCACAATCCCGCCAGATCCGGAAAGAGCTGGTTCTACATGTGATTCCAGCTCTGCCAGGGTATAAGACTTCAGGTCCATGAAACTTTGATTATTCGTTCTTGATCAGCCGGTCAATATCTGCTTCACTGAGGTTGGCTCCGGTAAGTTTTCCATCCTCACATTTAAGGGTTCTGGATGGAAAGCGTTTGATCAACGTATAATTATGGGTGGCCATCATAACCGCACGTCCATTCTCGGAGATGTCGGACAGGATCAACATGATCTCTTCGGAAGTGGCCGGATCAAGGTTACCGGTGGGTTCATCTGCCAGAATAATCACAGGATCATTAAGCAGAGCCCGGGCAATGACAACCCGTTGTTGTTCACCGCCTGACAGTTGATGAGGCATCTTATATCCCTTGTATCCCAGGCCCACTTTCTCCAGTACCTCAGCAATGCGATCCTTGATCTCTTCTTTATTTTTCCAGCCTGTGGCTTTCAGGGTGAACTCCAGGTTGCTTTCTATGGTACGATCGATCAATAGTTTGAAATCCTGGAACACGATGCCCAATTCCCGCCTGAGGAATGGTATCTCTTTCCTTTTCATATTTTCCAGGGAGAAGCCTGATACCATACCGGAGCCTTCTAACAGAGGGAGTTCGGCATTCAGGGTTTTGATCAGACTGCTCTTTCCGCTGCCCACCCTGCCGATGATATATACAAATTCTCCCTTCTCAACCGAAAGGTTCACATCCGACAATACGACATGCTCATCGATGGCGATGACTGCATTTTCCAGGGTAATAACATTGTCCAGCGACATAGTAATTATAATATCCGGCTAAATTAAGAATTAAAATTATACTAAAAATTAACATCTGACTGTTAATTAAAAAGAAGTAGCGCCAAATGAGCCGACGGGAATATTCGTACTTTTATCAAGTTAATCCCATCCATATGATCTATTTGAGAAAAACCATTACATCCTTCATAGTTCTCCTTATCTCTCTTGCTGTTTTCGGACAGAAAAGCGCAGTGTATGAGTATGGAGAAAATGACTATCTGAAGGGCCTTGAGCTGTATGAGAAAGAGAAATACGGGGCTGCCAGACAACTGTTTGATCAATTCCTCTCCAACAATCCCGGCTCACGGTCGGAGATCCTTTCGGAGGCCTCCTTTTACCGGGCAATGTCGGCCATTGCGTTGCGAAATGATGATTCCGAATACCTGACCCACACATTCATATCGGAGTATCCCGAGAGTTCCCATGTGGATGAAGCGGCTTTTCATCTGGCCGATTATTTCTATGACAAGAACAGTTGGGCAAAAAGTATTTCGTGGTACAACAGGGTAGACCGTCATAAACTGAGCAGAGAAGATCTTTCTGAGTATTACTTCAAAAAAGGTTATTGTTATTACAAAAGGAATGATTTTGAGGCAGCCAGGGTCAACTTCTATGAGATTCTGGAGGTGGAATCTCCCTACCATGCGCCGGCTGTTTATTACTATGCTCATATTCATTATGTGGATGAGAACTACGAGACGGCACTGATGGGATTCAGTATGATCGATGATGACCCGCTTTTTTCAAGCATTGCACCCTACTATATCTGCCAGATCCTCTTCATGCAGAAGAAATATGAGGAGGTGATAGATTATGCACCAACCCTTATGGATTCTGTTTCCGAACGGCGATTGGGAGAGATATCCAAAATTATTGGTGAGTCCTATTTTATGATGCAACAGTATAAACAGGCTGTTCCCTACCTGGAGACTTATCAGTCTAATACACAAGCCTATACCATCCACGATCGCTATCAGCTGGCTTTCGCATATTACAAGAACCAGGAGTATGAGAATGCCAGGAAACTATTTGAGCAGATCAGCTATCGAAATAGTGAGATTGCCCAGAGCGCACTGTATCACCTGGCTGATTGCTATCTGAAACTCGGGGATAAAAACAAGGCCCGCAGTGCATTCTCACAGGCGGCAAAAATGAATTATGACCCCCGGATCCAGCAGGATGCCCTGTTCAATTTTGCCAAGGTCACATTTGAGCTCTCTTACAATCCGTTTAACGAGGCCATCAGGGCCTTTGAACAATACATACGGACCTATCCGGCTGCAGACAATACAGATGAAGCCTATAACTATCTGGTAATGGCCTACCTGGGTACCCGGAACTACAGCATGGCCATGGCTTCCCTTGAAAAGATCCGGATGAGGGATGAAAAGATTGACAAAGCAACCCAGAAAGTGGCGTTTTACCGGGGACTTGAACTATATAAGAACCTGAGGTTTGATGAAGCAGTTGATGCATTTGAAGTGTCGCTGCAGTATGCCAGGTTTGATCCCGTGATTGCCTCCCGGACCTATTTCTGGTTGGGTGAGGCTGCATACCGGACTGGTGATCACCAGACAGCCAGGATGTACTACAACGAATTCCTGAAAGATGAGCGTTCCCATCAGCAGCAAGAGTATTCCCTGAGCCATTACAGCATGGGGTATCTTCTCTTTGATGAGGAGTCTTACAATGAATCGCTGGAGTGGTTCGCGAAATACCTGCGGCTTGCAAAGGGTGCACAAACAGTTACTACTGCTGATGCATATAACAGGATGGCTGATTGTTATTTTGTGCAGACCAATTATACCCGGGCCATTGAGTTTTATACCCGGTGTATTCAGCTGGGTAAAGCTGATGTTGATTATGCCATGTTCCAGAAGGGATTTACGCTGGGGCTCCTGGACAGGACTCAGGAAAAAGTAGATATACTCGGTCAGCTCATTGAGGATCAGCCCAAGTCCAATTTCGTTGATGATGCACTTTTCGAGATTGGAAGAAGTTATGTGGTTCTCAATCAACCGTCACAGGCACAGCGCTATTATGAAAAGGTGGTAAACGAGCATTCCAATTCAAGCTACAACAACAATGCACTTAATCAGTTGGGGCTCATCCATTACAACGATGGTGATTTTAACAATGCATTGAAGTACTATGAGCAGGTGGCCACCAATTACCCGGGAACTCCGGAGGCTGATAATGCACTCACGAGTATTAAAAATATTTATGTCCGCAATGACAATGTGGATGGGTACCTGGCATTTGTATCCGAACTGGGACAGGACATCTCACTTCGGGAGCAGGATTCATTATCTTATACGGCTGCAGAAATCATTTACATGAAGGGCGATTGTGAAGGAACGGTCCGCGCCTTCAGTGACTACCTGGATGCATTTCCCCGTGGCAGGTTCCTGCTGAATGCTCATTACTACAAAGCAGATTGTCAGCTAAAACTTCAACAAAACCAGGAGGCGCTGGAATCGCTTGATTTCATCATTGGACAACCCCACAATATGTTCTCAGAACCTGCTTTGGAGGCAGCCTCAAAGATCAACTTCAGGCAGAAGAACTACCACAGGGCAGCGGATAATTACCGGGCTATGCTGGAGAGGGCGGAGCAGAAGAAAAATATTTTCGATGCCCAGGTGGGATTGATGAGGTGCTATTATGAATTGGGGGAGTATACCAATACCATCGAAGCTGCCAGACAGGTACTTCAACTGGATAAATTGCAGGAGGAGTTCAAGCGGGAAGCAAATTTCAAAATTGCCAGGTCATTCCATGAATTAAATGAAGTTGATTTTGCATTTGATTTTTATCAGATTGTAGCCCGGGAGGTGAACAGCAAGGAGGGAGCCGAGTCCAAATACATGGTCATTGAAATTCTTTATGAACGTAATGAGCTGGAAAAATCGGAAGCTGAGGTGTACAGTTTTATCGAAATGAATACCCCTCATCAGTACTGGATGGGAATGGCGTTCCTGACCCTTTCAGATATCTATATTTCAAAGGATGATGAGTTTTCGGCCATCAATTCCCTGCAGAGCCTGATCGATTATTATACCATTCCGGATGACGGGATTATTGCCAATGCGAAACAGCGAAAGGCCGCACTTACCGAGCAGGCAGAAAGTAATATTGCACCGGAAAATGAACAGGTCCAATAGAAGTACACATGAAAAAGAGTGAAATGAAAGAGATAAAAACAGGATCACGTATATTATTGGCACTTTTTATCGCATCCGTTTTCCCCAATGTACTGGAGGGACAGCAGGAAGAAGTGAGGGTGGTTAAACCCTATTCACCTACCCTTTCAGGTGCGGAAAAGATTGAATTGCTTCCCAGCCTGGAAGAGGAGATAGAATACGAACTTCCGGAGTTTAGCTACCAGCTCTTTCCCAAACGGTATGAGAGCAAGTACCGGGTAGAGCCTATCAAAGCTGCCAGGATGGTGAAGATGCCATTGAACAAGCTATATAAGAGTCAGGTTACCCTGGGAATGGGTAACTATCTGACTCCGCTGGCAGAACTGAATATCAATCAGCTCAGATCCAGGAATGGCACCTTTGGATTGCATTTGAAGCACCATTCCATGAATGGCAAACTGAAACTGGAAAACGACCTGAAAGCGCCTGCCGGTTTTAATGAGAACCAGGCGGAGCTCTATGGCAGCAGGTTTTTGAAGAGAGCAGTACTGGACTACAACATGGGAGCCAGTTACAATTCCTATGTACATTATGGAGTGGATCCAACCCTGGATACGGTCCTGGCCAAAGAAGATGCGATACATCCCTATTTCACTGCGGAGGGTGGACTGGGTTTGCACTCCATGCATGCTGATTCTTTCCATTTTAATTATGATGCATCTCTTGATTACTACTTTTTTACGCACCAGTTTGACCAGATGGAACATGGAGCCGAGGGTAAGTTTTCGTTTAATAAGAGATTAACTGTTGTTGATATTGCAGGAGATGTTGGTGGCGCTTTTTATGGCCATTACCCGGATTGGGATACGGTGATGGGCAATCATGTGATGTTCTGGTTCAATCCTCAAGTGGCAAAGAGCTCGGCTGAATGGAGATTCACTGCAGGGGTCAATGCATACGGAGAGATCCGGGATGGGCTATTCACCCCGCATTTCTATCCCAAAGCTTCTTTCCAATTCAACATTGTAAGGGAGGTGATCGTGCCCTATTTCGGGGTAGATGGCTATCTGGAATCCAACAACTTCCGAAAGACGGTTGAGGAAAATCCATATGTGGTACCTGGACTCTCACTTCGTCCCACCAGTCACAAACTGATCGGTTATGTGGGTTTAAAGGGGCGGTTCTCAGATGCTGTGGCCTATAATCTTAAAGGGAGCTATTCCATCATCGACGATCAGTACTTTTTTGTGAATGACAACAGCGATCCATTGATGAATCAATTTACCGTGGTCTATGATGATATTACACTGCTCAATCTTCATGGGGAGTTATCGGTCAGGCCTACCGATTCATGGAAGCTCTTCCTGAAGGGAAACTACTACAGCTATACATTGGTAAGGGAAGACCAGCCATGGAACAAGCCCACATTTGACATGTCGCTGTTGGCGCGTTACAACATGAGTGATAAGATCCTGGTTAATATGGGGATATCGGCCATTGGTGCACGGTACTACGAAAATTTCAATCCAGCCCTGGAAGAGACCCTGCCCCTGACCATTGATGCAAATCTGGGTCTTGAGTACCGTTACACCAAACTGCTCTCGTTCTGGGCACGCTTTAACAATCTTGCTGCTCAGAAATACTACCTGTATCACAACTATCCATCCTACAGGTTTAGGGCGATGCTGGGTCTGACTTATGCATTGTAATCCCTATTCAGGATTTGGAATTGACGACATAAGTACTTAAATTTGTACGTAAATAATAACGTAACGAATTTATAATGTTAGCAGCAAACTATTCAGAATTCCGTGGGAACTTGAAAGATTTCCTTGACAATGTGGAGTTAAATAATGAAACTCTAATCATTAAAAGAGGGAAAGGTAAGGGCACTGTTATGATCTCACTTGAAGAGTATAACTCTTTGATGGAGACTTTACACCTGCTTTCTTCAAAAGCCAATGCTGACAGGTTATATGAATCCATGAAGCAAATGAAGGAAGGTGAAATGGTATCGAAAGACCTTATTGAAGAGTAATGCGAATCTTTTTCTCAAAAAACGGTTGGGAAGATTATACCTCATGGCTCAATGAGGATCGAAAGATGCTTCGGAAAATCAATGAGCTAATAAAAGATATTCAACGTAATCCATTCACAGGTAAGGGCAAACCTGAACCTCTTAAATATGACCTGTCGGGTTTGTGGTCCAGGAGAATTGACCGGGAGCACAGATTGGTTTACAAAGTGAGGGAGAAAGAACTATTGACTTATAGCTGTCGATACCATTATGATAGGTAAAAGCCAGTATCTTGATTCGATTTTTTTGACAACCTATATATGAAAGCCAATGTACCTACGGAAGTTTACTTTTCGCGAGAATGCCGGGAAAAAGATTGAGTGGCTCATTGACAATGTGAGCCTGGGAGAGATTAACCTGGTAGTAGGGAAAAATTCCAGCGGCAAGACCCGGACCCTGAATGCCTTATCTGACCTGGTGAGCATGATTCGGGGAAAAGGTACCGGTGCCACCGGGCCGGTCTGCTACGAATTGCTTTTCAGGAATGGTGAGAATCTAATGAGATATGAGCTGGAATATGATCTGGAAACTATTCAGATGGAACGCCTCTATGTGGGTGATGAGCTGGTGCTGGATAGAGGTGAAGGTGGGAACGGGGTTATCAAATACGAATCGACTCCGGGCGCATTATTCCTGGAGTTCGAGATCCCCCATGACCAGTTAGCGTGTTATGCCAAACGGGACAGGCTACAGCATCCATTTATTGAGATCATCCATGGATGGGCCATCACTCTTCGCAGGTTTGACTTCAGCAGTGACCTGGGCAAGAGCAGGTATGCTTTGAAGTCATCTTTCGAGGCCAAAGAGATGGATTGGAGCATCACCAATAATACCCTGGTTCCTGCTATTACCATAGCCGGAGAGGAATTCCCGGGATTCAGGGAGCAGGTTCTGAAAGATATGCAGGAGATCAGTTATGACCTGGAGGAGTTTGGGATTATTAATTTTTCTGAAAGATTCAGTGATGTGAGTCAGGACCGGTACGCTGTATTTACCACCGAGGCCGGACTTGAAAAACAGGTCACTCAACGGGATATGTCGCAAGGGATGTTCAGGGCGTTTTCGGTACTTGTACAGGTCAATTATTACATCTTGTGTGGTCATAAAGGATTTGTGATCATTGATGATATTGGGGAAGGACTTGATTTCGGACGGGCCACACAACTTGTAAATTTGTTGATCGGGAAAGCCAAAGAGTCTGGGATCCAGTTGATCATGTCCACCAATGATTCTTTTATCATGAACGCAGTGGATATTGAAAACTGGGCAGTAATTATGCGGGAAGGGAATAAGATATCTCTTTATAACTACGAGAACTCCAGGGAGATTTTTGAGGAGTTTAAATTTACCGGTCTTAATAATTTTGATTTCTATGCCAGTGAGTTCTTCAGATCCGGATTAAAAGATGAAGAATTGGGAGAGGACAGGGCTGAATGAAGAAGCTTGCCATATTCGTTGAAGGGCTTACCGAGCAGATTCTGGTCAGACAAATGCTGCAGGCTGTACTGGACCGGAACAGGATTGCAATCCAAACCGTGAAGATCACCGGAGGACACAATGTGCGCATGTCATTTACGGTAATGCGGGCTGCTCATGTGGATCGGCAAACGGATTATTATGTACTCATTTACGACTGCGGGGGTGAAACCAATGTAAAAAGTTACCTGTTGGCCCGAAGGGATAAACTGGTAGCCAACGGATATGCCATGATCATGGGATTGAGGGATGTCTATCCAAATTTTGAACGAGAGGATGTACCAAAGCTGCTTCGGGGATTGAACCACAAGCTACCCCAGAAGAGAGCCAGAACACGCATATATCTGGCGGTTATGGAGACCGAAGCCTGGTTTTTGGGGGAATACAAACACCTGAAAAAAGTATCCGGAAAACTGACTCCTGATTTCATTGAGCATCACCTTGGATTTAATCCCAGAACAGAAAACATGGAGGATCGGGACCATCCGGCAGATGATATGAAAGCTACATACCAGTTGGTGGGTCATGACTATACCAAGAAACGGGACCGGCTCAATGCGGTGGTCAATAAACTGGATTTTCAATACTTCACCCATGACCTGGCAGAGAAGATGGCCAGCATTGGGAAATTTATTGATGGGCTGGAGCAATTCTTTCAAGAGGAGATTTAATACTTATCACCATGGATATGCAAGCTGTTGTACAGGATATAGTTGCGGCATTTGAGGATCTCAGTGATCCCGGGCGGGTGGAAAAATCCAAAACCTATTTTCCCACCTCCATGAAGGTGATGGGCGTAACAAATCCTGATCTGAAAGTGGTCATCAAAGCGCTGAAAAGCCGTTACCCGGATTGGAACCAACGAGAATGGATTGATCTCTGTAAGAGGCTGGTTGCTGCAAACATATTTGAGTGCCAGGTACTTGCTTTTGAGATGATTGGCAGGGATAAAAAGCTGTTGAACGCGTTGAAATATGAGGATCTTGCTGATCTGGGCAAAAACCTGGATAACTGGGCTTCGGTAGATCATTATACAGTAGGAATCTATGGTGTTCTGTGGGGAAAAGGGGTGGTTCAGGATCGGGATATTGATCGGCTATTGCAATCGAATAATCACTGGGAGCGCAGGGTAGCTGTGGTATCCACGGTGGCCCTGAATCTGAAATCCCGGGGTGGTACCGGGGATACACCAAGGACCATCAGTGTTTGTGAGAGGGTGGTGGATGACCACCAGGATATGATTCAGAAAGCACTTTCCTGGGCATTGCGGGAGCTCTCAAAAAGGGACCGTGAAGCTGTGGCTGATTTCATGGAGCTGTATGAATCCCGACTGGCCCGGAGGGTGGTGAAAGAGGTGACCCATAAGCTCGATTTTGGCACCAAAAACTAACCCCGGTTTCCAACACCTTTTCTGTTAATAACTTCACTGGTTTTCAGGGAGTTTAAAGCATGGTTAAACGGATTATTTTTGCTATTTTTAGCAGAACTATTGAGGAGGTTGAAGTTGACTATTAAGGAATTGACAATCAGGGTTTTAAAAATTACATTTCCAGTAATATACAGAGGCGGGAAGAGAACCATTGACGGTTCTTTCGAAGGGAACAGAATCACAACGACTTTTTAGCATTAAAAATGACGAATCTGAGCGTCGTGTAGCATAAGTAATGAGTAGTATCTAAATTATTGAATAAAGCAAAATATAATGAGTGAAGAGGAGAAGAAAGTTACCAGCGGTGCAGAAATGAACAATGACTATTCTGCAGAAAGCATTCAGGTGCTTGAAGGATTGGAAGCAGTTCGCAAGAGGCCTGCCATGTACATTGGTGATGTGAGTGAAAAGGGATTACACCATCTCGTTTACGAGGTGATTGACAACTCCATTGATGAGGCCCTTGTGGGGTTTTGTAATCAAATTGATGTTACAATCAATGTGGACAATTCCATTACGGTGATGGATGATGGTCGGGGCATTCCCATCGATATGCATGAAAAGGAGGGTAAATCTGCCCTTGAGGTGGTCATGACGGTGTTGCATGCAGGTGGTAAATTTGATAAGGATTCCTATAAAGTATCGGGAGGTTTGCATGGTGTGGGTGTTTCCTGCGTAAATGGGCTTTCTGAGACCCTCAAGGCTGAGGTGCACAGGGATGGAAAAGTATATATACAAACCTATCAAAGGGGGATACCCGATGGTCCGGTAAAGGAGGTGGGAACCACTGATAAGACAGGTACCATCGTCACCTTTAAGCCGGATGATACCATTTTCACCATGACCGAGTATAAGTATGAGATACTCGCTTCCAGGTTAAGGGAACTAGCTTTTCTTAATAAGGGTATTCGTTTGAATATTAAAGATTTGCGCGAAAAGGAAGAGAATGGGAATGGCAATGGGAACGGGAATGGAAACAGCCATAATGGTGAAAACGGATTTCGCCATGATACATTCTATTCTAAGGACGGATTGAAAGAATTTGTCTCCTTCCTGGATGCCACCAGGGAAAAACTGATTGAAGATTCAGTTCATATTGAGACAGAGAAGAATGGAGTTCCAGTGGAGATCGCTCTTCAATACAATACCTCTTTTTCAGAGAATGTCCATTCTTATGTGAACAATATCAATACCATTGAAGGAGGTACCCACCTATCAGGTTTCCGCAGAGGGCTTACCCGCACACTGAAAAGTTATGCTGATAGGTCTGGCATGCTTGCCAAATTAAAATTTGATATCAGTGGAGATGACTTCAGGGAGGGGCTTACTGCAATCATATCTATAAAAGTGGCAGAACCCCAATTCGAAGGACAGACCAAAACTAAACTTGGTAATTCCGATATCATGGGAATCGTGGACCAGGCCATCAGTTCGGAACTGGCCCATTACCTGGAGGAACATCCTAAGGATGCCCGCCAGATCGTCTCCAAGGTAATCCTTGCTGCCCAGGCCAGGCATGCTGCCAGGAAAGCCAGGGAACTGGTACAACGTAAGAATGTGCTTTCAGGAGCAGGATTGCCTGGTAAACTGGCCGACTGTTCTGAAAAGGATCCTGCAATAACTGAAATATACCTGGTGGAGGGTGATTCCGCGGGAGGTACAGCCAAACAGGGAAGGGACAGAGCCTTCCAGGCCATTATGCCCTTGCGTGGAAAGATCCTGAATGTGGAGAAAGCCATGGTGCATAAGATCTATGAGAATGAGGAGATCAAAAACATATTCACTGCCCTGGGTGTGAAAATGGGAACCGAAGAGGACAGCAAAGCACTCGATCTTTCCGGGCTGCGCTATCACAAGATCATTATCATGACGGATGCTGATGTGGACGGATCCCACATCGCCACACTGATCATGACCTTCTTCTTCAGGTACATGAATGATCTGATCATGAACGGTTACCTCTACATAGCCACACCTCCCCTTTACCTGGTGAAGAAAGGCAAGATCGAGAAATACTGCTGGAGTGAGGAGGAGCGTGAAGCTTTCGTTGAAGAAGTTGGTGGTGGCAAGGAAACAGGGATCCATTTGCAGCGTTACAAGGGTCTGGGCGAGATGAATGCCGAGCAACTCTGGGATACCACCATGAATCCTGAGAA
>JBDLIX010000158.1:0-11926 GCA_039714655.1 Bacteroidota bacterium
TGATTGTTTTGTTGATGGACAAAAGAGCGCTTTTGTAAACAGCTCCATCTCCACATTTTCCATGCTGGATACATCCATATGGACCTTTAAAACAGCAAACGGGGAAGTGCTGGGAGTGCTGGGAAGCGGCTCTCTAACCGAAACAGTTGAATTCTCCTTTCCAGGCATGGATAACTACCTCGTCGATCTTCAGGTCCGTAACGAGGTGGGATGTGAGGGTAATGTGTCGAAAGAGATCATCCTGAAGCCAATCAGAACCCTGACTGCAGCAGGGTATGAAGAAAATTTTAACGGGGAGAGTAGCGACTGGATCAGTGATTCTGAGGGCCAGTATCTGAGCTGGATACGGGATGTTCCTGATTTCACTGGTTTTAACCAGGTACCGGACGATCTGGCATGGTTTACCAATCTTCCTTCTGAAAATTCGGGGTATCTTGAGCATTCATGGATCCGGAGTGGCTGTTTCGATTTCAGCGGCATGAAGAATCCCGTCATAAAGATGGATCTGATGAAGAGTTTTACACCCGGTATGGATGGTGCAGTGTTGCAGTACCAGGATGTGGTGAGTGAGGGATGGAAGAGCATCGGAGATGCTGGCGAGGGCATCAACTGGTACAATGCGACGGATCTTTTTCACAAACCCGGTGGAAGTAGTATTGGATGGGGACTTGATCTTTTTAATCCGGATCATGAATGGGTGAATGCCACTCATGCCCTGGATATGGTGGCTGGTCATCCCCATGTGAAATTCAGGGTAGCCATTGCTACGGGTGGAACAAAGGAGATTGAAGCGGGAGCGTATAACCAGGGATTTGCTTTTGATAATATTTTCATTGGTGAACGCATCAGGAAGTCTCTCCTGGAGTATTTTACCAACTCCTCCAGCATTGAGTGCAAAAATGCAGATGATGTAGTGGATCAATTTGTCATCAATCATTCAGAGAGTGTGATCGATTTGCAATACCATGTGGATTATCCCGGTGTGGATCCCATGAATATAAACAATCCCTATCCACCCTCCACAAGGGCTTTTAACTATGGAATACAGGGTGTGCCCAAGGCATTGTTGAATGGTACAATTCAGTTCGATTTTTCCGATCCATCCAATGTGCCAAATAGCGATATCTTAAAAAATGCCTCCCTGGAGACTCCCCTGTTTGATGTGGATCTGGCTGTGAACTGGACGGAAAACAGTCTGGAAGCCAGTGTTTTAACTACATGCAAATCTGATACTTTCAATTCCAATCTGCAGCTTTATGTGGCCGTGATCGAAAGCGAAGTAACCACCTATCCCGGTTTGAACCAGGATACCATATTCAGGAATGTGGTCCTGGATTTGCTACCTACTCCTGCAGGAAAACTGCTGGGCAATGTATGGCTTAACGGGAAGACCGATTCGAGAAGCTATGTGTGGGATTATCAGGAGTACATCGAGGATATTGAGGATCTGGCCGTTGTTGCCTTTGTCCTGGACAGGGATCATGGCCAGGTTTTACAGGTAGCATCGGTTAGCCATACGTCCCTGGTTGGTAAAGCGGTCAGGCATGGGGAAACCAATACACTGGCAGTCTACCCCAATCCTGCTATTAACAAACTTTACATTAACTTTGGAAGTGAGGTCACCACAGAAGGGGTGCTGAAGATCGTGGATCTTTCAGGCAGTGAGGTGATGAGAACCGATGTGCGACCAGGATACAGCATTATAAATCTGAATATTTCCCATCTTTCACGGGGGATGTACATGATTTACTGGATTAGATCTGGTAATGTGCAAGCACGCCATAAGGTTATTGTAACCCATTGACCGAAATACCGTAATGTAACTTAGTCATGAGGAAAAGAATCTTATATCCCGTAATGATCATGGTTATGTTCCTTTTGTCAGGGACCACCTTTGGACTATCTGCAAAATCCACCAATGGAGCACCCCTTGCAGCCACAGCAACTATTTACGGATCAGATACGGAGGTTTGTGCCGGAGATTCGGTTGAGGCAACTATCTATTTTACAGGAGACGGTCCATGGGATGTGAAAATTAATGATAATGACGGAACTTATTTAGAGCTTAAAGATGTAGCAGAATCAACAATCACCATTTGGCTAATCCCCCTTGAGGACAATCGCTACTATATCAGAGAGGTGAAAGACAGAAGAGGAAAAAGAGGGGACAGGTTTGGTGAGGTTATTATATCTGTTTACGAACCCACTCCGGTAACCATCCAGTTGGAACAAACGGCTTACCTGGACAGTGACCCGGGTGTTGTTTTAGTCTCATCGCCTTCAGGAGCTCTGTTTTCAGGGAACGGTATCTCCGGGAATACTTTTTATCCCGTAATTGCAGGTCCCGATGACTCCCCTCATCGCGTCGTCTGCACCTATACCAATCCATATGGCTGCATTTCGACGGATGATGTTGATATCCACGTTCTTCATGGTGAGGGAGAGGTAGAGCTGCTATCCGGGAATGATGTGGTCAATGCAATTTGTGATGATGGAGAAACTTATGAGATCAGGGGTACGAACCTGGATAACATTCCGGGATTGTTTGAACTGAGGGAAGCCGGTTCGCAGGATCCGGTTTCAGGTCACATTTCTGATAAGGACCTTAAGGATGACAAGGCCAGGCTTGATCCATCCGGATTGGCAGGATACTATGATATTGTCTATACCTATGGCTTCCAGGATCTTACTGTCACTATTTCCTATCGGTTCCAGGTGTATGATATAGGAACTATTGAAATACCTGGTCTTCCGGATCTGGTATGCAGAAGCGATGATCCCTATCCCCTTGTTCCTGAGGTAACTAATTCTTATCCCGGGGATATTTACCAGTTCAATGGTCCGGGAGTATATGGAAATCAGTCAGATGGATTCTTCTACGATCCCGGGGACCCGGACGCTCCAGTGGGAGAGAATCAAATTTCCCTGGAATATAGTTCGTCCGTTGGATGTTCATTTAGCCTTACACTCATAGTGACAAACAGATTTGTACCGGATTTGCAATTCTCCCTCTCTCCCGTTTGTCTGCCCGAGGAGGGTGGTATGGTAAGTTTCAAGAACCTTACCAGTGGAAAAGATAAGGTGGATAGCTGGAGCTGGGATTTTGGTGATCCCTCAAGCGGAGCGAACAATAGCAGCAATCTGGAGAATCCCGAACATTTTTACCAGCAGGTAGGATCCCGGCAGATTTCTCTTGTAGCCACTACCACGGCAGGATGTGAGGCGTCCCTCATATTGGATACGGTCCTGTCAGACCGGCCTGTTGCCGATTTTTCCTGGATCAGTGATTGTTTTGTTGATGGACAAAAAAGCGCTTTTGTAAACAGCTCCATCTCCACATTTTCCATGCTGGATACATCCATATGGACCTTTAAAACAGCAAATGGGGAAGTGTTGGGAGTGCTGGGAAGCGGCTCTCTGACCGAAACAGTTGAATTCTCCTTTCCAGGCATGGATAACTACCTCGTCGATCTTCAAATCCGTAACGAGGTGGGATGTGAGGGTAATGTGTCGAAGGAGATCATTCTTAAGCCAATCAGAACCCTGACTGCAGCAGGGTATGAAGAAGATTTTAACGGAGAGCGTAGTGACTGGATCAGTGATTCTGAGGGCCAGTATCTGAGCTGGATACGGGATGTTCCTGATTTCACTGGTTTTAACCAGGTACCGGACGATCTGGCATGGTTTACCAATCTTCCTTCTGAAAATTCGGGGTATCTTGAGCATTCATGGATCCGGAGTGGCTGTTTCGATTTCAGCGGCATGAAGAGTCCCGTCATTAAGATGGATCTGATGAAGAGTTTTACACCCGGTATGGATGGTGCAGTGTTGCAGTACCAGGATGTGGTGAGTGAGGGATGGAAGAACATCGGAAATGTTGGAGAGGGCATCAACTGGTACAATGCGACGGATCTTTTTCATAAACCTGGTGGAAGTAGTATTGGATGGGGACTTGATCTTTTTAATCCGGATCATGAATGGGTGAATGCCACTCATGACCTGAATATGGTGGCTGGTCATCCCCATGTGAAATTCAGGGTAGCCATTGCTACGGGTGGAACAAAGGAGATTGAAGCGGGAGCGTATAACCAGGGTTTTGCATTGGATAATATTTTCATTGGTGAACGCATCAGGAAGTCTCTCCTGGAGTATTTTACCAACTCCTCCAGCATTGAGTGCAAGAATGCAGATGATGTAGTGGATCAATTTGTTATCAATCATTCAGAGAGTGTGATCGATTTGCAATACCATGTGGATTATCCGGGTGTGGATCCCATGAATATAAACAATCCCTACCCGCCCTCCACGAGGGCTTTTAGGTATGGAGTGCAGGGAGTGCCTTTTGCTATATTGGATGGTGGGACCATTCCCGGGCATCGGTTCGATTTTTCCGATCCATCCAATGAGCCCAATGGCGATGTATTGAAGGAAGCATCCTTTGAACTCCCTCTTTTTGATCTGGATCTGGATGTGAATTGGATGGAAAACAGCCTGAAAGCCACTGTTTTAACTAAATGCAGATCTGATGCTTTCAATTCCAATCTGCAGCTTTATGTGGCCGTGATCGAAAGCGAAGTAACCGCCTATCCCGGTTTGAACAAGGATACCATTTTCAGGAATGTGGTATTGGATATGCTACCTACCCCGGCCGGTAAACTACTGGGTAATGAGTGGTACAACGGGAAGAGCGATTCGAAGAGCTATGAGTGGGATTATAAGGAGTACATCGAGGATATTGAGGATCTGGTTGTGGTTGCTTTTATCCAGGACAGGGATAATTGGAAGGTTTTGCAGGTAGCATCGGATTACCATACGCCTCTTTTAGGCAAAGCGGCCAGGCATGGGGAAGCCAGATCAATGACCATCTTTCCCAACCCGGCAGTGGATCAGTTATTTGTTAATCTTGGCAACCGTCATGTGATGAATGGACAAATGAAGATCATGGACCTTTCGGGTAAAGTGGTACTTACAGTTGATGTCCAGCCAGGCTTCAGCCTCTATCGGCTGGACGTTGCCCATCTGTCGCGCGGAATGTATATGATTTACTGGGTCGAATCAGGAGAGGTGAAGGGGCGTAATAAGATGGTGCTGGGAGATTGATCAGCTCCTGGCCTGAAGAGCCTGACCGAATTCCTGAGCCAGGAGCTCAATCTGGTTCGATTCTTCACTGTTTGGATAAAATCGGACAGATATTCCTTCGCTCACTACATTCAGTTTCAGATTTTTCAAGTTCTCTTCAATAAGCCTGACTGCTTCTCCACTCCATCCAAAAGAGCCAAATACAGCAGCCGGTTTCCCCTTATCACGGATAGGATTGATCACTGAAAAAAGTTTATATACCGGTAAAAGGGTATTCTGGTTGATGGTGGGAGAACCGATGATAATCCCATCAGCCCTCACCACATGCTCTTCCAGGTCGCCCAGCAACAGGGTTTCAATATCCAACAGGTCTACAGTGATGTTGCTTGTTTTTTTCAACCCCTCTGCCAGCTGTATGGCTATCTCTTTGGTGTAGCCATAGGCCGATACATATGCAATAAGTACCCTGTTGTCTTTTCGCGTATCTTCCTGATATTGTGTAGCTAACTTTGCAGATCGATCCATCTTTTCCTTCCACCGGGAGCGCAGGATGGGTCCGTGTCCCGGACAGATCATATCGATGGGTAAAGATTTTATTTTGTCGATGGCCTTCAGCATAAACTTGCTGTATGGTTTTAGAATTACATCAAAATAGTAATCGAAAGCCTCCGAAAAATCTTCAACCAGGTCATCCATCATGCGTGCATCGGCATAGTGTGCTCCAAAAGAATCACATGTAAAGAGAAGCCCTTTCTCTTCCAGGTAGGTATAGATGGTGTCGGGCCAATGCAGGTTAGGGGCCCCAATGACCTTCAGTGTTTTATCACCCAGGTCGATTACATCCCCATCTTTCACTTTTTGTGATTTAAAAGAGTGGCCCACTATTTCAGCCAGGTAGCTCAGGGCCTGACCGCTGCCAACCACTGTGGCGTTTGGGGCCAGTTTAAGAAGATGATGCAGTGATCCGGAATGGTCAGGTTCTGTGTGGTTACAAATGATGTATTCGATCTCTTCCGGATCGGTGAGAGAAAGGAGCTTCTCTTTATACGCTGGCCAGAATCTCTCTTTCACAGTATCGATAACTGTTTTCTTCTCAGCATCGATAAAATATGAATTGTAGGTGGTCCCATATTTGGTTTCCATGACGATGTCGAAAGTAACCAGGTCATGGTCTAAAACCCCAATCCAATTCACATCTTCAGTAATTTTCAGAACTTGCTTATTATCCATTGATCAGCCTCTATTTGGCTGCAAATATAGCCAAAGTACCAAAATAAAAAAAAGCTGCCCCGGCTTCGCGGAACAGCTTTTGAAAACTCACAATCTGAATGTAACGGACCTAAAATTTTAATACTATTTGTCGCCGCATTTTTTTGAACAGTCACTTCCACACTTTTTACTCTTGGTGGCGTCACTGCTCTTTTTAGTCTCTGCTTTCTTCTTTTCCTTCTTTTTCTTAGGATCATCTTCATTAAGAGAGATTGCTGTAGAACTGCTATTATTGGCTGCAAATACAGGTGCACTCATTCCACCAATAAATAGAGCAAGTGCTAAAATGGCTAATACTTTTTTCATGTTTAATTTTTTTGTTGTTAAATGCTTTTGCAAGATAGGGGAACAGATTACAGAAATATGTTAATGGGATGTTAAAAAGAGCTGCAGGAGTTTTAATTAAAGCGTGCTACCGGGGTTATGCTACCTGTAACCCTCTGGTTCAATTCCACTTTTATTTTGGCATCCAGGGGTAAAAACAGATCCAGACGGGATCCGAATTTTATAAAACCCATCTCTTTTCCTTGCCTG
Source organism: Bacteroidota bacterium (assembly GCA_039714655.1). GTDB lineage: Bacteria > Bacteroidota > Bacteroidia > Bacteroidales. The sequence goes on from JBDLIX010000158.1 coordinate 6,883, forward strand.
GCCAAACCCTTTTCAGCAGCGTAGCACCGGACCCTGCGGGCCACATATCCTGCAATCTGCCTGACCAGGATTGGGCCATGGGCGGTATCAATGCCAATGGAATATCTTTCATTGAGTGAGGATGATTTGGGATGCCTTGCCAGGAGGTAGCGACCCCGATGGTATTTGAGGTATTTGATTTTACCACCCACAGGATAATAATTGATATGTACATCATGGATGCTCATAAAGATGGAAACCTGCATACAGGGAGCATCAAGGAATTCATCCTGGTGTACTCTTTCGATGGCCACAACCTTACCATCGGCGGGTGCAGTAATGGTTTTTTCATCCAGGAAAGGGCGCCTGTGTGGCACCCTGAAAAAGCGCAATACCATGACCAGAACTACTCCTGAGAAGAGCGCAGTGAGGTAATTCACCTGGTAAGGCATGAATTGAGCAGATAAAACAACCAAAGCCAATAGGATGACTACAGTAATTGCCACAATGACCCGGCCCTCCCGGTGTATCTTTATCATTAAGATAGTTTTAACAGTAGTATGAGTGTTAGTAGCGCCGGGGCCACAAACAACAATGAATCGAAACGGTCAAGGATCCCACCGTGTCCTGGCAGGATCTTCCCCATATTCTTCACACTCTTTTTTCGTTTCAGGCTCGATTCAAAAAGGTCACCCAGTAGTCCCAGGCAGCCTATTATCAATGAAAACCAGATCCAATGGTTCATTGTGTAGGTGCCGGAGATCCTGAATATGGCCCAACCTCCCAGCAATGTAAAAAGTATTCCGCCCACAAATCCCTCCCAGCTCTTTCCCGGAGAGAGCCGGGGAGTCATTTTGTGCTTGCCAAGCAGCGTTCCCGTCACATATGCAAAGGTATCATTGACCCATATCAGGGCGATGACCGAAAGTGGAAATGTGGGATCGTAACCATTCATCCCGCTCATCCATCCCAGGGTAAAAAAAGAGGTGAGGGGAAGGACCAGCCATAAGAGTATGAGCCTGCCAACAGCGATAAATCCCGACCAAATGAAACCAATCATCCAGAACGCAGCAGGAATGATAAGCCATAGTGGATTCCACTGATACTGCAGAACTCCGAATGTAAGGGGCAATAGAAGTCCGGCCGAAATTGCCATCACCATGCGGGGCAAGACCTTCCCGTGAAGATAAACAGAGAATAGCTCATTCAGGCTGAGACCATAGACTAGTATAATGATTCCCAGAAAAGGAACAGGTCCGAGAAGAATGGAACCTGCAACAAGGATAATCAGCACGATCCCGGTGAGGGTACGAAAGATCAGTTCTTTCACTTCTCTTCAAATTCCCGGATCAGCATCTTGGCCCTGATTATATGGTTGCGGTGTACGAATAGCTCAATATCCCCGAATTTGTATGCTGAATCCTGTTTATTAACAATAAATGATTGAATGTTCTGGTCCGATAACATTTGCTGAATCATCTCAGCCAAATAGAGCTGCCCTATGGAATAGATATGAACCAGGTCGCTTTCCATCAGGATGTTTGTCCCTCTGCTTTCTGATCGGATAGATCCTCTGTTTTCTCAGTGGATAGATCTCCTGTTGTTTGTGCAGGTTTTTCCTCCTCTTTTTCCAGAGCCACCTCAGGGGTTTCTAAGGCCTTTTCGGTGTTGCCGGATCGGGATGGCAAAGCTTCCTCACTGCTCCATGGCCGCTTACCGAAAATCTTTTCCAGGTCATCGCTAAAGATCACCTCCTTCTCCAGGAGAATCTCTGCCAGTTCTTTCAATCCCTTCTTATTCTTTTTCAGTATGGCTTTGGCCCTCTCGTATTGAATGTCAATGAGGTTTTTCACCTCCTCATCGATTGTCTCGGCAGTTTTCTCGCTATATGGCTTATTGAATGCAAAATCCTGCTGTCCGCTGGAGTCATAATAACTGAGGTTCCCAATCTTGTCACTCATCCCGAAGAAAGAGATCATCGCATATGCCTGCTTGGTCACCCTTTCCAGATCATTCAGGGCTCCTGTGGAAATCTTTTTAAAGGTGAACTCTTCTGAAGCCCGGCCTCCCAGTGCAGCACACATCTCATCCAGCATCTGTTCGGTGGTGGTGATTTGCCTCTCCTCGGGCAGGTACCAGGCAGCGCCCAGGGCCCGGCCCCGGGGTATGATGGTTACCTTCACCAGTGGATTGGCATGTTCAAGCAACCAGCTAACGGTTGCGTGGCCTGCTTCATGCCAGGCAATGGTTCGTTTCTCTTCCTTTTTAATGATCTTATTCTTCTTTTCCAAGCCACCTATGATTCGGTCCACTGCATCCAGGAAATCCTGACGCCCTACCATTTTCTTATCCTTCCTGGCGGCGATCAGGGCCGATTCGTTGCAGACGTTCGCAATATCAGCTCCCGAGAATCCGGGTGTCTGTTTGGCCAGGAAATCCACATCCACCGATTTGTCAACTTTGATAGGTTTCATATGTACCTCGAAAATGGCTCTGCGTTCATTCAGATCTGGCAACTCCACATGGATCTGCCTGTCAAACCTGCCTGCACGTAACAATGCCTTATCCAAAACATCGGCACGGTTTGTAGCAGCGAGAATGATTACCCCGCTGTTGCTGCTGAATCCATCCATTTCTGTAAGCAACTGGTTGAGTGTATTTTCGCGCTCATCATTGGAGCCAAAATTAGGATTTCTGCCCCTTGCACGACCCACAGCATCGATTTCATCGATAAAGACAATACATGGAGCTTTTTCTTTGGCTTGCTTAAACAGGTCCCTTACCCTGGAAGCGCCCACACCCACGAACATCTCAACGAAGTCTGAACCAGACATCGAGAAAAAGGGAACGTTTGCTTCCCCTGCTACTGCTTTGGCCAACAGGGTTTTTCCTGTACCCGGAGGTCCAACCAAAAGTGCACCTTTGGGGATCTTACCACCCAGTTCAGTATATTTTTTGGGATTTTTCAGGAATTCAACAATCTCCCTGATCTCAACCTTGGCCTCTTCCAATCCGGCAACATCATGAAAGTCGGTCTTTACATTGGTATCCTTATCAAAGATCTGGGCTTTGGATTTACCTACGCTGAAGATATTGCTGCCACCGGCACCTCCACCTCCACCCATCCGGCGAAGCATATAGATCCAGATTCCCAGTATCAACAGAAATGGAAGAATCCAGAGCATAATCTCGCCGAAGTAGTTGCGGCGTGTTGCCGTGGTATAGGTGGGTCTGTTCTCGGGAGGAAGATCATTCATCACCCTGTTCAATTCCCCTACGAATACATCCTGACTGATGATATTGAAAAAGTACTGGGGCAGTGATTGTCCGAGCACTGTATTGGATTTCTGAGATTTCACATCCTCATATTCAGGATCAGCGAGTCTTTCGGGTTTAATGTAGATCTCCACCTTCTCCTTGTTTACAATGACTATTTTTTCGATGTCCCCTTTCTGAAGAACCTGAAAAAACCGGTTGGAGTCGATCTCCTTCAATCCACCGCTCGAGCTGAGGAGCTGAAGACCGATCATTGCCACCAGGATAATCCCGATGATCCAGTAAGAATTGAATTTGGGTTTAATGGGGCCACCGGGCTTATTTCCCTGGTTACCTCCCGGGAAATTACCCGGATTAATTTTTCTATCTGCCATAAATTCTTTTTTACAATGCTTAATTCACCCTCATCACTTTACCGTCTGCCCATAGCTCTTCCAGTTTGTAGAAGGACCTGTATTCCTCCTGAAATACGTGGACGAGGATGTCAAAAAAATCCAGCAGGACCCACTGGCTGTTTTGGAGGCCTTCCACATGGTGTGCCCTGATCCCTGCTTCCTCTTTTATCTTCTTCTCAATGGATTCCGTGATGGCTCGCACCTGGGTAACTGACTCTCCGTGACAAATGATGAAACGATCGCAGATGGAATTCTCAATGTTTGAAAGATCTATGGTTACAATCTGGTGTCCCTTCTTCTCCTGTATGGCCTCAATAATCAACTGAAATTTCTGCTCTAAATCCAAAGATTCGGTTTCTGCCATTTGCCTTTTTGTTAACAAAGGTAATGATTTTAGATGTTACTATTTCGTAAATTGGAGATGCTTAAAGAGGGATAACAGTCAAAAACTGTACCATGGTTGTAAAATGGATCAAACTTGACAAAGTAGTTTCGACCAATTCCTTCGTAGCTGAGCTGATAAAAGAGGAAATAGATGAAGAAGGACTGGTAGTTATTGCTGAATATCAGGAGCATGGAAGAGGGCAGGGCGGTCATTCGTGGCATAGTCTGGAGGGAGAAAATCTATTGATGAGCCTGCTCCTGTACCCTGCATTTTTGTCAGCCTCAGAACAATTTCAGCTCTCCAGGGTTGCCTCACTGGCCATTTGTAATGCGCTGGAATCGATGGGTGTGGAGCCTGTTATAAAATGGCCCAATGATATCCTTACCGGTCGGGGAAAGATTGCAGGGATCCTCCTTGAACATGGAATTACCGGTAAGAACCTTTCCCATTCCATCATGGGAATTGGCTTAAACCTGAACCAATCGCACTTCCCTGATTTTCCAATCAGCGCGACCTCCCTGATCCTGGAAAAGGAGATTTCAACAGATCCGGATAGTATGGCTGAGACACTGTTGGAGAAGATCTCGGGCTGGTACAAATTGCTTAAAGAGGGAAGAGGAGAAGTGCTGGAGCAGGAGTACCTGGATCGATTGTATATGCTCGATCAAACTGCATCCTTCGTGGTTTGCGGAGAAGAGATTGCCGGCATGATCCGTGGCGTAAACAATTACGGTGAGCTTCAGGTGGAAATCGAGGGCCGGATTCAGACCTTCGGTCATCAGGAGATTAGTTTGAAAGTTTAAAGCCTAAAGCCTAAAGCTGAAAGTCTGAAAGGCGATAGTTTGAAAGTTTGAAAGGCGAAAGTCTGAAAGTTGATAGTTTGGAAGTCGTAAAGTTGTAAAGTGTCACACGAGCGTGGCGAGTTAAAAACTATATCCTTCCATTTTATCGATAAGGCCATTCACAAATAACTTGAGAGGAGCTTTGATCATCGGCAACAGCATTTTAT
>JBDLIX010000159.1:0-11862 GCA_039714655.1 Bacteroidota bacterium
ATTTGCCCCAAAAGGCATCTATTTACTTTTTTCGATTTTCATTTGTGTATTTACTTGCTCTAAATATTTCTTTTGCGAACAGTGCCGGATTTTGATAACGATTGCAAAATAAATATGGCCATATATTTAGAGTATTATATTCACTTATATATCTTTTTTTGATATATTTGTGTGTATTTTACTCATATGGCCATTGGCAAAACAAACAGTTACGTCTTAACCTGGATCGAACAATTACAATCAAGGGGAAAGATAGCCTTCAGTTACGATGAGGTCATTACTGATTTTCCGGAGAAGTCTGAGAATGCAATAATTCAATCGTTATCACGACTATCCCAAAGAGGGCGTGTGGTATCCATTTACAAAGGTTTTTACCTGATCATTCCACCGGAATATTATGCCAGGGAAATATTACCACCCATTTTATTCATAGATTACTTGATGGAGTTCCTAGCTAAACCTTATTATGTTGGTCTGTTAAGTGCAGCCGCATTGTATGGTGCAGCACATCAACAACCACAGGAATTCTTTGTAATAACAAACACAAAACAACTTGCTACCCGGAAAAAGGGAATAAAAATCAACTATGTAATCAAGAATACGATTCCGGTAAAGTTCCTGAACAAGAGGAAAACAGAAACCGGATATGTTAAAGTCTCCTCTCCTGAATTGACTGCATTTGATCTTGTATACTATAATAATCGAATTGGGGGCCTGAACAGAACCTGCACTGTACTTAATGAGTTGACCGAGAGCATAAATCCGAAGAAATTAGAACATGATCTGCTAAAGCTATTTTCAGTTGCAACAATTCAGAGACTGGGATATATCTTTGACAGCATACTAAATGAAGGTCGTTTAGCAAATAAACTCTGGAAGGCTTCTCAGGACCTCAATTTGAAATTTTTTCGACAACCACTAAACACTTTTAAAAAATCATCTGGATATATAACCGATCCCAGATGGAAAATTATCATTAATACAGAACTTGATATTGACGAATGATACCAATAACTGATATAAGGGCATGGGGAAATGTGGTTCCGTGGAAAAATGATGAGCAGGTTGAACTGGATCTGGCGATCAGCAGGTCACTGGTAGAAATCTATTCAGATAAGTACTTGGCTGAGAATTTGGCCTTTCGGGGAGGAACAGCCCTACACAAACTGTTCTTATCGCCACAACCCAGATACTCAGAAGATATTGACCTCGTCCAGAAAAATGCAGGTCCTATCAGAGACATAATTACTGGTTTGAGAGCCGCCTTAGCTTTCCTGGGTGAACCGAAAGTAAAACAAAAGGCTAATAACAATACCTTGATTTTCCGATTCGACTCTGAAAACGTAACCCCTGTTCCTCTGAGATTAAAAGTTGAAGTAAACTGCAGAGAACATTTTTCGGTTCTTGGCTATCTGGAGAGCACTTTCTCTATTGATACCAGATGGTTCAATGGGACCGCTGCTATTCAAACATACAAACTTGAGGAATTACTCGGAACAAAACTTAGGGCACTCTACCAGCGGAAAAAAGGCAGGGATCTATACGATCTGTACAAGGCAATTATCGTCTCTAATCCAGATCCCAGTGAAGTTTTGTCCTGCTATGCATCTTACATGGATTTTAGTAAAGCGACATCACCCACCAGAAAGCAATTCGTAAACAATCTTAAGGAAAAGTTACAAGACAATTTTTTTATCGGTGACACAGCCTCACTTCTTAGGCCTGGAGAAAACTATGATGCACAGGAGGCATTCAATGTAGTGAATAAGACACTGCTGGAAAAACTATAATATCACTTCAACTTGCCCCAATGGATCTGGTTCAGCCATTCATGATACATTACATGTTCTCCACGATCCTGCCAGTCTTCGATTTCTGCAGCAAGATTATCAAGCTTCACCAAATACTTCGCGGTGTGAGGATATGCCATGGAATTGCCTTAAAATGAACCTATCACCTACTTAAATCGTATTATATTATAGGGACTCTGCTTAGTGAGGATATCATCAATGGCCTTGCTTTTCGTAACCCCAATCCAACTACCCCACTTAAGACTCTCGTTCTTCCGGTAAAAGAAAATGTAGTGAAAACAGGCAGGTTGCCTAAAATAAAACTTGCACCCATGGCTGAAGATTTGAACATATATAAACCCTTTCCTGCAAGGCTGGAGAAAGTCATCACCGAATCTCCCTTAATCAAGACCTTTGTGCTCAGTCCTGAAAAGGATTTTTCATTCAAGACCGGGCAATTTATTGAGCTAACATTAAACGGGATCGGTGAAGCTCCCTTTACGCCATCATCATCACCTCTGGTGAAGGACAAAATTGAGGTGACCATCATGAAAGCGGGATATGTAACCGAAAAAATTCATCAGCTGGAGCCAGGAGAGGTACTGGGGATCAGGGGACCCTATGGACGTGGGTACCCAATCGAGGAGTATTATGGCAAGGAAGTGCTGATCCTTGGTGGTGGATGTGGATTTGCTCCACTTAGATCACTGCTATATAACCTTGTAGCAGATAAGGAAAAGCTTGAAGGAATTACCCTCTGTTATGGTTCCAAGACCCCTGAGGACTGCATTTACAAACCCTATATTTCCGAACTCAGGAATACGGAAAAAGTTAAGGTACTCCGAACAGTTGACCAGGGGGATGATAACTGGACAGAAACGGTAGGTGTGGTAACGGTATTGCTGGAACAGCTCAACGTAAATGTGAAAGGGACAGTGGCCGTGGTGTGCGGTCCCCCTGTTATGATGAAATTTGCGACGATCAGGCTGATGGAAAAGGGATTTAAGGATAAGGATATTTACCTATCGCTTGAAAAAAACATGTCCTGCGGTCTGGGAAAATGCGGTCATTGTATGCTGGGTAAATATTTAGTCTGCAAGGACGGACCGGTATTTCGCTTTGATGAAGTAAAGGAGATCCCAGATCTCTGGAATTAGGTACAAATACGAACAATATACATTAACCATGGAAAAAGATGTTGATCAATTAAAGAAACTGAGGTTTTTCGATGAATTCGATGATCATATGGTGGAAAAGATTATAAACAGATCTGATATCAAAGAGTTTATAGTCAAGGATGTGATCATTGAGGAGTACCAGGAATTATCCGAACTCTATGTCCTTATTGAGGGAAAGGTAATACTGGGTATCAATACTCCCAAGAAAGGAAGGATCAATTTAAACACCATTCATCCTGGGCAGATCTTTTCCTGGTCGGCCATGTTCCCGCCCCATATCTCAACAGCTTATGCTGTGGCTACAGAACCCGTGCAGGCACTGGCTATCAAGGCAGCCAAAATGAAGCAAATGATCAAGGAAAACCCCTCATTCGGTTACACCTTCATGAGTATCATCGGCCGTACACTTTCTCAAAGGTTGGCTGATACACGCTTCCAATTGGTAAACATAATATCACTGTAAGGCATCCGGAGAGAGCCTTTCAAATGACGAAAGGATCATTCTTCAAGTTGCTCTTTCTCAATAAATTTCCATCCTCCGATCATAGAGGAAGTAACTCCTCTTCGTTCCACATAGTCATGGTAAAAACAGAGGTAGATATGAATCATGGAAAAAATAATAAAGACCCACATCAGGATGTGGTGGATGTGCCTGGTCATTTCATCCCCTCCGAGCAAAGGGACGATCCATGCAAACAGTTTGGGGAACCAGCCATCGCTCATGGCAGCATACATGCCAAATCCGGTAAGTGACTGCATCAGGAAGAGCAGGAAGATACCCAGGTAGGTGAAGCTCGCCAGGGAATTATGTCCAACTGATTCGATATTCTGATGCTTGACCTGCATGATGTCTACTTTCAGCACGGCCCATATTTCCTTCCACTGCCTCTTTTTATAAGGAACATAGTTGTACCACCTGGAATACTTGTTTCCCACAAATGCCCAGTAGGTCCTCATGACGTAATTGAAGAAAAAGAGGAAGGAGAAGAAGAAGTGTATGAACCTGATTTTTCCGAAAAAGAAGCTGCCGGAAGCTTCCAGGTGGCCTCCCAGCACAAGCGGATCTCCGATCAGGTAGCCTGTCAGACAGAGCATTATAATACAGAGTACATTCACCCAGTGATATACTCTCACTGGCAACTCCCAGACATATACCTCCCTGAGGTCCAGTAGTCTTGGGGTAATCCCCCTTCGTCTGGTCGGCATATCAGAATGTTTTTACCTGGTGAATATATCTTCCTTTTTCATCGTAAAGGTGCACCGCACAGGCGATACACGGATCGAAGGAATGTATGGTCCTGAGGATCTCAAGGGGATATTCCGGATCGGCCACCGGTGTTCCAACCAGTGATTCCTCATAGGCTGAACGCTGACCTGCACTATCCCGGGGGGAAGCGTTCCATGTACTTGGGACAACCATCTGGTAGTTTTCAATCCGGCCATTCTTGATCACGATCCAGTGGGACAGGGCTCCCCTGGGAGCTTCTGAAAGTCCCACCCCCCTGGCTGTCTCGGGCCACGAGGTGGGTTCCCATAACTCACTGGTAAAGGTCCGGCTATCCCCATTCTTCAGATTAGCCAGCATGGATTCATAGAATTCCTGAGCCCAGCCCGCTACAAGAACAGTCTCCAGGCCCCTTGCCGCTGTTCTTCCCAGGGTAGAAAACAGGGCTTCAACAGGTACATCCAGCTTACCAAGCGCCCAGTGAACTACCTCCTTGAATTCTTCTCTTCCCGACGCATAGCCCACCAGCATTCTGGCCAGCGGGCCCACCTCCATGGCTTTTCCTTTCCAGCGTGGCGTTTTCAACCAGCTGTACTTCTCTTCCACATTTAATTGGTCATAGGGTGGTTCGGGCCCGGTATAATTGAGCCTGGTCTGACCCTCCCAGGGATGTTTGGCACTCCCTCCCTCATACTCATAATAGGAGTGAGCTATCTGCTCCTGGATCTGTTCCGGATCGGATGTATCCATAGGTAGCACCACGGATAAATTACGGTCCAGGATAATCCCACGGGGAAATTTGAATGCATCCACATCCGCATATCCATGTGTAGGAAGATCTCCAAAAGCCATGTAATTGGTAAGTCCGCCCCCAATAGCCCCCCAGTCCTTGTAAAAGGATGCAACTGCCATCAGATCCGGTATATAAACCTGTTCTACAAAGGTCTTCGCATCGTTCAGCAATTTGCCTACCATGGCCAGTCTCTCCGCATTGATGGCATTGCTGTTATCCAGGTTAAAGGAACAGGGGACACCACCCACCAGGTAGTTGGGGTGAGGATTCTTCCCTCCAAAGATGGTGTGTATTTTAACGACCTCTTTCTGCCACTCAAGAGCTTCCAGGTAGTGTGCCACCCCGATCAGGTTCACTTCCGGAGGAAGCTTGTAAGCAGGGTGACCCCAGTATCCATTGGCGAAAACACCCAGCTGACCGCTATTCACAAATCCGGTCACCCGTTTCTGCAGGTCAGAAAAATAACCCGGTGAACTTTTGGGCCAGTTTGATATACTTTGTGCCAGTTCCGAAGTGGCTTTGGGATCTGCATTCAAGGCAGAGACCACATCCACCCAGTCCAACGCATGCAGATGGTAGAAGTGAACTACGTGATCCTGCATGTACTGTGCAGCAAACATGAGGTTTCGGACCAGTTCAGCATTCTCAGGGATGATGATGCCCAGTGCGTTCTCAACAGAGCGGACGGATGCCAGTGCATGTACTGTAGTACATACACCGCAAACGCGCTCGGTAAAAGCCCAGGCATCACGAGGATCACGGCCCTTCAGAATGATCTCAATTCCGCGTACCATGGTCCCGGAGCTGAATGCATCCACGATTTTCCCATTCTGAATTTCGACCTCTACCCGCAGATGGCCTTCTATTCTAGTAACAGGATCAACTACTATTCTTTGTGCCATAGTGCTTTGATTTTGAAATTAAGACTTCTTTTCCGCATCACCCATTCTGATCTCCCTGCGCTTTTGAATATTGGTCGAAATCATATGCAATCCGATCCCGGCCGCTGTGGCAATGCCCAGCCCAAGTCCGATTCTATCGGCCGTCTTCTCAATGCCAAAACCCTTAATTCCTGGCAGGTGGTTATAGAATGGACCACTATCCCAGAAGTTAGCTTCAGAACATCCGATGCAGGGATGACCCGATTGTATGGGAAAACTGACTCCGTTGTTCCAACGGATCACGCCGCAGGCATTGTATGTATTGGGACCCCTGCAGCCCATTTTGTATAAACAGTAGCCTCTCTTGGCATTGTCATCGTCAAAGGATTCCACAAATAATCCGGCATCGTAATTGGGCCTGCGATAACAAGTGTCATGAACCCTGGTTGAATAGAAGGCTTTTGGACGCCGAAGGGCATCCAGCTGTGGTATCCTGTCAAATGTGAGGATATGAACCACCACACCTGCCATTACCTCTGCAATGGGCGGACAACCCTGAACATTGATGATGGGTTTTCCCCGGACTACCTTGTGAACCGGTTTTGCACCGGTTGGGTTTGGGTTTGCTGCCTGGATGCACCCTGCAGAAGCACAGTTACCCCAGGCAATTACCGCCTTTGCTCCTTCCGCCACCTCCAGGAGAATCTCTTCAGCGCTTCGACCTCCGATGGTGCAATAACCCGGGTTTCTGGTGGGAATCGATCCTTCAACCATTAGCATATATTCCCCATTATATCTGATCATGGTGTCATGCAGCGAAAGCTCAGCCTGATATCCGGCAGCTGCCATAAGTGTCTCGGTGTAGTCCAGTGAAACTTTGTCCAGAATCACATCCGTCACAATAGGATGAGATGATCTGATAAATGATTCACTGCAGCAGGTACATTCCTGAAAATGCAGCCATAATACCGGAATCCGGGATTTGGTCTCAAGTGCTTTTACCACCTGTGCAATCCCGGATGCCTCGAGCCCGAGCATGGCAGCCATAACACCGCAGAACTTCATGAAATCGCGTCGTGAATATCCCTTTTCACGAATTTCTTCATAAAGTGTTTTTGGTTTTTGACTCATAACAAGGCATTTTGATTATTGATGGTCAATGGTTTTGCTAAGAATTTTCAAACTTTACTGTATCAATTTGAAAGGTGCCGCTTAAAAGGAGCCGGTCTCCCAGCTGAGCTTTCCCGACATCTGGAGTCTCTATGATCAGGGATCCAGGATTACATATAGCCTTGATAATCCTTTGTTCCTCCTTGTAGATAATCTCCACAACCTGGCAAGAGAAATGGTAGGTATTTGATGGATCTGAACTCATTCGTTTGGAGTTTTACGGTTTGCCATCAATTGGAGTGCCAGAGTTCCTTTTTACTCCAGAAAACTTAAAGTCAAATTGTAAGCTACTTATAGTTAAGTATTTATGAAGATGCTTTCAATTAGTATTCAGATAGAATCAGGGGAGAATCCACGGTATTCCAGATTTTGGTTGCGGGAATCCGCATCTACAGTAAATCCTGGCACTCTGATGGATTAATCTGGTACTTCTTCATCTTATCCCGAAAAGTGGAAAGGCTAAGGCTTAACAATTTTGCAGCCTGACTCTGGTTACCTTCCGTTCTCTTAAGTGCCTCTGTAATTAGCTTATCCTCCAGGCATGTCATGATCCTGTTGAAATGCATGCCCTGTTCATTAAAGCATAGCATGCAACCACTAATGATTTGCTTTATGGGATTGTTGGACTTGATTTCAGGAGAAATCTCTTCCACGGTAATTTCCTTTTGAGCAAAAAGAGTGGCCCTGTGAACCACATTCCGCAATTCCCTGATGTTACCGGGCCAATGGTAATTCATCAGGTAAGACATAGCTTCATGGGTAATGGGAAGCTGACGGTTGGGCGCATACCGGCGAATAAAATGTTCCACCAATAAGGGGATATCATCCCTGCGCTGCCTCAGAGGGGGAATCTCCAGGGTTACCACATTGATGCGGTAAAAGAGATCTGAGCGGAACTTCCGGGCCTTGACCAATTGATTAAGGTCCACCTTGGAAGCAGCGATTAACCTGATGTCAACAGGGATGGTTGTAGTGCCACCGATGCGGGTCAGTTCTCTGCATTCGAGGACCCGGAGCAATTTGGACTGAATCTCTACCGGAATATCATCAACGTCATCCAGAAAAATGGTTCCTTTGCTGGCCACTTCAAAGAGCCCCATTTTTGTCTCACTGGCGCTGGTAAATGATCCCTTTTCATGTCCGAATAGCTCACTTGCCATCAGGTCCGGGGGCATAGCAGCAAGTCCTATTTTGACACTGGTCCCCTGGCTACGGGCACTTTTGTGATGTATATAATCTGCGAATATCTCTTTCCCAACACCCGTTTCACCGATAAGAAGTATGGATGAATCCGATTTAGCTATCTTATCGGTAATCCCCAGAATTTCCTGCATTTTTCGGTTCTGGGTAATGATGGTGACCCTTTCAGTACCCCTCATGTGGTAAGATTTCGAAGAAGCGTTCAACAATTCCTACAAGCAAGTTACACCATTTTCACTGCAACATCCAGAATATCTCTAATATCTCGTAAGATCCTAGAAATGGAACGAATTATCGGAAGCCTATCAGGTAAGCAGAATTCTTTGCACTGTTTCGTATATGTCAGGGAATTTCTTTTCCAATGCCGGGGAGACCCCAATTCCCACAGAATTGCATTCCCGGATGTTGATTGTGATCAGGCTGATTTCCGGCAGTTCCCCTAGTAATTCTGCTGACTCAATCAGATCCTTCAGTCCTATTTCATGTGAGGTCAATGTTTTTGGAAAGTCAGATGCAAAACGCGGTTTCAACACCTTGATTTCTTCCTGAATCTCTCCTCCGGTGGTTGCATCAATGATAATCACTCGCTTATAGGTCTGAATTATTGACAATAGATGAAAACCACCGGTCCCCCCATCCAGTATGGTGACATATTCAGGCAAAGGCTTGCCCTTCAGATACTCCACCACCTTCACACCCACTCCCTCATCCCGCATGAGAATATTACCCAGTCCCAGTATAAGTATATTGTCAGGCATTACGAAAACTGATTGACTCTCCACGCAGCTTACTGTGAGGAACCTTTTGTAGACTTTAAAGATAGTTATTTTGTCGGGAGAGGGGGATTATTCGGGACCTCTGGTCCCAAGGCAAGCTCCTTAGTAGATTAAGGCAATCGTCAATCTTAAAAACCCATTCTTCGAAAAGGTGGAGTCCATACAAGGATGTCAATTCAGGATGTCTTATTCCTTAAGAAATTTCATAACACTGATATTTTCTTCGGAGATAACTTCAATATGGTATATTCCGCTAGGATAAGCGTATAAATTATTACGAAGCCTGCTTACATTTTTATACTTCCCGTGTTTGATTATGCGGCCCTGGGAGTCGTATATAACAATATTCAGGTCCCTTGGTTCACCGAAGGTGTCAATGATAAATTCACCATCGGAAGGATTTGGATAGAGTCCAATGCTTTCCATATCGGGAATCCTAATCGAGACCGGAGTATTTATGGTAAACTGTACTTTATCCGAACTTGATAAAGATCCCCCGGAATCTCCATCTGTAGCAATGAAAAAAATGGTTTCGGTTCCGGTCCAATTGTCATCAAGAGGTGAAATAGCTGCCTCCTGATCAATTATGGTAACGGAGAGTTTAGAAGCACCCACCACGCTCCAGGTTATTAGGCTATCTGATGTCTCATCATCTTCCACATACATCCCCAGATTGACGATCTCAAATCGTTCACCCTTGTTAATCGTCTGATCGGGAATGTCAGCGACAACTGGTGCATCGTTTATTGGATTTACCGTTACTGTTGCATCAAAAGGATCACTATCTGACACACCATCGTTTACGGTGACCTGAATAATTAGCGTGCCGTGCCAGTTCTCATCCGGTGTAATGATGGTTCCGTTCACCATATAATGGCTTCCCCCGGATATGCTTAAGCTCATATCGCCGGGATCTGTATCGGGATCGCTGATGGTGAAATCGGATAAAAGTAGGGTAAGCTGCTGATCCTCATCCACGGATAGTGCACTCTGCTCCGAAATAGCCGGTGGATCGTTTACGCCGGTTACTGTTACCATGGCGTTGAATGGATTGCTGGCTGCACTGCCATCGCTCACAACCACCGGAATGCTTAAAACTCCTGCGTAATCCCTGGAGGGAGTGATCCGGTTTCCTTCATTACTATAGTTGCTCCCGGACTGAACAATGAGACTAAAGGGGCCGGAGGGATGATCCACATCATTCACCGTGAAGTGGGACAGGGTCAGTTCAATGGTATGATCTTCCGGAACTACTAACTCGGACTGGCCAGTGATAACGGGCGCATCATTGACCGAATTCACAGTGACCAGCGCATCATAGGGTTCGCTTTCAGAATCACCATCGCTAACGGTGACCTGAATACTTAGCGTGCCATGCCAGTTCTCCTCTGGCGTAATGGTGGTGCCATTGACAGAATAATGATTCCCCTCATATACAGTCAGGCTCATGTCGCCAGGATCCGAATCGGGATCGCTGACGGTGAAGTCAGATACCGACAGTGTTAACGGAAGGTCCTCATTCACAGAGAGTGTATATTGACTGGTAATTTCAGGTGCTTCATTTCCTGAGGAATAGAAAGCATCAAAAGCATTAAACCATCGCTGGGCCATGCGTTCTTCTCCGGCGGGATTGGGATGAACCCCATCATACGTATGGTCTGCAATACTCCATCCACTATTTTGATCCACCAGGATGATCCGGGATTGGGCTTCGTCCAGATTGGAAGCCAGTATATTCAGTCCCTCATTAATTCCTTCAACTTTTGCATTCCAATCAGCATTCTCCAGTGGAAGGATCTGGGCCAGGAAAATGGTGATCCGGGAATTGTCATCGCGCAGGACCCCAATGATATTTTCAATCTCATCCAGGGTGGAGTTCACCGTATTTCCCTGTATGGCATCATTTGAACCCAGATGAATAAGTGCCACATCGGGGGTATAACCAGTCAGCCAGCCTACCAGGTCAGCAAGGATTTCATCAGCTCTCCATCCCCAGTGGCCCTCATGATCATGATCAAAGGATGCATCCGGGAAAGTCCTGCCTTTGTTATCGGTGTCCAGCGATCCGACAAAATTGACATTGTATCCCGCATTGTTAAGCTTGTTCCAAAGGTTTCTGCGGTAAGTGTTGGCCCCTTGTGTGGCGATATTTCCCTGTGTAATTGAATTACCAAGAGGGACGATTTTCAATTGGCCCAATGTGTATTGATTACTCACCAGGAGCAATCCTGTAAGCATGAAAGTTTGTATGATAATCCGCCTGATATATGGTATGATCCCTTTCAAAACCAGCTTCAATAATGCATTGACTCTCCTCGCAGTAGAACTGCGAGGAATCATCGATTAATTGTCTATTTTAATTGTGCTCGCTAACCCCGAAGTAGAACTTCGGGGAATGCGCGAGCGTAATTCAACTTTAAAGAATAGCCAAAATACAAAATTGTTAAACAATACGGATAGAGGAAAGTTAATTTCCCGGCCAGCTTTTCTAAAATTAGGGAGTGAAGATGAGATTCATCAAGCGCTTAAGAAACTAACTGAAAAAGGTATCTTATTAAGAATCGCTCATGGCATCTATCTGTATCCGAAAACTGATCCGGAATTGGAATATTATACCCCCCCCCAATAGATGAAATTGCACAAGCAATTGCAAAAAGAAATAAGGCACGGATCATCCCAACAGGAATACAAGCCCTGAATTTACTGGGATTATCAACACAGGTGGAAAAACCGGAAGCTTTGACCATTCTTCGTCGAAATGAAACATCTTAGGTAAACTTCAGAACATCAGGGCATTCACCTAGTCAATCAGAATCAGCCTTAGGTGGTCAGGTTGTTCGTTTTTTCCA
>JBDLIX010000160.1:0-11852 GCA_039714655.1 Bacteroidota bacterium
CGCAACAAATCTACTGGCTGGGATAAAACTGCTTAGGGCACAGCTAAAAACAGGTTTTGTAATGAGAACGAGCGAGAAAGGAGTTTTTAGAAGTGCCCTTATACCTCCTCTTCGCTGATCTTGGCATCTACCAGGATGCGACCGCAATATTCGCAAACGATGATCTTCTTCCTGGAGGCAATGTCGAGCTGACGCTGGGGCGGGATCTTGTTGAAACAACCTCCGCAGGCATCACGTTCCACCGGGACAACGGCAAGACCGTTGCGTGCATTTCCCCTGATCTTTTTGTAGGCGCTGGTAAGCCTCTCTTCGATAATCCCTTCCAGGGTGGCGGATTTCTTCTCCATCACACCCTCCTCCTTCTTGGTCTCATCGATTATATCATCAAGCTCTTTTTTCTTATTATCCAGGTCAAGCTTCCGCTCATTCAGCACACCTGTAGACTCTTCAATCACCACTTTCTTCTCATCGATCTGGACCGTGAACTCCTTGATGCGCTTCTCACACAATTCGATCTCCAGGGTCTGAAACTCTATCTCCTTAGAGAGGGAGTCATACTCACGGTTATTCCTCACATTGTTTTGTTGCTCAGCATACTTTTTGATGTGTTCCTGGGCGTTTGAGATCTCCTGCTTCTTCCCGTTAATGGATTTTTCGAGGCCCTCAATGTCATCGTCATATTTGGAAACCCTGGTCTGCAATCCTTCAATCTCATCTTCCAGATCCTGAACTTCAAGGGGCAATTCGCCACGAAGGATCCGTATTTTATCTATGGCAGTATCCACCAGCTGCAGATCATACAACGCTTTTAACTTCTCAGCAACTGACATTTCTGCAACTTCTGCGCTTTTCTTTGCTTTAGCCATGAACTAAAAATATTTAATTGGATTTGTCTCTATTTTTGATAATCGGACTGCAAATTTAGGGAATTTTTTCATAAGTAGATCATAAAAAAGTTCCCGGGTAAATTGCTCACTTTCAAAATGACCCATATCCATCACCACGATCTTGCCGTCCGCATCAAAAAACTGGTGGTATTTGAAATCACCCGTCACAAAAACATCCGCCCCTGAGGCCTTGGCTTTTCCCAGTAAAAAGCTGCCTGCACCACCACATAAAGCTACGCTCTTCACCGGTTTTCCCAACAATGCTGAATGCCTGATGACACTCACTCCGAAGCGCTCTTTAATCATACTCATAAAGACCTCCTCATCCATGGGATCCTCCAACTCTCCCAACATTCCCATTCCACCCTGGTCAAACTTGTTATCCAGTGGATAGAGATCATATGCCACCTCTTCATAGGGATGGGCATCAACCATGGCCCTTACCACCTTTCCGGTCAGCGGTGCAGGTACAATGGTCTCTACCCTCACCTCCGGTTCCTGGTGCATCTCTCCGGGCTCTCCCACATATGGATCGGTTCCTTCCAATCCCCTGAAGGTCCCTTTGCCTTCCAGGTTAAAACTACACCTGTCGTAAGCTCCGATATGACCCGCTCCTGCTTCAAACATTGCCGATCGCACTGCCTTCAGATGTTCCCCGGGTACAAAAACCACCAACTTTTTTAGTTGACCACTCATGGGATCGAGGATCTTCTGGTTGACCAATCCGAGCCGGTGGGCCATGGTGCTGTTGACCCCACCCACAATGGCATCGAAATTGGTATGACCGCTGTAGATGGCAATCTCCTTTTGAATGGCTTGCTTCACAATTCGTTCGGAAGCGCTCCTCCCCGTAATAGATTTAAGTCCCTCGAATATGACCGGGTGATGAGAGATCACCAGGTTAAAACCCAGATCTTCGGCCTCCTGAAGCACCTGCTCAGTCACATCCAGGGTGATCAGGATCCCGTTGACCTCCATTTCAGGGTCACCCACCTGCAGTCCTGAATTATCATAGGACTCCTGGAAAGAGAGGGGGGCCAGATTTTCCAGGGCTCTGGTAATCTCCTTTAACTGTATCATGAAACAAGGTCCATAAGCATGCCCTTGATATTCTCCAGGGATTTTATGATCTCAAAGTTATGCTCCGTATCCTCTTTGTTCTCTTTCATCTTCTTTTTGGCCCCTTTGAGGGTCATCCCATTCTCCTTCACCAGGTGATAGATAATATGGAAGTTATCGATGTCCTTCTTGGTGAATAGCCGGTTTCCCTTTTTATTCTTCTTGGGTTTGATGATATCAAACTCCTTCTCCCAGAACCTGATGAGCGAAGTATTAACTTTGAACATGCCGGCCACCTCTCCGATGGTATAATACAACTTTTCAACTTTTGTTTCCTTGTAGGGCATACCTGACTAATTTTCAAAATAATAAGCATCCAATTTAACAAATTCCGCTGTAGAAATCAAACCGGCAACGCTACTCACTCTTTATGGATCAAACCATCCATACCTATGATCAGATCCTGATCGGGGAAATCCTCCCTGGTCAAATCAATAATTTTAGTGATGGCCCTTTTGGAAGGATCAATCCTGGGTCCCCCTTCACCGGGCTGGTACACCGGTACCACCTCCCCGGAGAGAAAATTACCTTCCCGGTCCATAAAAACTTTTATAATGGGTGCAATGCCATTGGGCCCGCGGAGATTAAACCGCCTGTAGGTGGCAAAATTTCCAAGGCTGTAACAGATCAATCTGTTGCTGTAGAGCTCAAGGGCCCTGGTTACATGGGGACCATGTCCGAAAACCACATCGGCCCCTGCATCCACTACCGCATGTGCAAACCGGTATACGCTTCCCCTGTTGTACCCCAGGTACTCTTCATCGCCACGCACCACGTGCTGGTGCTCTTTCCCCTCTCCTCCACCGTGAAATGATATGATCACCACATCGGCCACCGAATCAAGCATCCGGGTGATCCTCGCAGCCTCACTGTAATTCTTCAGATTCATGGTTCCTTTGTTGGGTGCAAAAGCCGCGAAACCATAGGTTACTCCTCCCTTTTCAAAAGTGGTCCAGGGATGGGTAACAAAACCCGCATAGGCGATCCCAAGAGAATCCAGGATAGCTGCAGTGGAGCTCCTTCCCTCCGGTCCGAAATCATTCACATGATTGTTGGCCACACTCATTACATCGTAACCTGCATCCACCAGGCAAGAAGCGAAGTGGTCGGGCATTCTGAAAACATAACAACGTGTGGTGTCCCTGCACTTTTTAGGGGTACCACCCTCCGAACAAAACACCCCTTCCAGGTTCCCGAATAGCAGATCACCTGACTGCAACAGATGATGCACCGGACGAAGCAGTGGTGCGCAATCTCTGTCAGGAGGAAGGTAAGTACGGGAGGGATAATTGGTCCCCAGCATGATATCTCCGGTCCCGATGATACACAGTGTATCAGAAACCTGAACTCTGTCCGATGCAAGATGGGCGTCCGATGCCAGGTATTTCCATTTCAACCAATTGGGAATATGAGCCGGAGCCATCAACGAATGAAGGTCAACATCCGGGAACAATACAGAATCGGGTATTACCGGTTGATAAAAAAAGGGAGCTAAAGAGGGTTCAGAAATAGAAATTGAATCCTGGGAAAATAGAGACGAGGAGAGAAACAGAACAAATCCAACCACCACCCACCTCATAATTTTCCTTTGGATCAGTTGATATCAAATGAAGGATCAGCATCGGAAAGCATCCCGATCATCTGATCAAATTCCTCAGAAGAGAGGTCGTTGGCGTAATAGTTGAGCGGATCCACCGGACGACCGTTTACATGGACCTCATAATGAAGGTGGGGTGACTTGGAGAGCCCCGTACTTCCAACCTTGCCTATCACTTCACCACGCTTTACTTTTTGTCCCGGCGCCACAATTACCTCATTGCAATGTCCATATAAAGTACGGTATCCATACCCATGATCCAGCAATATCTTCTTTCCAAATCCTCCGGCTCTGTAACCTGCCTGCAGAATCGTTCCATCTGCGGTTGCAAAAATCGGGGTCCCCCTGGGAGCTGTCAGGTCAATCCCCTCATGGGGCCTCACAACCTTCAGGATGGGATGATACCTCATCCCGAATGAGGAACCAAAACGGGTAAGATTCTTCATGCTTATGGGCTGAATTGCCGGACGGGCAGAGATGCGCTCTTCCTTATTCCCTGCCATTTCAATGACCTGGTCAAAGGAGATGGACTGAACCACCAGCTTTCGCTCTATCTGGTCCACACTCCGGTAGGCCTGCGTGAGTAGATCGGCGTACTTGTATTGCCTGAGCCAGGCATATTTATTGGATCCCCCCACACCAGCATTCCTCAAAGTGGCCGGCCATGGATCTACTTCAAAGTAGACCCTGTAAATATGGTCGTCATTAAAAGCCACATCTCTGAGTTGATTCTCATACTGCCGGATATCCCGGTTCAGCAAGTTTAATTCGTAGGTAATCTGTTGTTGTTCAGCAGTTAACCTTTCATTTCGTGGTGATTGAATGTACCTGTCCCTCAGAATGAGTGCTCCAATAGTCAGGGAGATGGTGAGTCCCGTAAACAGAAGAAACCGGAACAACTTCTGCTGTCCGGTTGGCTCAATTTTTTGATAAGATAGTGTGCGAGGGTTAAAACTAAATCTCTCCATACTTCATGCAAATATACAAAAAAGTGTATTAATCAAAAGATTGTCCGGACATCAAGGAGATCAGGATCAACCGGTCATACTCCCTGGGTGAAAGTTCCAGGAAAAAATAGTTGATCGGATTGACTGCTTCTCCATTGAGTTGTACCTCATAGTGAAGGTGGGGTGCCACGCTTAAACCAGTATCTCCCACAGTTCCGATCACATCGCCTCTTTTCACTGTCTGGCCCCGTCTTACATTCAACTCATCCATACAAGCATAGAGGGTTTTGTATCCATATCCGTGGTCAATCACAATCCTGTTCCCCAATCCACGTGCCGATCGGGTTGATACCTCTACCACTCCATCACCAGTAGCATAAATGGGCGTTCCCACAGGTGCTGAAAAATCAATTCCCGTATGCATTTTCCGGATCTTATAGATGGGGTGGATCCGGTGACCCCACCCGGAGGCAATCAGTGTCAGATCCTCGTTCTCGATAGGTTGGATGGCCGGAATGGATGGCAGCATGTCGGACCGGTTCTCTCCCTTGATCATCAACACATCATACAAAGAGGCTGTTACATCGTCGTGACGGATCATGGAATCCAGCTTCCCGGCTGCAACGGTAACAATCTCTTCATCGGAAGTCTGCAACAGATTCCGAAAGGCGATTTCGTGGGTTGGACTCGTGCCCGCCTCCACCGGTTCTGTCTCGAAAATTACCCGGTATATATCCTTATCAATTCGTTGCACTTCATGCATCACCGTATCCACCACCTTTTTTCGCTCGCTCAAAAGCTCATACTGTTCAAGGAGCATTTCATTCTCACGTCTGATCTGACGTTCACGGGGTGAATCAAAGAAGAGTGAATAGAGTACATTCAGAAGGATGGCTATAACCAGAACGGCAACAACATAAATGACTATGCGCCAGACTCGTGCACCGAGACTGCTGTCAAGCTGATCGTAATTAAGGTCTTCAGGATTGAATTTAAACCGGGAACGGGACATTCGCTCATTAATTATGGAGCGAAAGTACAAATTATTTTTGGCTCATTGCAACTGCCTGGTAACTGTTTTCAGGCTGATTGGCCCGGGCGGCCAATTTGTTGTATTCCTGGGGAGAAAGATTTTCATAAAAAAAGTACATGGGGTTGACCGTACGGCCATTCTTCCTCACTTCATAATGGAGGTGTGGACCAGTGGAACGTCCAGTGTTTCCCATTGTACCCAGTACTTCACCCCTCTTCAGTTTTTGTCCCCGCTTCACAAGAATATCCCGAAGGTGAGCGTACCTGGAAGTATATCCAAACCCATGATCGACCAACACCTCATTGCCATAGCCATACCTGCTGGTAACTGTGCTTATGACGGTTCCTTCACCTGTGCAATGGATCTTCAGGCCATAGGGTCCGGCCAGGTCAATGCCGTGGTGTGCCACCCGTCTATGTGTAAATGGATCGTTCCGGTATCCATAACCGGAGGTAAGCCAGCTGGGATCTGCAGATGAAAGGGGATTGATGGAAGGCTTGCATGCCAGAAAATGTTGGTTGGATAGCGCCTCTTCGTAAACGTTTTCGAGGCTGATAGACTGTATCTGCATCCGGTTGGAGATTTTATCAATCCTTTGGGATACATTCACTACCAGTCCCGACTTTCTCAGATTTCGCAGGTGAAGATTGCGTTCTGAACCGCCGGTACCTGCCTCCCGGATCGTTGAAGGGACAGGATTAAGGCTAAGAATGGAACGGTATAAATGATCGTCACGATTTCTTAATTCTGCCAGCTGCGATTCAACCTCCAGCAACTGGGTATTCAGAGAAATATATTCGGAGCGAAGGGTAGTGTTCTCCTTTTCATAAATGACCTGACGCGGAGTGGTGTGATAACGTTCAAATCCGAATCGAAGCAGCACGGCAAGTGCAATTAATCCAACACTGAAAACCACAGAAAAGCGAATTCGCTGCTTTCGAGTCAGCCTAACGCGCTCATATTGAAGGGTATCGGGGTTTAAATGGTATTTTCGGTCAAACATTCTCACAGTTCTGCGGGCTAAAAATAAAAAACCACACTTAATATCACAAATATTAGTCAAAAAAATTATTTTTGCATCTCTTAAGGTATTATTACGTAACTTACTGTTCCGGGTTACATTTATTTCAAATCTAACACAATTAGACACAATGACTTCACAGGCAATCCGGGACTCATTCCTAGAATTCTTTAAGGAGAAAACACATAAGATTGTCCCATCCGCTCCCATGGTGCTAAAGAACGACCCAACCCTCATGTTTACCAATGCGGGTATGAATCAGTTCAAGGACTATTTCCTGGGAAACCGGAAACCGGCCCACAGGAGGGTAGCTGACACACAGAAGTGTTTACGCGTGGCAGGCAAGCACAACGACCTGGAGGAGGTGGGTCATGACACCTATCATCACACCATGTTCGAAATGCTGGGAAACTGGTCATTCGGAGACTATTTTAAAAAAGAAGCCATCAGCTGGGCATGGGAGTTCCTCACCGGACGAATGAAGCTGGACCCGGACCGGATTTATGTGACCATATTTGAAGGGGATTCAAAAGATGGCATTGAGCGTGACCAGGAGGCCTGCAACCATTGGAAAGAGTTTGTGAAGGAGGCGCAGATCCTTAACGGATCTAAAAAAGACAATTTCTGGGAAATGGGCGATACAGGACCCTGTGGTCCATGTTCAGAGATCCATATTGACCTCCGGGATGAGGAGGAACGAAACAAGGTTCCCGGTGCGGAACTGGTTAACCGCGATCATCCCCTGGTCATTGAAATCTGGAACCTGGTCTTCATCCAATTTAACCGCAAAGTCAATGGCGATCTGGAGAACCTGCCCGAAAAGCATGTGGATACCGGGATGGGGTTTGAACGCCTCTGCATGGCCCTGCAACATAAAAAGTCCAATTACGACACCGATCTGTTTCAACCCATCATCCAGGAGATCGCAAAGCTTTCCGGCGTCCAATATGGTTCCAATGCGGCCTCCGACGTGGCCATGCGTGTGGTGGCAGACCATCTCCGGGCCATCTCCTTCTCCATTGCAGACGGACAACTGCCTTCCAACAACAAGGCTGGTTATGTGATTCGAAGGATCCTGCGCAGGGCAGTACGGTATGGCTTTACCTATCTGAATCAAAAAGAACCCTTTATCCATACCCTTGTCCCCACCCTGGTGGAAACCATGGGAGGAACCTTCCCCGAACTAGAAGCACAGCAAGCGCTTATTCAGCGGGTGATCCGGGAAGAGGAACAATCATTTCTATCTACCCTCGATACAGGAATGCGGCTTCTGGATCAACTGGTGGAAAAAGCACGGGAAGAGAAGAGCAAAGTGATCCATGGAAAGGAAGCTTTTATATTATACGATACCTTCGGATTTCCCCTTGACCTCACAGAACTGATCCTGGGAGAAGAGGGAATGACCGTAAACCATGATGAATTTCAGAAGGAGATGGAGGCCCAGAAGAACCGGTCCAAACAGGCTGCCGAAACCGAATCGGGCGACTGGACCATAGTTCTTCCCGATGATGTGGAAGAATTTGTGGGATTTGAGTGGCTCTCCACCGAGGTAAGCATCACCCGGTACAGAAAGATCGTTGCAAAAAAGAAGGAGCTTTACCACCTGGTCTTTAACATCACACCGTTCTACGCCGAAAGCGGGGGACAGATCGGGGACCGGGGCATCTTAGAAAACGAACAGGAAAAGGTGGAGATCATTGACACGAAAAAGGAGAATGAACTGATCATCCATGTTGCCAAAAAACTTCCCGCCGACCCTGCCGCCACATTCCAAGCCAGGGTAAATGAAGGTCGCAGGATTGCCACCACCAACAACCATACGGCTACCCACCTGATGCACCATGCATTAAGAGAGGTGCTGGGAGCACATGTGGAACAGAAGGGTTCGCTGGTTGATCCCGATTACCTGAGGTTCGACTTCAGTCATTTCCAGAAGGTGAGCGACGAGGAGCTCAGAGAGGTGGAACAGAAGGTCAACCGGCTGATCCGCCTCAACAGCAAGGTGGAGGAACACCGGTCGCTCCCCATGAAAAAAGCTGAAGAGATGGGAGCCATCGCTCTTTTTGGTGAGAAGTATGGCGATGCGGTAAGGGTTATTAAATTCGGCGACTCGGTGGAGTTGTGCGGAGGAACCCATGTGGAAGCAACCGGTCAGATTGGCATTTTCAGGATCTTCAGAGAGTCCTCCATCGCTGCCGGAATAAGGCGGATCGAGGCTTTTACCGGAGAGGTTGCCGAGCGCTATATCGATGAACACATGGATATGGTGAGGCAGATCGCAGGTACATTTGAGAAGCAGAAAGACCTGGTAAAAGCTGTGAAAGGGATGGCCGATGAGAACAGCAAGCTTGCCAAACAGGTAGAACAGTTCCAGAAAAATGTATTGGGAGTCATCGCCAAAACCCTGGAGGATAAAATGGAAAAGATTGGCGATGCAGCCCTGGTCACCTCAAAAGTCGAACTTGACAATCCGGCCCAGCTAAGGGATCTGGCATTCCAGATCCGTTCCAGGTACCCGAAAGTATGCCTGATCCTGGGTGCAGAGGTGGATGGGAAAGCGCACCTGGCCATCATGCTCTCCGAGGAGGTTCAAAAAAACTACGAGCTGAATGCCTCCAATATGATCCGCGAGATCTCCGGCGAGATCCAGGGCGGCGGCGGTGGCCAGCCCTTCTTCGCCACAGCCGGAGGCAAAAATCCTGCCGGCATTGATGCGGCGTTGGAAAAAGCTAAGAAGATTGTGGTTGATGCGGTAGGCTGATATTTCCCCTATTTAACCGGACCGAAATACCTGTCCAGCCATCCTAAGGTTTCCCTGATGATATCTGCTTTGGGGATCCAGTGATCCGTCTCAGAAATAAACAGGCGTTTGTCTGATTCCGGTGTCCCCAGAAACTCAAAGAAAGGCTTCACAGTGGTCTCAAAGGGGAATGTAGCATCATATTTCCCGTTTAGCATAAGCACCGGAATGGTTACCCTGGGCAAATAATTGATTGGATCTGCTTCGGGATAAAACTCGCTCCAGAATAAACCACCCACGATTAAAACACTTAGTTTAAGCCTGGGTTCTACGGCAGGGATCATACCACCCATATTACCTCCCCAGCTGTGCCCCAGATATCCCAATTTACTGGTGTCGATATCGGTCCGGGTCTCCAGGTAGTTAATCGATATGCCCAGGTCCTTCACCCACGTAACCAGGACATCTGTGTATTGATGTGACCGGAAATGGGGTCTCTCCTCACCACTGTTTCTTTCAAATGTTCCTTTAAAGACAGGATACAGTACTGCACGTCCGTTTTTCAAAAGGAAATCAAAATACCATATTCCATTATCGTCAAATTCACTTGCACTCAATGCATAGGAACCAGGAAAGAACAGCACAGTCTGGAAAGGAGGTTCACTGTTTTTTGGGAGATAGAGATAGGCAGTTACCCTTTCATCATTATAAGCTGCATTAAAAGTAATTTTCTCACGGATATAATCATCAGGGTTGATATCCCGCTCTTCAATCACAGCATCCAGTGCTGTACTATCATACAGGAATTGGTGCCTGAAGACATTGAATATGTTGTCGGCAACGGGTTCCTCTGCGTAATAATCTCTTTGTACAGGAAACTCTACAGGTAAAAAAGCCTCTTCAGGAATCTTCTCTTTGTCCACATATTGTACACACCGGAACCCGTTTTTGGAGGAACGATCAAAGGAGGGGAGCTGACTCCGGTGTGAATACATATACCCGGCATCATCCCATCCGCCCCCCCGGATAATATGCCCCGACTGGGTTTTATTCCAGCACCACTCCCTGGTATTTCCTGCCATATCATAGGTCCCAAAAGCATTCATTCCCCGGTTTTTCCCGACCTTTTCAGAACCCTTTCCATGAAAGTTGCTGTTTTTTATGATGCTGGAGCTCAGATAATACTCGATGTTGAAATAGTAAAATCCGGCTCCTGTGGCCCAATGCTCCGCAGTTGGGAGACTTTTACCTGCAAATTCCGCATAGGCTGCAGCTTCGTACCAACTGATGCCTGAAACCGGGCAATCTTCCTGGCCCTCAGGAAAATCGCTGGCCTGCCAGGTGGCCGGTCCCGGTCTGCCGCTCTTGTCGGTAAGCTCAGCCATGGCCTCATCCCATGTCAACTCTATTCCATCTTTTATAAATGCATGTTTCCAGAACTCCGGGTTCCTGTAACCACCCTGATCCACAAACTCCTTGAACTGTTTGTTGGTTACCTCATACCGGTCAATGAAAAAGCCATTCTTTTCATTGAAATGATTGCCTGTGACCTCCTCTCCATATCCATCCACATAGACCATACCCTGTGGAATGGTTCCCTCCCGGAACAGCTTCCGGTAAAAGGTATCCTGGTAACACGATGCAATAGCCCTGACATCCTCATACCCTGCCTTTTCTATTTTCACCTGATAATATGAAGCCCGTGGCAGTTCCAGGCTGTCAACAGGGGTTACTCCCCTCTTCTCCCACACCCCGTCCATATCATCATATTCACGCAGATAGACATCCGCACCCGGAGGATCGGTAAGTATGGTTAATTTCCGAATAAGAATGGATTGATACTCCTGGAATTCAGGATCATCTGAAATATATTTTTCTGTATTCCTGAGCAGATTGAATGCAGAGGTAAACTCCCCTTTAACTCTTAACTGTTCAATTTCCGGCAGGGCCTGCTCTCTGGCCCACTTGATTTTTGCCCTGTGGTTAAAATATCTTATTCCAAAAATCAGGAGTAGCAATCCTATCACCAGAACAGGGATTGAAAGGGCAGGTCTTTTGAATAACCTGGTTGGTTTGGATGAAGGCTCATCATCATCCGGGCTATGTTCCTCTGTGGATTTCCTCTCCCTGCTTACCCGCCAGGCAATGACCAGCGTTACCGGCAGACCGCATAACAGGATGATTAGCAAAATATTGCGGGACTGTTCAATCAGGTTAAAATGTGAAATAAAGTATTCAAGCAGTTCGATTAAAATCCATCCGCTACTTACATATATGGCAAGGGCCTGGATAACCGGATTGGAAATAATCTTACGGATGAAAGATTTTGATTCCTTCACGAGTCCAATAATTTAATAAGAAAATTAAGGAATTTCTCCTTAGCGATCAAATGTAACTCACTGAAAAAACATACAGGCATCTCTGTTTTCCATCAGAACAATAGTCATTTCCCTTTCTTTTAGTATTTCATGTAAAGGATTACAAAAAGTTCATCAGGGTTGGCTGATA
>JBDLIX010000161.1:0-11794 GCA_039714655.1 Bacteroidota bacterium
ATAAGCACTTGCCATCACCATATTTGGGAGCGGCTTCAGGGCTTCCAAAATCAACGGTAAATTGATCAAGATTATCTCTTCTGTCTATAATTGACCAGGAGCCCTGCTCCTCAAAATCACCATTTTCAAGCAGGTTAACCTGTGACATAAGGCTTACTGACATGAAAATGGCCATTCCTGTAATAAGTAGATTTCTTTTCATTTTTTTCATTTTTAGTTAATAAAGTTTAATAAATCAATTATCAGGAGTTGTATGATTAATACGGACACAATGGTCTGATCCCCCAATAGCTTCCAGATAATTTTTATTGTTTAAAGAATGTAGCAGTACCAATTATTGTTGAACCGGAGCTAACTTTAACCAAGTAGATCCCCGGTAAGGTGTCTAAACGGGCCTCTAATGAGCTTCTGTTTTGAAAATACTACCAACCGGGATTCTGTCCCAGTTTTGGATTTAGTGTAAGTTCATTACTTGGTATTGGAAAAAGATAGTCGCGCTCCACATCAAACCCATATCCGCCGGCACCCAATGCATCAAACCAGGGATCAAGAAAACCCTCATCATCTACCGGATAGGTTGTGTGTTCCAGGAAATTACCATCGGGTCCTGTTTTAATCCCTTTGGGACGCTTGCCTTCAATCAGTTCGTCAGCGGCTGCCCACCTGGCAATATCATGCCACCTATTCCCTTCACTCACCAGTTCAACACGGCGTTCACGCCTGATCTCATTGATTAGAGGTGGCAGGGTGGGAAAGTCCCAGTCAGGATCAACAGATATGTTTGCCATATCCAGGTTGGGCATGCCAACCCTGTCTCTGAGAAGCTTCAAAGAGATATCAATATCGGCCTGGGATACCATACCCAGTTCAGCTTTGGCCTCAATATAATTGAGCAGCACTTCGGCATACCGGAAATGTATCATGGGCGTCTCTTCGCCCGACTGGTTATGGCTCCGGGTATCGGCATTGTACCCTTTGCGATTTCCATAGGCTGTGGGACAGTAGTGGTTAGATTTGCTGTTCAAATTCAGCCAGATTGTCTCCCAATAGGCTGTGTCTCCATCTGTAATTTTCCAAGGAGCATCGGGAGTCCAGACACTCTGCTTCAACCGGGGATCACGCTCTTTAACCTCATTCATCAGGGTGTCATAACCTCCAAACAGGGGACTGACAGTGATCGGGTCGCCATCTGTACAGAGGTAGGAGTCTATCAGGTCTTTTGTCAGCCCTTCACCTTTTGGATAGATACCCAGCACATTGATCTTATTGGTCTTATCCAGCGCTATAGAGAATTTCTCCCAAAACATCACAGATTTACTGCCGGAGTAGTCGGGCAGAACAAAGAAGTCATAATAGTCTTTTTCAGGATTCCCTGTTGAATAGATCTCAAACCTGCCGGAGTTCATCACCTCCTCTGCAGCTGCCACTGCCCTGGTAAAATATTTGTCAGGATCCGGATTGTCAACGCCGAACGCACTACCGGCATGATACCTCTCCCAGCTCCCTTCATAGAGGGCAACCCTCGACTGAAAACCAAGCGCATACCATCTGTTGATCCTGGTTCCCTTCTCAATTCGCTCCTCTGTAAGGTAGTGGATTGCTGAATCCAGATCTGTAATGATGTGGTCAACCACTTCGTTTCTGGGTGTCCTGGCAGTGTATAGCTCCTCTGAATCCATCCCGGGGACCGTGGTGATCCAGACCACATCTCCGAAGTCCTGCAACAGATTGAAATAGATAAGGGCCCTGAAGAAATAGGCTTCACCCAGGTACTGTTGGTACTCTTCTAATGGAGCTTCACATTTCTGATAGTGTTCGAAAAAGTAGTTAACGCTCCTTATCCCACCATATGACCATCCACCGCCGGCAGCCGGTACCACCCTGGTTCCATGAAGCCGTTCGGATATCTCATTCTCAAACAGCATGTTATCACTGTGTGTTTCAGAAGAGTATCTGCCCCGGCTGAAAGCGTACCAAGAGAGGTTCTCTGCAATAAACACCCCGGTACTATAGAAACGATTCACATAGATCTCCAGGTCCTTGCTCGATGTGAAAAAGGCCCCCTCTGAAACCCGATCCAGGGGATACCTCTCCAAATAGTCGTCATCACATGAACTGAGTATTGCCAGTAGCGCAATAAGGCTGTATATAATTGCTGTTTTCTTCATCATTGTTCGCGTTAGAATGTTACATTAAGGCCAAAAGAGAGGACCCTGGAAAGGGGATAGGCGCGTTCGGCCTGCCATCTACGGCCGGCATCTGTCAGAGGCGCTGTGGCGGTTTCAGGATCCAGTAGTTTTGTCAATGGAGTAAAGGTTAACAGGTTCTCTCCTGAGAAATAGATCCGCAACTTCTGCACATGCACCCTGTGTGTAAACTGAACGGGGATCGTGTAGCCAATCTGCACACTCTTCAAACGCAGATAGGCTGCGTTAACCAGATACCTGGTCTGATCCTGGCGGCTCTTGTAGATCTCCTCGCTAAAATAGGGTTTCGGGAAATATGCATCGGTGTTGGGGCCCAGGATGTTTGTCTCATCTGCCGGCCTCCAGTAGTCCAGGTGCTGCCCTCCTTTGAAAATGGTTGAATGGTTGGGATCCCATACGATTCCCCAAAAGCGGGAACCATCCCAGTTAAAACTCTTCATGTATTCATGTTTACCTATACCCTGCCAGAACATGTTGAAGTCAAAACCTTTCCAGTTTGCTCCCAATGAGATCGCAATGTTGTAACGAGGCAGGCTGTTCCCGATGATGGACAGATCACCGTGGTTGTCCAGCGTCCTGTTGCCGTCATTGATCGTATCATTCCCGTCAATGTCAACGTATTTCATGTCACCGGCTCCCCAATCATTCCAAAATTTGGACTGGTCGGGCATCTCTTCACCATCCTCCTGCATGATGCCATCTGTGGTGTAGCCCCAGATTTCACCAATCTCCTGTCCGGTATACCAGTCATCAATCAATCCGGCGTCATTGTTATATTTCAGTATGGTTGTCCTGTTATCTCCTACCATCACTTTTACATTGTAGTTAAAGTCGGCCGATCTCGCTTCTCTCCAGGTGATGGCCAGTTCCCATCCCCTGGTTCGCAAATCTGCATTGTTCTCGTCTGGCAGACCTGTTCCCAGAACTGCGGGCCTGCTTTCTGCAGGGCCCCACATGTTGGCAGTTCTCCTGCTAAAGATATCAACCGTGACATCCAGCCGATTCTCCAGGAATCCTGCATCAATACCTATATTCGAGGTAGTAACGGTTTCCCATGTCAGATGCTTGCTTGGAATTCCGGGGGGGGCCGCCCAGTTTGGCCTGATGTTGCTGCCACCCATGACCCAATCGTGGTTGATCCCGAGAGTCATATTTGGCATATGGAGATAGTTTTGCACATTGTGATTTCCGAGCGAGCCGTAGGAGCCTCTTATTTTCAGTCTGTTCACAACCGGTTTGAATGAGGCCCAGAAATCCTCCCTGGCGATGTTATATCCGGCCGAAGCGGAGGGGAAGAAGCCCCACCTGAGACCAGTCCCAAACCTGGACGATCCGTTATACCGCGCATTGAACTCCAGCAGGTACTTCTCCTTGTAATTGTAGCTGAAGCGGCTGAAGAGCGCTTGTGTACTCCAATGATCCATACCTTCGCTAAGTAATACTTCTCCCAGGGCGGTATTAATTGAGGGTACCGAAAGGGTAATGAGTTCCGTTTTGGAACCAGACAGTCTTGCATAATTCTCAAGCTCCTGTTCATAACCGATCATCGCCTTGAGAAAATGGCCCCCGAGGGTCCGCTCATAGGATGATGTGGCGTATAGAATAGCATAAGTTTTGTTTTTAAATTGATCCGTATAGCCGCTTGGCTCCTGACCAATGTTCCCCACATCGCCATTTGGGAAGTGTACATCCACCGGGATGGGATTTGTGGTGTTTCTGCTGCTGTAGTAGTTATAGTTGTATGAAATGTTCGTCTTCCATCCTTTGACCGGCTCCATTTCGGTTGCGAGCGTAATCCAGGAATCATTTTTGACGGTTTGGTCTCTCCCGGCTCCCTGCATAAGCCTCACAGTTGGATTATTTATGGCAAGGAGATCATCACTCTGATCAACTCCATAATTGTACATGGGCTGGGTTGGCCAAAAAGTCTCCATCGATTTTAACATATAGTACCTGTTGAGCCACATTGTTCCAAGCGGATAATCCGTATTAATCTGCGAGTACTTATAGCGAAAATCAATGCTCATCCAGTCTGTAACCCGGGAGGTGATATTGGCCATCAGGTTGTTTCTCTTGTATGAATCATATCCATAGTTGTAGAGCCCCGCCTGGTCATAGGTGCCCGCGGAGATAAAGTACTGTGTCTTATCTCCCCCTCCCGAAAGACTCACATCATGTTTTATCCTGGGAGCGTTCTCTCTCCAGTACATATGGATATACTCATAATTTGCATTGCCCTGGTGCCGTCCTGCCCACATATAGTCAGGTGGCGCGGCTGTGTCATACTCCGGCAGGTAGGTGCCGTCCATATACCCCCTGATCCGGTCCATCTGCTCATCGGGAAACTTATGCGAGATACCTGTATATTCACAGGCCTGGTTAAAGGCTGTTGCCAGTATCAGTGAAGATTCAAACTCAGGAAGATTAAGGGGAGAGGCAAACCCGAAATTGTTGTTATAGCTTAACCTGATTTTTTCATTTTTCCCACCCTGTTTTGTGGTGATTAACACAACCCCAAACGGGGCACGTGCACCATAGATGGCCGATGCTGCCGCATCTTTTAGGACGGAAACACTTTCGATAGATTCAGGATTGAGGCTGTTTACATCCATCTCTACACCGTCCACCAGGATCAGCGGTGAGCTGGATCCGTTAATCGTTCCTATCCCCCTGATATTCCAGTGCTGGCCTGCTCCCGGCTCCCCTCCGTCCTGTGACACGCTAATATTCAGGTTTGGCGAGGTTCCCTGCAACAGCTGGGCCATATTCTCAGCCGGCCTGTTCTCCAGTTCATCTCCCGAAACAACATCCACAGCACCTGTCACATTTACCTTCTTCTGGGTGCCAAAGCCCACAATCACAACCTCATCAATGCCATGGATATCCTCCTCCAGTTGAATATTGATGGCGACGCGCCTTCCTACAGTGATCTCTTGCGTCAAAAAACCTACATAGGAAAACTCAAGTACTGCATCCGGACCATCAACGAAGATCTCATAATTTCCCGATATATCACTTATTGTTCCCTTATGGGTGCCTTGTATCGTTACATTGACACCGGGAAGCGGCTCTCCGTTTTGATCGGTTATATTTCCCGAAATTTTGATCTGATCCTGACGCTGCAATTTTTCCCGGTCAGATTTCTTTACCAATATTTTTTCGGTGCTTAGAATAATTTGCCGATCCATCACCACATAGCGTACATCAGTGCCGGAAAAGAGTTCATCCAAAACAGTACTGATCGGTTTTTCACTCACCTGAATGCTGACCTTCCTCTCCACATCAATCAGTTTGTTGCTAAAGAGAAAATAGAACTCACTTTGCTCTTCAATCTTAGCAAGTGCCTCTCCCACTGAGCTCTCTTTAAGATCCAGGGACAACTTGGTTTCCTGTGAGTATGCACTTCCGGCATAGATGCTCAGCAGGCCTGTAAGAAGCAAAAGAATCGAAATTTTCATAATCCTAATTGTCTGTTTTACCCGGAATGATATTGCTTTCCGGCGATCTCTCAATCGAAATAATTTCATATTTTTGCTATGTTTTGGGTTTAGTTATACTCTATCTGTTTGGTAAGACAGTGTTAAATTAAGTCCTGAACTACGGGAAAGTGTGCCAGCACTTTCCCGTTTATTCTACATTACGGATGATGTACCTTCTTTTAGAAATCTCTCCGGTCTCCAGTCTCTTCGGAGGTGCCGTTTCATATGTTATTCCCGAAGCGACAGACAGATACTCCAGTATCTGTTCTATATTTTCGTCTCTGATGGTCATGGTGAACGGGGTCTGAGGCAAGGTTCCGTCAGTGGATATCTCAATACCGGTGTTGTACCAGCGCTCAAGACGACAGATGATATAATCCAGTGTGTTGTTTCTGAATATGAGCTTGCCCTCTTTCCATGAGGTGAATTGGTCGGTTTTAACAAGGCTCTTCCCGATCACCTTACTCTCCTTGTGGAATACCATCCGTTCCATGGGTTTCATGGAGACAAGTTGGGATCCCTCCCCCTTTGCATTGGGTTTCTCAATGGCAATCTTACCCTCTTCAAGTGTGGCAGAGATGTAGTTGTCCCCGGGGTAGGCCATGACATTAAACCGTGTTCCTGTTACACGTATATCCAACGCCTCTGTTTTTACCACGAAAGGGTGTGAGCGGTCAGAAACTACATTAAAATATGCTTCACCGGAAAGTGTGGCTGTTCTCTGTTTTTTGGAAAATGATTGTGGATAACGCAGGGTACTGCCCGAATTTATCCATACCTCTGTACCATCCGGTAACACCGTGTGAAGTCTGGAACCTTTTGAAACGCTGACTTCTGTATAGGCCACCTTTTTTGATGAGATGCCGGCTTTGTCATTCAGATAGAGGATGCTTATGGTTAAAAATGGCAACAGGAGTACAGCAGCAGCCCGCAGCATTTTTTTACTCCATTTGATTCTTCTGTGGAGCTCTCTTACCTCATGGGCTCTGTCGTTGTGAATGGTCCGGTGGATTTCATCAAGTGTAGAATCAAGATGGTTTGCTTCTATAGTATGCTCCTCTGTTTCAAGATGCCGGTACCAGCGCTTCGACAGTACACTGTATAGTGAAGGGTTGAAAGCTGATTCCTTAAGCAGCCGGACTGCTTCCCGGGCCTCCTCCTGGTTGCATCGCCCCTCTGAAAATTTTTCGATCAGTTCGTTGGTCTCCTCCGCTCTGTTATTTCTCTGTTTCATTGCTTGCTAAAACTATTCCTCTTTCTTTAAACTAATACGGAGAACCCGGTCATATCCCCCAATAACTTCCAGAAAAAAGCCGGAATAGTTTGTATGGGATGGGACACGAATCTCATTTTTGAAGAAAAATGAATGGCCAGTTGCTGAAGTTCTATTCAGATATGGAGAACTATTTTCCTAGTCGACTCCGTATATGTCTGAGGGCCAGATTTATATGATTTTCGACGGTCTTGACTGCAATCTGTTGTCGTTGAGCAATCTCCTTATAACTCAATCCTTCTGTTCTGCTCATATGATAAATCTGCTTCCGTTTTTCCGGTAATTCATTAATGGCATTCTCAACCTGCAGCTCCAGTTGCTTATATTCCACGGTATCTGAAGGATCGGGATAGTTTTGTTGTGCCTGATGAAGGACAAAATGTTCATACTTCTGGTCCCTGGCCCTTTTTCTGAAATGGTCTATTATCACATTGTAGGCAAGACTAAACAGAAAAGACTTGAAAGATTTTTGTTCCTGCAATTCACCGCGTTTGTTCCATACCCGTATAAACACCTCCTGAACAACACCTTCTGCGTCTTCATGGGTTTTTAACATGGATTGACTGAAGCTATAGAGGGGGTGGCTATATTTTTTGTACAACAGATCAAAAGCCTCTATGTGGCTATTTTTCAGTTGTCTCACATGAATTCTGTCGCCTGTGTCCGACCTCTTTTCCACGGAATTCTTCAGTAATTGTTGTGCATATTCGAGTGGAAGCAAATATAACAATTAACCGGAAAAATCAAGCTGAATCTACAATGAGTAGAGGTTTTCTCTCAAGGTGTTGTCTCTTACTAAAACCCGGGGGATTATTTCAGCTTTGAAAACAAGACGATTAAAGAGATAAACGAAGAACAGGATTCTCAAAGGTCATTTTAGAAACAGTTACCTGGCGTGCTCTGCGATTTTTGCGATATCTATTAGGGGTATTCCCTTTACAAGCGTATTATTATTGGTAATACTTTGTCAATCTTTGACAGAAAAAGTGCTTGCTATTGGAATATAGACTTTTTTGTAACAAACTAACCCAATGAAACGAAGACATTTTTTTGGTAACCTGTCCTATGGCATTGCCGGGCTTGGTCTGACAACTTCTTGTTTAAATAGAGAGAAGAGTGATCTTTCTCAACAAAATGATCTCTCAATCAATCCCGGTACCGGCGAAGTCCCTTCTTACAGAGAGAAGATCAAAACATCCTTTTCCCAAGCGGGTGCATTGGGATCCAATAACCGTGTTGTACTTGCATTAATTGGAGCAGGAAACTGGGGCACTAATCTGATCCTGAACGTAGCAGCTCTCAATAAAAATGTATTTGTAAAATATGTTTGTGATGTGGATGATACCCGTGGCGGCAGGGCAATAGCAGAGCTGGAAAAGCTGCAGGGAATCAGACCGGTCAGGGTAAGAGATATGCGTGAGGTTTTTGATGATCAGGGAGTTCATGGAGTAATTATTGCTACGCCCCAACACTGGCACGCGCTTGCAACCATATGGGCATGCCAGGCCGGCAAGGATGTGTATGTTGAGAAGAGCATTTCACTTAATGTACGTGAAGGACAAAAGATGATTGAA
This sequence comes from Bacteroidota bacterium, assembly GCA_039714655.1. Classification (GTDB taxonomy): domain Bacteria; phylum Bacteroidota; class Bacteroidia; order Bacteroidales. The sequence goes on from JBDLIX010000161.1 coordinate 8,534, forward strand.
GCTGCAATGAAATACGAACGTGTTGTTCAATGTGGGACCCAGAACCGTAGCGCAGACTATGCCATTTCTGCAAAAGAATATATTCAGAGTGGGCGGTTGGGTGAAGTGGTTGCCGTAGATGTCAAAGGGCTATTGAATGGCCCCATACCCTTCAATGAAAAGGAGAGCGAAAAGACACCAGACACCATCGACTGGAATTTGTGGCTCGGTCCGGCACCTGAAGTACCATACAGTATCTCCCGGAACAAATCTCATTATTATTTCTGGGACTATTCCGGAGGAAATGCTATGGGCAATGATGTTATTCACCAAGTTGATCTGGCACGCCTTGTATTGAATGATCCCAGATTTCCAAATTCAGTGTATTGTACGGGTGGCCGGTACCTGTATAGTGATCGGAGGGATATTCCCGATTATCAAGTAGCGACTTTCGATTATGAAAAATTCGTTTTAACTGTGCAAGCTGGTGAATTCACTCCCTATATGTCCAAGACCTCACTAGAGATCCGGCATGGAAAGGGTTTCCCTGAATGGAAACAAAATGCCACAAAAATTGCCATATTTGGTACTGATGGGTTGATGTATGTGGGAAGAATGGGCGGAGGTTGGCAGGTTTATGGAAAAGATGGGAAGATAGTTGCTCAGGAGGAGGGCCTATTCCCGCTGAGATCACACCTGGGCAATTATATTGATTGTATTCGCTCAAGAAATCAACCCAATGGAAATATAGTCGAAGGACATAAAAGTACTACCCTGATACATCTGGCTAACCTTTCATATCGAACGGGTAAAAAGCAACTAAATTTCTCAGGAGAGTATGAGATAGTGAGCAATAATAAGATGGCCAGGGACCTTTCACATGGTTTGTACAGGAAAGGTTTTGAGATTCCCGAAGAAGTATAGATGAAACAAAGATGGAAAGGGAAAAGGGAAATGCGTAAAACATTGCTGATTTCGGGTTCTTTGGTGGTTTTCTCAACCTCTATGGTATTTTATGCATTCAGGGGAACCCAGGGTAAAACAGACATAGAATTCAAGATTCATATAAACGAAAAACTAATTCAGGAATCTGCCTTTGGGGAGTCACCTACATTTGCCATCTGGCTGGAAGACCTCTCAAATGGAATGACACAGACCGTATTTGTGACAAGAAGGGCTGCAGCCGGGGATTGGGAGGGCAAAGCTGAGGTTCCTGCAGCTCTCCCATGCTGGTTTAAGGTGCATAAGCTGGAGAATGAAAATGAAGATTTGCCCACTCTTGAGAAACCAGCCCCCCTGGCGATCACTGGGGCCACACCAAAACCGGGCTATTTTCTTACCAGGGTAAGGGTTCAAACCGGAACCCGATGGATATGCTGGATTGAGGTAAACCTTTCCGGAGATTATAACGATACATATCTGGAATACGATAGTGTTAAGAAAGCCGAAGATCTATTTGGCATAGGACAGCCTGCACTTCTATACAGGGCAGAAATAGAGGCCATTGAGGGACGAGTTATAATCCCCGATATAGCAGGAGTGTGTATAGCTGACTCCCAGGATGGAAATGTGATACAACCCCCAAAAGGTATTTCAACAGCTTCCCGAATCTTTGATGAGTTAACAATAGCCATGGTCAAGCCTAATCCAAAAATCCTGCAGTAGTGTTGCTGTATGCACAAATCTTTTAGTTCCCTGATAGACTTCTCTACTTTGGGTTGTGAGGCAGCAGACACCTAATTGGTGATAATATATCTTCTCCTGGATATTTCTCCACTCTCCATTCGTTGAGCAGGAACCACGTCATAGGTAATCCCTGATGCAACTGACAGGTATTTTAACACCTGTTCCAGGGTCTCATCTTCAATGGTCATTGTAAAAGGAGTCTGGGGCAGTCCTCCCTCGTTGGTTATCTCTATATCGGTGTTGAACCAACGCTCCAGTTGATTAATCATGTAGTTCAATGAGCTGTTTCTGAAAACCAGTTTGCCATCTTTCCATGAAGTAAACAGGTCTGTTTGTACAGTCCGCTTTTGAAAAGTCCTGTTTTCCTTCTGAAATACCATCTGTTCATTTGGCTCCAGCAGGCAAAGAGACGAACTTTTTTTACCTCCGGTTTCAATTGCAACGCTTCCCTCTTCCAGCGTCGCTGAAATGGTCTCTTCCCCGGGATAAGCAGTCACGTTGAACCGGGTACCTAACACTTTAATATTGATTGCTTCGGTCTCAACAACAAACGGATGCTGCCTGTTCAGGGTGACATCAAAATAGGCTTCACCGCTAAGTTTGACAGATCTGTTCTTTTTGGAAAATGTTTGTGGATATTCAAGCTTACTGCCTGAATTGATCCAGACTGTTGTTCCGTCGGGCAATACAGTATGGAGCTTGGAGCCATAGGAGACGGTGAGTTCAGTATATTGATCCTTTGTTGCAGATGTCCTGGTTTGCTCATGGATATAGAGCGAGGTGGTGATCAACAGAGGTACAAACAGGACCGCTGCCACCCGCAACAGTATCTTGTATATCCGCAACTTTTTTTGAAACCCCGGATCTGGTTGCTCCCATTGCATGCTTATGTGATCGTGGATCCTGTCGAGGGTAGGCTGAAGATCTACTGCTTCATCATGAACACCTTTCTCTTCAAGATGTTTGTCCCAGAGTTTTTCTAATGGTTGCTGAAGTGAACTCTTTTTTGAAGGATCCTTGAGCCATTGGACTACGCTCAGGGCTTCATCATGCCGACAGGTTCCCCTGGCAAACTTCTCGACTTCACTGCTGGTTCTCCGGGTTTCTATGTTTTGATTCTTCAAGCTCACCGTATGCTTTTCATCTGGTTCTACCTTATCTTGCTTAAGGTTGAACCGTTCTGCAAAATTAAAGAATAAAACTGAGTCCACCGAGACAAACCCCGTTCTTTGTCAAAGAGAGGCAAAAAACAGAGTTCCCTGCAACCAAGCTGCGGGGAACTTCCATGTTGACCTGATTAACCAAACTTGCAAGCTCAGCAGAGCAAAAACGCATGTGGGGTTTTCATGTCTAAATATCTACTGAAACCTACTCCCTGATAAATTTTCGGGAAGAGTGCATTCCATTCGCATCAGTGACATTAACAAAATAGATGCCTCTGTTCAAGTCTGATGTGTTAATAACAGTAGCATTGTTGTCAATATTATTAACCCTTAAAACCTCTTGTCCAACAACATTCACAATAGAAACAGAGCGTATACCAGTGGTATTATTTACATTCAATGATGCTGCTACAGGATTCGGGTAAACACTGAA
>JBDLIX010000162.1:0-11774 GCA_039714655.1 Bacteroidota bacterium
CTATTTATTATAAATACATTTTTATCTAAGTGTTTGTTCCTTTTGTAATTATTTCCGCCTTTATAAAATACTTCTCAAACATCTTATTCAATATTAAACTATCCAAAAGAATTTTCCCGTAATTCTTCCTGAATGCTATTTGGGTTAATGATTCGTTATGTTTTTCGTTTAGTCTACGAATTTTTACTTGGATTGATTTGCTTGCTATATCGGGAAAAGAGTTTTTAATTTTATTATCAAAATTTGCAACTAAAGCCTTTGTATTTTCAATGATCATTAATGCGTTTTCATACGAAATCTCCCGTTTCTCATATTTTTTGAGGAGTTTACATTTAAAACTATTACAGATCAAAGGTCTTTGTGGATTGCTGGAATAGTATATCGAACAAACAGAGTCTTTCAGATAACTGCAAGGTAGGCTAAGTCCCTCTGTATCTTTATGTTTTATTTGGACACGCTTCATTTCGAGTTCGTTATCTATAGTTTCACCTTCATAGATTTTTGCCCAAAAAAATAAAGTTCCATTGCAACACATACCGCATTTTATACAGATATTGCTTTCTTGGAGATCCTTATTAAACTTATTCTTATTTTGCATGCAAAATAATTCTACTTTGACACATTAGCATATTCCTTTAGATAAATATAAGCTCTTTTAATTGATTAGGGTTGACTGTCTTTCACAACATGTAATAGAGAAAGTTGATTGGATTCAGAATTTTCAAAGCCCCTTAAGACTTAATATGCAAATGCATATTCCGGAGCTGCTCTGTTATTTCGATGAGTTTTTGGAGGGTTGCGTCAGTCATTGTTACTTGGGAGGTTTCGGTTTGGATTACCTTTAGCATGCCGTCCTTTTCGATGGTCTGGGGTTCACCTACGAGATGGGTGATTTTTACGTCGTCGTATATGCTTTTAATGGTCTCAAAATCATTGATGTAGTTCCAGATCACCTCTTCGTTTTTGAAATTGTTGAGGATCAGGAGCAGGTCGTTGAGGATTAGTTTCTGTTTGCCGATCAGCGATCTCAGATCTTCATTGCTTTCCTGCATTGTCACCTGGGTGGCAAGGAAAAGGCCCTCCATCCATGCCCCGGCAATCATCATGGCACTCAGATTGATGCGGTCGGCCTCTCTCAGGGAGTGTTCCATGTTATTGAAGCTGTTGATGGAGGTGTGCATGAGCGAATCCAGGTCTGAATTGGTGGTGGCCAGGTGTTTGATGGTGGCGTAATCGAAGAATTGTCTGATCTGCAGGGCATCGGCCAAACGGTCAATGCTGGATAGGTGATTTAATGCTGTCCCGGTCTTTTCATTTATATTAAGGTACCACAGGTTGGCGCTGAGGACTCCCAGGTTGAAGGCCATCTCAACATTGGAGATGTTGGTAGATAACCTGTCCGGATTGGCCAGGTAAGAGGTGGAGAAAGGAATGTTTTGTGAATGGATGAGTGAAGCCACCTCGATGGGGGAGGCGATGTTCTGGATGATCTCATTCATGGTCTCCGTAGAGAGCTGGAGCTCTCGGGTTTCCACATCGTCCGTATAAGCGACTAGCTTTTCAGAAGGACGCTGATCGCATGCTGCAAGAAAGAGCAGTGCCAACAGTAGGAGTGATGTGTGTCTAATCATAACTTTGCACTTTGTTTAGCTGTAAGTAGTTGGGTTCTATCTTGCTATGGTTGAGGTGAATATAAAAAAGAAACTCTCTTCGTCAATTTTCACAAAACTGTAATCCAGGGGATTCCCGGTCTTTCTCTTAATATCGATGAATCCCAGACCGGTGCCGCCTTTAGCGGACAGAGTCCCCTCGCGTACCTGTTTTTTGTATAGGTCATCCAGAGTGTTGGGATCCATGTTATTTAGTTTTCCCAGAAACATGGAGATCTCCTCCACATGACCGTTCTCTACCACGTTCCCGGTGGTTACCTGGAACCTCTCTTTGTTTCTTGCCACCAGTACCAGGCCCATACCCGGATAGGGATGACCTCTGTATTCATAGGCCTCAGCATGTCTGTTAATATTCTGCAAGGATTCCACCATCACATGGTACACCCGTCGGAGGAACCGTTCATCTTCATCCTCCTCCTCCAATTGCTCCTCCACCAATCCGGTCAGCGCTCTCATCACCTGATGGGTGATCTTACCTTCAAACACTAGGCATATGTCTTTGATCTTTAAATTTTTATACCGATCATAGATATAGTTAATAAAACCTTTGCTTTCGCCTGAAAAAGCCATAACTGCTATAAATATATGGAATATAACGCAATCAGCGTGAGCAGATGAAGCTTCGGGCAGATGGAGATGCTTCAGAGGATTATTCCGGCGCTTTATGATAAAAGGGGTCCTTCTTGATAAACCTTTTGGAAAAAGGACCCATGATCGATTCATGAACCCCCAGAAGCAGCGTGCCCTCTCGGTTCAGGTTGGTATGAAAGAGGTCAAATACCCTGTTCTGTAACTCATTATTAAAATAGATGATCACATTCCTGCAAACGATCAGATCGAATTTCACCTGAAAGAGATTTGGGTCTTTTACCAGATCCAGTTTCTTATAAATAGGTTTCGAGCGAAGGAAATCCTTCATCCGGATTATATCATGGGTCTCGTCGATATGGAAATATTTTTTCCAGTACTTCCGGTGGTTCCAGGAGGATGTACCCGTTCCGTTGAGCATTACACGATCAAAATTCTCCAGATAGCTCTGGTTAAAATGATATTTGTAGCTCCCTTCCCGGGCAGTCTCTATCACATCGGGATTGAGATCACTCCCGTAAATTTCTGTTTTCTCCAACAATTCCAGATCTTCGAGCACCATCATCATTGAATAGACCTCCTGTCCTGTTGAACAGCCCGGGTGCCAGATGCGGATGGTGGGTTTATCCTTGAAGGTGGGCAATAAATTGACTCTGATCTTTTTCCAGATTTCAGGATCTCTGAACAGCTCGGTGGTATGAACCGTGAGTTTCCTTACAATCCTCTCCAGGAACGCTCCATCACTCCTCATTTTGCTGTTGAGCGTATCCATGTCAATTTCCAACTCAAGCAGGATCCTGGTGAGACGCCGTCGCAGAGAAGTGTGGGAGTATTGGGTAAAATCGTATTCGGAATGATCGCGAACGGTCTCCTGAAAGTTGCGTATTTCCTGTCCGACGACCTCCATAGGGTAAAACTAACGAATTAATATTTACCTTCAAATTTGGATAAAATCCTTTTGTGATTATCTTTGAAATAGACAACCAAAATGCAATGACCTTCGGTATTCTCATATTTCCCGGAGCCCATGGCGACAAGGAGCTGAAAATGGTCCTGGAGCAAAAATATGGGGTGAAGGTCAAACCGGTCTGGAACCGCGAGACTAACCTGAAAGGCATTGATGTGCTTTTTATTCCTGGCGGATTTCCATGCAAAGGATCTTCCAACTCATCAAAATGTATCAGAGATTCACCGGTTATTGATTCCATGATGGAATTTGCTGATCGCGGAAAAATTCTCATAGGCATTGGGAACGGATTCAGGGTGTTGTGTGAAACTGAATTGGTACCAGGGACCTTAAGAATGAATAAATCCCAACGATTTATCTGTCGGAACACGTTTGTCAAACCCGACAATGAAAATACAGCGGTGACCAATAAACTCTCCAATGATGTGGCGTATCGCATTCCCATAGCAACAGGGTACGGGAGGTATACGGCCAAGGAAGAGACGTTGGTTCAGATGAGACTCCAGGAGCAGATCCTGTTCCGCTACTGTGACCAGAATGCAAGTATTTCGGAAGAGATCAATATTACCGGAGCGGTGGATAACATTGCCGGGGTTTGTAACGAGAAGAGGAATGTGATTGGTATGGTCCCACAGCCAGAAAGAGTGGTTTTCCCCTATGGCGGAAACACAGACGGACAGGCCATCTTCGATTCACTTATGGAGTATATCTAGAATTATCTCCTGTCACTATCTCTGTCACCCCTGTCACCTCCCCGGAGTTTCTTTCAGGCGAAAGAGGTTTTTTCCCTCACTGAACTGCATCTCCACCACATCAAACAGCACAAGTTTTGTAAGAAGTGTGATCAGTTCTTTTCGATTGAAACCGGTATCCCGTTGAATTTTTGAGAGAGCAGACCCTGGCGTTCTTTCAAGGTATTCCAGCAGGATCTCTTCCCTGCGGGTGAATTCCATCAATTTGCCACGTGCACTTTTTTTCTCTTTCCATACCTGTAACTGGACAATCCCGGCCAGTATGTTCTGGTCGGCCACGCGTATATAGGCCAACCAGCGGTTCTCCTCATCCCGGGCATAGACAGGTTTATTATTTACCTGAGGGATATAGATCTCAAGCACACTCTTTCCCTCAATGGAGTGGTTACGACTCTCGAATCGTACCTCTGGCTTGCAGTAGAGCGAAGCTGCCGAATCTACCATGTAATACTCCTCGTCGGACCTTACCCCGGCAATCCGGCCGTTGTCCTTTACCCCGATCAGAAGTCTGCCTCCATCCGTATTGGAAAAGGCAGAGAGGGTCCGGGCAATTTTACGGGCATCGCTGATCTCAAATTTGAAATCCAGCCTCTGGTGTTCTCCTTCGGCGATAAGCGAGCGCAGCTGTTTTTGATCCGAAGATTCCATACGCTTCAAAAATACAAGTTCCCTTTTGAACCGGTAGCTTTTTCTAACCCGATTTACTAACTTGATGGCCCATATCATTAATTCAAACCAACAATGAAACATCTACCAACCGCTTTACTGATTACAGTTCTAATCATACTGACTGCATGTGACAGGAACTCTACACCTGTCGAAATGGAGTCTCTACCCAACATTGTGGTGATCTATTGTGATGACCTGGGGTATGGTGATCTGGGATGCTTTGGAAATACTGAGATACGAACTCCCAATATTAACAGGATGGCCGGAGAAGGAATGAAATTCTCAGAATTCTATTCTGCCTCACCTGTCTGTTCACCCTCCAGGGCAGCATTGCTTACCGGCAGGATCCCACAACGAATGGGGATCAACGGGGTATTCTTTCCCCGCTCCTATACCGGGATGCCTGTGGAGGAGATCACCACTGCCGATCTTCTGAGATCTCAAGGGTACGCCACCGGAATTGTTGGGAAGTGGCACCTGGGACACCGGCATAAATTCCTGCCGTTGCAGCGTGGTTTCGACGAGTACTTCGGGATCCCTTACAGCAATGATATGATCAGTGTGGTTTACCTGGAGGGCAATGAGGTGGTTGAGTTTCATGTGGACCAGCACTATACCACCCGGACCTATACCGAAAAGGCGGTTGATTTTATTGATCGGCATGCTGAGGGACCGTTTTATCTTTACCTGGCACATTCCATGCCCCATGTTCCAATTTACGCTTCACCCGAATTCGATGGTCGTTCCGGAAAGGGACTATACATCGATGTGATCGAGGAGATTGACTGGAGCGTGGGAGAGGTGCTGAAAGAACTGGAGGAGAAAGGGATCCTGAACAACACCCTGGTGGTCTTTTCAAGTGACAACGGTCCATGGCTGGCCATGCGTGAACACGGAGGCAGTGCCGGGATCCTCCGGGAGGGAAAGCAATTCACCTTTGAAGGGGGACAGCGGGTGCCCACCCTGGCCATGTGGCCTGATGTGATAGCCGCCGGATCGGTATACGATGATATGGCACTTATGATGGACTGGTTTCCCACTTTTGCGGAAATTACGGGCGCAGAAGTTCCCGATGACAGGGATTATGACGGGGAGAGTATCCTGAAGGTTCTGGATGGAACCGGGAAGCGGGAAGGAGCAGAGTTCCTATATTTTGATGGAGGAGATTTACAGTGCTACCGGAATGGTGATTGGAAACTGAAGCTGCCTTTCAAGGGTTACAGGGGATCCAATGGTAAAAGTGCTGTCCCGCCCCATGATACATTGCTCTTCAACCTGAAGTCCGATCCGGGCGAGAAGGTGAACCTATGCGATGAGCAGCCAGAGAAGGTGAAAGATATGTTGGCCCTTATGGATCACTATAAGGAGTCCAAAGGAGAACTACCCCCCTCGCTGGTGCTTGGCGTTCCGGCAGACAACTCCCACTACGATTACCTGATCGGTAAATACGGGGAGAACTACAACCGGGTGGAGTGGTAGTTATTTCTATCCCTTACCGGAATTGATCCGCTTGATTACTGAAAGGAACAGTGGAATGTCATTGGATCCAACCGTAGCCATTCGCTCCATGATGCGGTGAAACAGGGGGCTCCCTTCCGGAATGCCTGCATCGGCCAGTACCTGTTTTGCCTGATTTTTCAACTCTCCCCATCCCTCTCCCGATTTGGAAAGGGATTGTCCCGGTTTTTCCAGCAGGTTCAGGAGCGAAAGTTCATAGGCGGTAACCATCACCGACTGGGAAAGGTTGAGAGAGGGGTAAGCTCCTGCCATGGGAATGCTCATGGCCAGGTCCGATTGCAGGATCAACTGGTTGGGTAACCCGCTCTCCTCGGTCCCGAAAAGAATCCCCACCTTTTTCAGATGCTCTTTTTTGTTTACCAGGTATTCTCCAAATTCCCGGCTGGAGTAATAGTCATGCTTTGCTGTTCTCTCTTTGGCTGTGGTGCAGACCACCAGGTCCAGATCGGCAGTTGCCGCTTCGAATGTGTCAAAAAGATTTGCCTTTTCCAGAATGTCGTGGGATCCATGAGCCAGCATAAGCGCCTCCTCCGCAAGGTGATTACACGGATCGATCAGTCGCAAATGGTGAAATCCCATGGTTTTAATGGCCCTGGCTGAGGCGCCCACGTTTCCGGGGACAGCTGGTTTATATAGAATAAAATGGATTTCCAATGGATAAACTATTGAGTCACAATAATACGAAAATCAAAGGACTACATCTTCTCAAGCTGACCAATGATACGTTTTCCCCGGGATTTGAATCCTATGGTGTTGTTCTGTACCTGGTCTTCTATGACAGTAACCAGTTCATCCTTTAGCTCAGGATAGAGAAGCACATGGTTATAGATAATCTGCATGGCATGGACCTTTACAGCTACCGGGTATAGTTCCGAGACCATATATCCAAAGCAGAGGTCGATGAGCAATCCCTGATCTTCCTCAGGGATATCATAGCGACAGAGCAACCTGAGCAGACAACGCAGGGTACCTGTTGATTCCAGCTCAGGAAGTTTTTGAATGATCTTTGAAAGATGGTTTGACGCCAGTCCGGGATGCTGCTCATCACTTCCGTCCATGATCCAACCTGCTCTCCAGGCAAGGGGGTCTTTCTCGAAGAGAGTTAACTTCAATAGCTTTAGAAATTTCTCTTCAGAATCCCCCACATCCCGGATAAGGAGATCCTTCTCAGCCCCCGAAGGGAAGTTGGTCAGCAGTGACCTGTAATCCATCGAACCTTTGGATTGACTCTCTTCGCTGCTTGCAGCGAGGAATCATCGATCCTTTTATTTGTTAATTTTTTCTACGTTCGCTAATCCCGCAGCAAGCTACGGGTAATTCGCTCACAGGATTCACTCTTCCGGTGACTGACCTTTCATGGTTATCATCGCGTAACTGCGGGTGGAGATGGAGTGGGAATGATTGAGGTCCAAATCGGTCACCAGCATCACCGATCGCTCACCATTTTCTTTGTCAAGAAAATCATATTCCAGCACCATACCATCCATATAAGCTGCATGATAGAAGATGGCGCCAAAGGTTTGCTGGTTGCTCAACATTTCACGGCGGACCTGTTTCCCCAGTTTCTCTGAAACCCACATGTGTACCTCTGAGGTCTCATCATCCACCAGGTATTCATCACATGAATAACCGAGGATGGTCTTTGTTTTCCCGGTTTTATAGGGTTTATAAGAATCGAGGTTTGACTCTTCCTCATACTCCTCCGCTTCTTCAGCCAGGGTCTCCGGATCCATCCCCATGGCAATTCCGGTATGCTCACCATCACTGTCAGTAAGCATCAGCATGGCGTTGTTCTTAGAATCGAAAATGATGGTGGACTTACTGTTATCATCCTTAAATACCATGGCATAATCCACAGCATCCTTTGTGATGTATGAATCATACACCATATGATCATTTAGTTTTTCATTTTTTTTGTACTCGGAAACTTCCATCTGGATGTAAGCGTCAAAATCATAGCTGGTCTCATAGTCCACATTGCCGGAAAGACCCAATGCATCCATGTATACATGGTTCATGGTGGTGTTGGGCGATTGATCTGGTTCCTCACCCTCTTCAACGGCACGTGCGCTGTCTCTTTTGGCCTGTGCCTCAAGGTTATCCTCAAGGATCTTCTTCTTTATCATGGATCTAAGACTCTGTGCTTGTGTGTCTTGTAATGAAAGGACCATGACCAGCATGGAGAGAAAAATAAGTGTTCGTTTCATCTTATATAGATTTTAGTTGAAATGGCTAAATACATTTGCAATTTAATAACAATATAACCCCAGAAAGCAAAGAAGGTTTGGATTTTGACCATTGTTTCATTTCTGAAGCTAAAGTGCGGGGATATGGTTATATTTAGAAAGAGTAAATAAAACGTTGCTCTGTGAAGAGATGAAATTTAAACAAGATCTTGTTCACGGCCATCTGGTCAGGAGGTATAAACGGTTTCTGGCCGATGTGATCCTGGATGACGGGAGTGAAGTAACGGCTCACTGTACCAATTCGGGTTCTATGAAAAGTTGCCTGGAAGAGGGTGCAGAGGTGTGGTTGACCCCCGTGGATGATCCCAAACGAAAGACACGATTTACCTGGGAGATGATTCGTATCGGGGGTGATTGGGTAGGGATCAATACATCTAATCCCAATGCCCTGGCATTTGAGTGGGTGGGCGCCGGGGTGATACCCGAACTGGAAGGGCTTAGCGGATTGCGCCGGGAAGTGAAGTGGGAAGACAGCCGGTTTGATATTTATGGGGAGATAGCCGGAGCAGCCGAAGAGATCTCCGGGGAAGTTTTGGAGCGGGGATGTTTTATCGAGGTCAAAAATGTCACCATGAAGAAGGGCAACCGGGCACTCTTTCCGGATGCGGTTACCCAACGGGGCAGAAAGCATTTGAATACACTGATCAGGGTGAAGCAGGCAGGCTTGCGGGCCGTGATGCTCTATGTGGTTCAACGCATGGATGTGCGGATATTCTCTCCGGCCAGGGAGATCGATCCGGCCTATGGTGAAGCGCTGGACGAAGCTGTTCGCAGGGGTGTGGAGATCATGGTGGCCCAGGCAAGGGTGAATCCGGAAGGCATTGAATTTCACCGGATGTTACCGGTTGAGTTGTAAAGGGGCGCCCTTCGATTAGTAAACCACATTTGATTAGATCTTAAACTCAGTCAACAGTCTCACTTCAGATTTGATCTGCACGTCAGTCAACAGTTTCACTTAAGATTAGATCTTCACCTCAGGTCAAAGACTCACTTTTGATCAGAGTTTTACTTCAGCTTAATGGGCTCACTTGGGAGTTACCATTGTCAACCCCTTCTCCTCTGCATACTGGGTTGCCTGGTGCATAAAGGCCTGCAGGCGTAGTTCGATGGAGGCGTCCTCCTGACCGTCATAGGCAATGCTTACGTATGGAATGCCTCCTTTGTCTTTTCTTAATTGGTCAGAAACCGCAGACACCAGTGTTCCTGGCATGCAGGTGAAAGGAAGGATGTTGGCAATACCCGAGATTCCCTTATCCACCAGTATGGCCGAAGTACCCAGGTTCAAAGCCGGGTCGCCGTCGTAGTGTCGGTGCACATAAGGGCCACAGGCATTTAGCATCTCCTTTACAGATACCTCTTTGTCCTCATCGAACAAACCATGGAACGGTTTGGCAATCTTACTGGCAGTTCGCTCCTGGAAATACTCCTGAAGCTTTGATTTTATAACCCCTTTAAAATCACCTTTCCACTTGCTGTCACGGGTATACCGTATGGTGGAGTAGGCGAGCCACTCTGCAAATGGGGCGATCCAGGTCTCAGCGCCAAATTTCTCCAGTCTGGATACCAGGTGCCCGCTGCAGAAATCATTGTCGCGCATAAAGATCTCACCCACGATGGCAATGACTGGTTTACGCTTACCGTTGGAGAGAGGGATCTCTGTAAATGAAAGGGCAATCTTCGCCAGGGTATCGGTCAATGTTCCGCCTCCGTTCTCCATGCACGAGACCAGATTGGCCAGTGCCCGCTGGTATACCTTTTCTGTGTTTCCGGGTATAAGCTCATACGGTTTTTTTTCCTGCTTCATCTTGCGGACCATATCCATGGCTACAAATCCTTTCCAGGCATTGAGCCTGAACTTGGAGCCATGACCGCCAGAGATATCTTCATAGGAACCGTCGTTGCTGGGTGCAATGATCTCGGTCTTATCAAATCCAAGCCTGTCAAAAAGAACCCGCTGGAAACGGTTGTACTGTCCGAACCTGCAGGGACCGTTGTGGTCGGGCATGAAGAAACTGACCTTTGAGGGATCCACTTCAGGCTCCATCAGTTTTTTCAAAAAGCTGCCGGTGGTGCAGATCATGGGGAAACACTCCCTGGCCGAGGTGTACTTCCGTGCCAGGTCCAGCTCCTCCTGGGTCTGCATGGGAAGTGAATGGCCATTGATGCCAAAGCTTCTGCAAACAGCCGCCATCACATAGGAGGCGTCGTTCATGTAAGGAAAATAGAGCACCCGGTCCTTCATGGGTGAAGAGACCATCTGACCGGGCGTATAAACTTCCTTCTTCTTTTTATCAATTATCCTGGAACCCTTCAGACTGTCAAGGAACGCTTCATAACGGGTAATCATCCCTGCATCGGCTCCATGTTCATCAATCTCAATCTCCATATAGGGTTTGCCGGCCATCTCCTCATGTACAAAATGGGCCAGGAAGGAATCCGGTCCGCACCTGAAATTGCCCATGTAGATGCCGTGGAGACGGGAATTCCGGGCTATGATCCTTGCAGCTGCAAGGATGCGCTGACCATTGGGCCAGTACATTTTGTTGTAATCTTTCGTGATCCCCTCTTCCTCCAGGGGAAGATAGTCCATGGGAATGGGAAGTACATCCAGGTTAATCAGCTTTTCCACCATGCTCAGGTTGAGCGCAGGGTCACCAGTGTTGTAAGGACGTCCTATGATTGCAAGGCACTCCCTATCCTCTGGCAAGCTGGCCATTACTTCTCGCCCACGTTCCTTCACCCGGTCCTCAAACCGATCCTGCATCGTATCGGCCTTTTTCATGGCTTCAATGATCCTTTTCTTACTGAGCTTGAATTTCTTTCCGAAATAATCGTACAGCTCATTTTCAACCACCTTCCCGTAATAACGAAAATTGAGGGTGGGGGTCAGTAATTTAGAACGCTGTTCTTTTGGAAGTGAAGCCCTCACCATAAAGGGAACAGATTGTACCCATGGACAATTGGAATTGGAGGTGGGATTGCCCTCTTTTATCTTTGCATTGATCATGAATGGTGTGAAGACATAATCGACGTTCCCTTCCAGCATCTCGTATATATGGCCATGCATCACCTCTACCGGGAAGCAGGTTTCTGCCACAATCATACTGAGCGACTTCTTGATGGTCTGGTTGTTGGTCTCTTCGGAGATAACCACATTGAAACCCAGCTCTTTAAAGAAGGTGCTCCAATAAGGGAACTGTTGATAGAAGACCATCAATCCCCTGGGAATCCCAATGGTTATTTTGCCGGGAGTTATCTTCTCAGTATATCCGTCAGTAAGCATACCAATGCGCTCTTCGAAGTAGTTGGGAATCCCCTTTCCCTTTCCTTTTCGTTCATCCAGCTCGTACTTCTCACATCTTCC
>JBDLIX010000163.1:0-11749 GCA_039714655.1 Bacteroidota bacterium
ATGGCCCTGAAACTCATGCCCATACTGGAGAATCCACCATCGTGAAAAAGGTTCTGCATGGTCACTTTGCGGGTCAGGTCCGAGAAGAGCGTGAGGCAATAATCGGCACAATCATCGGCTGTGGCATTTCCCAGGGGTGACATCCGGTCTGAGAAGTCCTCCAGCTTATCAAATCCACTAACACCGCTTCCTGCAGTGGTGGGTGTGGGTGATTGTGAAATGGTGTTGATACGAATGTGCTTCTCCCTTCCATACATATAACCAAAACTCCTGGCAATAGACTCCAGGATCGCCTTGGCATCTGCCATATCATTGTATCCGGCAAATGTTCTCTGTGCAGCCACGTAGGAGAGCGCCACCACCGAGCCCCAATCTTTAATCGCATCCATCTTTCTGGCTGTACTTAAAACCTTGTGGAGTGAGAACGCAGAAACATCCAGGGTCTTATGGTAATAATCATAATTCAAGGCATCGTAATCAATCCCTTTCCGAACGTTGGGCGACATACCGATGGAATGGAGGATGAAGTCCACTTTTCCTCCGAATATCTCCAGGGTTTTTTCAATCAGGTTCTCCAGGTCCTCAAGGCTTGTGGCGTCTGCAGAGATAACTTCTGCATTTATCTTTTCGGCCAATTCGTTAATGGTACCCATCCGCAGGGCTATGGGTGCATTGGATAAGACAATTTCGGCCCCCTCTTCATGGGCACGTTCAGCCACCTTCCAGGCGATGGATTGATTGTTTAACGCCCCAAAAATGATCCCTTTTTTCCCTTTGAGTAGATTGTAAGCCATGGTGATTTTGTTAGAATTGTTTGATTTATGCCCTAATAACAATTGAAAGCTAAGTTTGTGCGATAAGCGTTTTAAATCCGTAGCAGTACACGCGCATTGGATAAAGCGGCGTCTGTGATCTCTTCTCCTGAGAGCATCCTGGCAATCTCAGTAACCCGTTCTTCCGGTTGTAGTTTCCTGATCCGGGTAAAGGTTGCATCCACTGTGTCCTCCTTATAGACGACGAAATGGTCTGTACCCATGGAAGCCACCTGGGGCAGATGGGTAATGGCCATGACCTGACGTCCCTCGGAAAGCTGGTCCATGATCCCACCTACTTTATCCGCTATCTCTCCACTTACACCAGCATCGATCTCATCAAAAATAAGGGTTGGCATTCCTTTACGGTCTGAGACCAACGATTTGATACAGAGCATCAATCGCGATACTTCTCCACCCGATGCAACCCTGGATATCTCTTCCAGTGGCACTTGCTTATTGGCTGAGAAAAGGAACCTGATCTCATCGGATCCATATGGGTCATACCCGGCTATCTTTTCAATACCAACTTTGAACCGGGCATTGGGAATCCCCAGCTGCTTCAGTTGTGACTCAACAATTTTCTGCATCCCTTCAGCCGCTTTAGCTCTTTTCAGGTGCAGAATTCCTGATAATCGCTCCAGAACACTCAACAGTTCTGTTTTCTCCTTCTCCAAACCGTTGATCTTCTCATCAGAAAATGTCAACTCCTCCAACTTCTTGTTCAACTGGTCCCTGATGCCGATCAACTCCTCCAACTCCCTTACCCTGTGCTTTTGCATCAGGCTGAACAGAAGGTCCAGGCGTTCCTGGAATTTTTCCAGTTTACCAGGCTCAATATCAGCTTTTTCAGCCTGATTCTGCACTTCTGATGTGATATCCTTCAACTCAATATAGGCCGATTCCATCCTCCCTGCTATCTCTTTTGAAGGTGAAAAGTATTGTGCAATTTTCTGAAGCTGTATCAGCGACTCTTTTAGCTGGTCAAGTATCCCGGTAGTCTCCCCCGAAAGCAGCCCGGCTGAATGGAACAACACACTTCTGATCTCTTCGGCATGCTCAGCTCGCTGAAGATCTGCCTCAAGGTTTTCCATTTCACCCTCCTTCAGGTGGGCACCATCCAGCTCATTATACTGGAACTGCATATACTCCTGCTCTTCCTTCATCTTCGCCAATTCACCCTTCACCCTAACCAACTCATGACTCACACTGGTATATTGTGTATATGATGACCGGTATTCGGTGAGCTCCTTCCAGGTTCCTGCCAGATGATCGGTCACTTCAAGCTGGTAGAGATGATCGTTCAGTTGTAGGTTTTGATGCTGTGAATGGATATCCACCAACCGATTCCCAATCTCCTTCAACAAAGGCAGGTTCACCGGAGTGTCATTGACAAAAGCGCGTGATTTGCCACCTGGGGAGATCTCCCTGCGTAGGGTAGTCACCGGTTCAAAATCCAGGTCATTTCTTTCGAACACGGTACGAACCGCATCTCCGGGACGAAAAGTCCCTTCAACAATACACTTGGCATCTTTTAGTTTGAGTACCGAAGTATCCACACGTTGTCCAAGTATCAGCGACAATGCACCCATGAGAATCGATTTACCCGCTCCGGTCTCTCCGGTAATGGTTGTGAATCCAACTGAAAACTGCATCTCCAGCTGGTCAATCAGCAGGTAATTCTTAATGTAAAGTGACTGAATCATATGGGGCCTGCCTATATTGTTTGCTCCAGTATGGCATTGTATTTTTTGGTATTGGGCTTATCCACCTCAATCAATATTGCATGAGCACGGCTCCGCTCTTCGGGATAAGACTCGGTATACACGCTCACCAGCTCCTCCGACTTGGCATCGAATACCAGCCTTAAAAGGTACATGTATGGGTCGGGTCGTTTCCTGTACACCTGCTGAATCAGCTCCAGACTGTTGGTAATCTCTGCCCTTCCCTCTGCCACCTTTTCATCCAGCAGATCCAGGCCCAGTCGGTGATACCTGTAGTTAAATTCCCTCACCGGCTCATATTCTGCATCGAGTATGTCCTTCACCAGCCAATACCTGCTTTTATGTGCCAGATCATCCATGGGTTTCCACCCGCTTTCCGGCGCGTTCTGCGCATTCAACACAATTTGTTCAGCATTTGTAAAATAGGTACCTCCTCCAAAAAGGGAAAAAGTATCATAATCAAGTCCCAGAACATAATAGGCATAAAAGGCGAGGATGGAGGTGAGATTCGAAGTATGTGTATTCAGGTCAAACTCCAGCGGCGAGAATTCCACATACCTGAAATGTATGTCGTTGTCCACAAAATTAAGGGTTGTGGTTTTGTAATTGGTATTGAAAACGGGCCTGCTGGCCTGAACGGTTAAAGTCCCCTTAAATTCATCGGCCGATAACTGCTCGGTAATGTTAAACATGAAATTGCATTCAATGCGCTCTTCCATGGTATAGACATGGTTGGTCCATACCCGGTTATTCATAAATTCGTAGATGGCATTCTGAAGGGTCTGGAAGACTTGCTTATTGGTGCCCTGGACCTGCTGACTCACAACCTGGATATTGCATCTGAATTCCTGTCCATGTAGGAACGGAAGCATCACAAATAGGAGAATAATAATATATACCGTTTTACGCATTTCCTGTCATCTTTACCACCCGGTCCACCAGATCTGCTGCCACCTGGCTTTTGAGTTTCAGTTCAAATTCTTCGCTGTTCCCAAAACGATCGATCATGGTCACCCTGTTGGTATCGGTGCCAAAGCCTGCTCCCTCCTCTCGCAGGGAGTTAAGCACGATCAGATCCATCCTCTTTTTTTGCAACTTTGAGCGGGCATGTTCCTCTTCATTATCGGTTTCAAGTGCAAAGCCAACAAAAATCTGGTCATCCCTTTTTTTCTTTCCCATCTCAGCTGCAATATCCTTTGTGGGTTTCATTTGGATGGTCCACTCATCCTTACCCCGCTTTATCTTTTTTGAAGAGGGTTCAACAGGAGTGAAATCAGAAACAGCCGCATTAAAAACTGCCACATTCATCTTGTCAATCAACTCCTTACATGCATCAAACATCTCTGCTGCTGAAGTAACATGTATGACCTCTATTCCGGCAGACCGGGTTTTCAGGGAAACCGGACCGGATATAAGAGATACCTTCGCACCTTGTGCAGCAAATGCCTCTGCAATGGCATAACCCATTTTTCCTGAAGCGTGGTTGCCAATAAAACGAACGGGATCGATGTTTTCGTGTGTAGGACCGGCGGTCACCAGAACCTGTTTATTCAGAAGTTTTTTTTTTGAAGGCCCGGAATCAAGCTGCCTGATAAAGTTGATAATCTCTTCAGGTTCTTCCATTCTCCCACGGCCCTCCAGTCCACTGGCCAACTCACCCCTGCCAGGCTCAATCACCTGATTTCCATACCTCTTTAATATTTCCAGGTTATGTTGTGTCGATGGATGCTCATACATGTCCATATCCATGGCAGGAGCAATCACAACAGGACACCGGGCTGATAAATAGGTGGTCACAAGAAGATTGTCTGCTATCCCATGAGCCATCTTACCAAGCGTTGTGGCAGTTACTGGCGCAACAAGCATCAAATCGGAAGTAACACCCATGTCAACATGGCTGTTCCAATCGCCTCCTTCTGAACTGAAAAAATCGGAAAGAACTGGTTTTCCGGCAAGGGCCGAGAAAGTAACAGGTCCCACAAATTCTTTGGCAGCAGCTGTCATGATCACCTGGACATGAGCCCCTTCCTTGATCAGGAGTCTGAGCAAATAAACCGCCTTGTAGGCAGCAATGCTTCCGGTTACTCCAAGAATAATGCGTTTTCCTGCTAGTTCCATCAGGAAAGAATAGACTACTGTTGTTCTATTTCAGGTGTTTCGTTGATCCTGAAATATATCTGGTCTTCGGTTAATTCCTGCAAGGAGATCAGGGATGGTTTTGGCAACCGTTCAAAAAATTTGGAAATTTCGATCTGCTCAGGATTTTCAAAAACCTCCTCGAGATTATCGGTATAAGAGGCGAATTCCTCAAGCTTCCTGTTCAACTCCTGCTTCATCTCAACGCTGATCTGATTTGCCCTTTTGGAAGCGACCACCACCGTTTGATAAATGTTATCGGTATCTCCATCAAGGTTATTAAGATCCCTTGTTATGGTTGTGAGCGGCGCTTTTGTTTTTTTGTAATCCATTGATTATGATTGATTATTGTGACTTGCTAAAAACTTGTTCGAAGTTTCAAAAATCCTTTTCGCTTCCCTTGAATGGGCGCTTTCCGGAAATTCTCCGATAAAACTGTAATACTCATCCAATGCTGCCTGGTAACGCTCCCGCTGTTTGCTGGGTACGCTTTTATCGGCAAGCAGGTATGATGACTTTAGTATTAAGAACATCAACTCTTCCCTGTAGCCGGTGTTTGGATATTCAATAAGGCTGTTACGCAGTGCCAGAATGGCTGACTTATAATACCCCAGGTCATAATAGAGCCTGGCACTAATAAATGATTTCTCCACCAGCTTGTCACTCATTTCAAGAATGATCTCCTGGCACTCACTTAATTTATCTGAAGTGGGATACTTAACCATGAACATCTGCATGGAAGTGATGGTCCTGAAAGTGTTGTCCTGATCCAGCTCTGGACGAGGAGATTGCTTATAGAAACAGTAGGCGGTCATGAAATCGGCCTCCTCAACGTAATTGCTATTGGGATAGGTCATTGAGAGTTCAGTAAAGTAATGGCCTGCCATCATATAGTCCCGTTGTCCGTAATAACTCTTTGCCTGATAATACTTTACAGTATCGGCTTTGGTGGTTCCCCTGAAGATATTTGACACCTGGTCGAATAGTGTTCCAGCCTTCACATATTCACCCTCTTCGTAGAGCTGGAGCCCCGTATCAAACTTCTTTTGATAATCCCTGCTCTTCAGTAATTTCTCATATTCACCACACCCGCTGAGGATTATTGCAATCCCTGCAATCGCTACACCAATTATAACCCTGTTTTTAAACATTGCGCAAAAGTACAATTATAGATTTAATAATAAAAGACTTAAATGATTATTTGATATACATCAATAACAAAAACCATTCCATTTTATTGCACATTGGGTTGAAATTTAACCTAATATTTAATGTGATAAGTCAGATAAATATCGACCGATGAAAAAAATAGTTAAATTTGCAGCCTGAAACAATTAAAACTTAAATCTGTGGACATTTTTGAAAGAATTACCAAGAACAGAGGTCCCATTGGACAATACCAGAAGGCAGGACATGGGTACTTTGCATTTCCCAAACTTGAAGGCGAAATCTCGGCCCACATGAAATTCCGTGGCAAAGAGGTATTGACCTGGAGTCTGAATAACTACCTCGGACTTGGAAATCATCCCGAAGTAAGAAAAGCCGATGCAGCAGCAGCAGCAGAGTATGGAATGGCCTACCCCATGGGTGCCCGGATGATGTCGGGCCAGACCCGCAAACATGAAGAGCTTGAGCGGGAGCTTGCTTCCTTCGTTCAAAAAGAGGATGCTTTCCTGCTGAATTACGGATACCAGGGGATGGCGTCGATCATCGATGCAGTCACCACCCGTAACGATGTGATCGTTTACGATTCGGAATCACATGCCTGTATTCTTGATGGCATGAGAATGTCACTGGCCAAACGGTTTGTGTTCCCGCACAACAACATGGAGAATCTTGAAAAGCAACTTGAGCGTGCAGTGAAGCGTGCCGATCAGCAGGGTGGCGGTGTTCTTCTGATTACCGAAGGTGTATTTGGTATGGCCGGTGACCTTGGTAACCTGAAAGCGGTTTGTGACCTTAAGGAGAAGTTTGACTTCAGACTGTTGGTGGATGACGCACACGGGTTTGGTACCATGGGTGCCACCGGAATGGGTACTGGAGAACACTTTGGCGTACAGGACAAAATCGACCTCTACTTCTCTACCTTTGCCAAATCCATGGCAGGAATCGGTGGATTTGTTGCCAGTCATACGGATGTGGTTGACTACCTGCGTTATAACATGCGCTCTCAAACTTATGCCAAGTCACTTCCCATGCCAATGGTTATTGGAGCATTGAAGCGACTGGAGATGTTAAAAACAATGCCTGAACTGAGGGAAAACCTCTGGAATGTAGTGAACGGATTGCAATCAGGTTTAAAGGAAGCTGGATTTGATATCGGTGTTACTGAATCTCCTGTAACTCCAGTCTATATGCACGGAGGAATTATCGAGGCCACCAACCTGATTCTGGATCTTCGGGAAAATTACAGTATTTTCTGTTCCATGGTGATCTATCCTGTGGTTCCCAAAGGAGACATTCTTCTTCGCCTGATCCCCACATCCATGCACAACCTGGATGATGTGAAGTTAACCATCAGCGCTTTCACCGAATGCCGGGCCAAACTGCAGGCAGGTGAATATAAGTCAGAGACTTTCCAGGATATTTCCGCTTTAAGAGTGTAAAGTGTAAAGTTGAAAGTAGAAAGTAGAAAGTGGTTAGGAAACTAACTAAAACTGATAACAAAAAAATGGGAGCTTAATCGGCTCCCATTTTTTTATATTACTATTCCTATTCTATCTCCCCCAAATATCGTTCTGCATCCAGAGCAGCCATACATCCAGAGCCGGCAGCGGTAACAGCCTGTCTGTAGGTAGTGTCCTGCAAGTCTCCACATGCGAAAATACCAGGTACATTGGTTTTGGAAGAACCCGGGACAGTCTGCACGTAACCCACCTCGTCGGTATCCACATACTCCTTAAATATATCTGAATTGGGATGGTGCCCGATGGCCAGGAAAAAGCCATCAATGTCAATGTTCACAGTCTCCTCGTTGGTCTCACCTTTGTTTTTATACAGCTCTACACCAGTTACTACCTGATCGCCTGTCAGTTCTTTGGTCTGATGTTTCCAGAGCACCTCAATATTCTTTGTGTTCAAAACACGCTTCTGCATGGCCTTTGAGGCCCTTAGCTCGTCCCTTCTGACAATCAGATACACCTTTTTACAGATACCTGCCAGGTAGGATGCCTCTTCAGCAGCAGTATCTCCTCCTCCAACAACTGCAACAACCTTGTCTCTGTAGAAAAACCCGTCACATGTAGCACAGGCTGATACTCCAAAGCCCTTGAATTTCTCCTCGGACTCGAGTCCGAGGTACTTGGCTGTGGCGCCAGTGGCAAGAATTACGGTATCTGCGTCAATCAAAGTCTTCTCATCTATCTCCACACTCTTTACCTTGCCATCAAAATTCACCTTGGTGGCCATTCCAAAACGCACTTCCGTTCCAAACCGCTCGGCCTGCTTCTTCAGGTCCTCCATTAAGCTTGGTCCGTCTATGCCCTCAGGATATCCGGGAAAATTATCCACCTCAGTGGTGGTGGTTAATTGACCTCCCAACTGCATCCCTGTATACATTACAGGACGCAGATTTGCACGCGCTGCATAAATGGCCGCAGTATATCCGGCTGGCCCCGATCCAAGGATCAGACATTTTACATGTTCTGATACTTTAGGTTCTGATTTATCTGTTACTGATTCTCCAGGTTTACTGTCCATGGGTTTGAATAGGTCCATTGTTATCTATTTTTTTTAATAATGAATTAACTGCTTGTTATCCTTCTGTGAATTTAGTCTCCAGACAGGAAAAAATATTACAAAAATCTACTTTCCCCTTTCAAATTCAGTACCAAAGTAAATTTCCACTGGCTACCTCCTCACTCCCGGACAAACTTACAGCCAACCTGTTGATGGAACCTTCATATACTGACGGGATGGCAGATTTATTATAATCTCTAACGGTCATATTCTGTTTTTGAGAAATTGAAATATTTCCTACATTTGCACCCACTATTGATCGGGGTGTAGCTCAGCCAGGTTTAGAGTACTCGTCTGGGGGGCGAGGGGTCGGTAGTTCGAATCTACTCACCCCGACCATTAAAAGGAGAAGCCAGCTTATTATCAGTAAGTTGGCTTTTTTATTGGACTCCGACTCAAACTTGTTTGAGGTTAGATCCCCCCAATAACGAAGTTTAGCGATTGATTAAAAGCATTTGAGTTGCATGCAGATTTTCATCCCCCTTTATCCGGCATATATACAATCCACCCTCAATCTCAGATAAGTCTATGCTAATCATGTTCTCTCCCACAACCATGCTTGCTAATTCTTTTTGAAGAATAATCTTACCACTTAAATCAAACATGGTAAAAACCATCCCCTTTGAATCTTTAGCCTTAAAGGTCAATGTAATATTGTCCGTAGCCGGATTTGGATATATATTAAAATCCAGGGTAGTTAAATCACTTTCATCAATTCCTGTAGTATTTATAGCGACAAAAGTTATACAATTCCCATAAGCCGTACCTGCACTGTTTGTGGCAAAAGCTCTGGCATAATAAGTTTCGCCTTCGGTAAGTTCTGTTAAGGTTGCTACAAAATCTCCTGTTCCTGTACCTACTGTTAAAATTTGGTTGTCAATTGTTGGATTATATATTGTTCCCCATGCTATACCTCTTGAAGTGACCTCCCCTCCTCCATCTTCAATAACATTTCCATTTAATGTAACAGTTGTAGATGAAGTATTGCCCGAAAAATCAGTGACTACAGTAGGCAAACTCACTATACCTTTTTCAATAGTAAAAGCTTCTCTTACTGCACTTTTAATCAAATCTCCATAAATAAAATTTTGCAATATGGTAAAGAGGACAATTTCTGAAACATCCTTAGGAGTTGCGTTTAATGAATGGTTTCTAATCTGTAATAAGTATTCTCGCTGTAAAGTACGAATGGTTCCTACCTCATTTATCAAAACAGCACTTTTCAATGATTGTGATGCAATTGCAGCATCTTCCTCACTGGAATAGATTGAATCAATTGTTTGATACATGCGTTGATCCAGGCTGTCGACGAAAAAAGGATCATCAAGGGCAATGGGATTGTAACTGCTCATAATGCGGTCATATTCAATACAAA
The DNA here is from genome assembly GCA_039714655.1 of Bacteroidota bacterium. Lineage (GTDB taxonomy): Bacteria > Bacteroidota > Bacteroidia > Bacteroidales. Next base: position 9,786 of record JBDLIX010000163.1, read on the forward strand.
ATCCTTCAAAATCTGAATCAGTTACATCCCATTCATTTAAAGCAAGCAAATAATTGGGATAAATATTCTTAACAACATTGAAGGTATTGCTATCACCTTCCATATAACTGTCTATGGTGGCCAATCGAAATTCGTGATTTAAAATCAGATCAAGGCCATTAAAAATCGAGAGCTCTGCGTTCAATTGAATAATACTGTCATAAGCAGTCTCTTCAAGAACATCAATTGCATCATCGTAATAATCATCAAAATCTTCTATGTTAAATTCCGTAGAATATAAGATTATTTCCAGCGTATCTAAAAATGCCTTAACATAACCAGAGTCATAACCACAGGCATCTAATTTAAATGCAAACCATGGCACTTCATAGCTGAATATGTCATATGCTGAATTTCCATCAGAGCCAATTGTTGCTGACTTTTTTTCACAATCTCCCGTTTCTACTCTTTCCCCATGAAGGTAACAGTGATTTTCAACATGTCCATTCGGATAAGTAATCTTTGAAACTCCATGCCGTTCCCCAGCCTTCATATTGACCTCTTCAGTATGTGTTAAAATTAAATTATCATTCTCATATCTTATTTCAACCGGCCCTTCCCATCTTTTTTCTGTGTCTACATTACCCCTAATAACCTCAGTATTTCCTTTTGAGTAAGTTTTGGCTATCTCCCAGCGACCATCAGGCAAAATTCTTTTTTGTTGATTTACACCACCAATGGTGGCTATTCCAAAATATGCAAATACTACTAATGCGATTGTAGACAGAAACGATTGCCAGAACGGCTTTTTGAAAACTATTTTTTTCATCTTATTAGATTTTGTTGTTACAATATTCAAAGGGATTAGCTATAATTTAGTGAGTTATATGGTCGGATGTATGATTGTCTTGGCTTATTTTATATCTATTCTGACTGGTTATTATTCTCGTTGTGATAAATCCAGTCGTGATTCCAATTGCACTCCAGATGATGTCATTTAAACAAAATGTACCTTGTATCTCTCCAGTAAGTTGAAGCACTTCAAATCCAAACACAAGAACCGGAATACTCAAAAACCAGAAATATTTCAAAAATGATTTGCTTCCAGTCCATATAGATAAAACAATTAATGTATAAGCAAATGCCCACAAACCATTTGTCAACGAATAAACAATCCATTGCGGAAGAAAAGAGCTGATAGAAATTGATTTTTCTCTTATTGAATAAAGCCAGTTTTCGATTCCGATAGCACTAAACCAGCTAAAAAAAACAGGTTCTGTTGGCCGAAATAAAATATAAATGAATCCTCCTGCAAATACAGCCAAGGAAGACAAATAGATATATTTACTCGTTGAAGAATGATTTGATATATAGCGAAAACTCTTATCCATTTACAAATAATCTGGTTTTAATATATCTGATTGGAGTAGATACAATTTACGAAATAAGAACTTAACGGCAGCTCTTTTAAAAAGGGTATTACATGAATATAAGGTTGGTTCTTCAGGTGGGAGAAGAGGTTTAATCCATATGAAATACCTCTTCATCAAATTCTTTTCAGCATCAAGGCTTTGTCCGAGTAATGTGCATTTTCCAACCGATTACAACCTGCTGTGGGACAGCGCTCGTAAATACATTGACATGGTGGATAGGTTCCTGAAGAAGTACCCTGAAGTACGCGGGTGGAGGAAAAGGGAACGGAGTAATTATCGTATGATATTCTTTACCCAAATGAAATGAAATACTATCTTCACCCCCTTAATGCATCTCTTAACCTAATTTCAATTCCATGAAAAAGAATAACCTATTTTTACAACAAGTGAGCGTCCTGATGATCCTGACCATGGCTTTTATGGTATCGTGTAATTCGGGCACTAAATCTAACAAGACCGATGCAACAGAAGATACCGAAGTCGAAGCCGTTGCTGATTTCCAGATCTCTTTAGCCCAATGGTCGTTGCATCGCACCTATTTCGGTGAAGGCG
>JBDLIX010000164.1:0-11725 GCA_039714655.1 Bacteroidota bacterium
GTAATATTCTCCATAAGGGTGTTGATGGGTTGGTGGAACATGATGGGATCCATCAGGGAAAAAAGTTCCGGGATCATGATAAAGGTCTGCCTGAGGGAGACCTTGTGCCTGATGCTTGACTCCATCACAGCCAGTTCGCCCATGATCTTGGTATAGGAATAGTGATCATACACACCGGGCAACATAGGATCTCCTGTCCGTCCCACATGCACCGGGGGCAACCGGTCCCCGTACTGAGCCACACTTCCAATGTACACCATCCGGATATGCTCCGGATCCTGTGCCTCAATGGCCTCGACCATATAACGGGTTGCCCGGGCATTTACCTTTTCTGCCATCTCAGGTTCACGGTCCGCCCCGGGAGAGATCAGCGCCATGGTGTGCAGGCACCAGTCAATGCCCTGGCACGCCTCCACCACATCCTCCCTTTGCAATGCATCACCCCATACAATTTTTAAACCATCTCCCTCAACGGTTCCGCATCCGGGGATCGGATTCACTCCCGATTGCTTCTCAAAACTTCTAAAGCGATTTTTGTTTTTCCGGGAAGGACGTAACAACAATACGATATCATACCGGTCCCGCTTTTCCCATAGCAGTCTAAAAGCTTCAAATCCCATGGAGCCCGAGGCTCCGGTCAGCAGTACCACCTCTCTCTTCTGACTCATCTGACTTTCAACTTTTTCCTTGTTCACTGAATGCGATTTCCCTACTTCAATCCCAGTTCCTCCCCCTTCTCCAGCTTGCGGATCGACTCCTCCACGCGTTTACGGATGGTCTCAGCCCTTTTGGCCATATTGATCCAGATGTTGTACTGCCTCTGGCATGAATTACTCATCATGAAGTAGTTGTCTCTTGCTTTCGAACGATTTTGGAATACCTGCAATAGTACTCCGGGAATTTCATCGTTTACCTCGGGTGGATTAACTCCCCGATCCCACATACCGTTTTTCCTGGCAACCTCTATGGTCTTCATTCCCGCTTTGGTCATTCTACCTTCCCGGATCAATCGTTCAACCCGTTTTTTGTTGTGCTCTGACCAGGTGCTGGTGGGTTTGCGGGGTGTAAACTTGCGCATGTATTCCTGCTCATCTATGGTGCGCAGAAGGCTGTCTACCCATCCAAAGCATAGCGCTTCATCAAGGCTCATACTATAATCAAATGGAACTTCCCCTTCACTCTTTTTTTTATACACTAGCCAAATCACCTCTTCTTTGTTATGGTTCTCCTTCAACCAATCCCTCCAGGCTTCAATACTTTTTACACGCAATTTTTTGATTTCGGTATGATTACTCATTCCTGAGCGATGTATATATGGTGGTTTCTTTTAGTGCCAACCGGGTTATCAAATGGATCCAAATCCATCCATTAACCACCAGTATGCATAGCCATAATGCAATAGAGAAGAAGGAGACCCCGGTGTTTGGACTCACGATGGCAGGGAGCGTAGCCACAATCGCAGCCATGAAGCCTGCGCCTATTCCGGTCAACAGAAGAATCATGTACTCTGTGGTTATCAACTTCCGGATGCTCCTTCTCCGGTATCCAACAGCTTTTAGCAGGGCAATCTCCTGCTTCCGTTCCATGACGCTTCTGGACAAAACTACAACCAGCCCAAATGTACCTACCAGCAAACCCAATGCTCCCATCACAAGGAAAATAGAGAGATAGGTATTGGTGACAGAATTAAATTCAGCCAGCCTGGTAGCTGTCAGTTGCATATCCCACCCAAGGTCCCTTAATCCACGACCAATTTCCGAGCGGATCAGGGCGGTGTCTGACATCGCTCCCTCCACCAGAAAAACATGTGTGCCGCTGCTTTCGGGAAATTGCTCCAGAAACCTGTTGTTGGAGATGATCACATTTCCCTGGAACACCGATGGGGCCAATCCCCCAATCAACAGCAACTCCATGGTTCCTCCATTGGAATTCACATAGTGGAGGGTATCTCCAACCTTTAGTCCAAGTCCCCATTTAATTGCTGTTTCATCCATAATGGCTGGAATCACTCCCCCTGGAAGTTCCTGCTCCAGTGAACTCCATGGTTGCTCCTCTTCCAGGTATTCGGTACTGGTGACAAATGAGTATCTTCCTTCCAGCATACCGGGATCAACACCCAGGACCTGTGGATTAATAATCTTATTCAGATTCAGGCAGCTGGCATCATCCCCGGCAGCTTTTCTAAACTGTACAAAAGAGTAGCCTTCTCCCAGTCCAAACTCATATTTTACACCGGGATCGCTGAGTTGAAAAAGGAATGGAACCGTGGATTCGGCATAGTAGAGGAATCCTCCGGTGCCACTTGATAGCTCTTCTGAATTGCTGAACAGGTCTTTTCTATTGCTTCCGGTGGAGACCACCAGGAAAGCTCCGATTGCAAAAAGGATCACGATGCTGATGCTTCTGGTCCTGTTCCTGAGCGCATTTTTCCAACTCAGTCTGACCAAATGTAACTCAGTGGAAACAGATTGCCGGAGTCGCCCCAGATACCAGATGAAGAAGAAAACGGCCGATACCAGCAACAAGCCACCGGCAGCAAAAAAGAGGGATGCATTGACCACCTCCCCTCGTATCAGCTGCGAACCAATGAGTCCCAGTGCAACAATACCCGGCAGGATATAAGCTACAGCCAGAGTCCTTTGATGCAGGCCTTTGAATTTCAATTTCCTGGATCCATCTTCCTGGTGCAGACTAAATTGTCTCTTTAGCATCCGGTTCAATGGGAAATAGAGGGCCAAAAAAGAGATCATCATGGAAAGGGCCAGTCCGGTCAGAAGGGTTGCTCCCCTGATATCGATATGCATCATGTCGGTGCGGATCACATCCCTCCATACCCCATTCAGAGCCTGGAAAACCATCCGGTTGTAAAAGATAGCCAGTCCCACTCCTGCTGCAGACCCGGTCAGGGCAACCATCATACTTTCAATAAGCATGATGCGCCTGATGATTTTTACCGGTATACCCATGAACACCAGCGTCTTCAATTGTGCTTCGCGACTCTCAATATTCATCAGGAAAAGTAACACTGTGAGAAGGATTCCGGCCACCAGCAAAAAGAAGCTGAGGCCACCAAACAGCTCGCTAAAATCGACACCTCCTCCTGCAGCCTCAAATCCTTTGGTTCTTGTGGATTCCAGTGTGAATCCAAGTGATGCCGGGTCAAAATTCTTTAACAGAGAGGCTTCAAGAGAGGCCATATCTTCCATGTGAGCGTCGTATCGAAAAGCGGTATAACTTCCAAACCGGTTCTTCCACATCTCCATGCCCTTCGAGATGGAGATAAATGCCTTGGGTGTTCCTCCATATTGGTCCCAGTAATCTTCATCCTTATCGCGGATGCTCTCCAGCTCAATGGGCACACCAGTATCCCAATCCCTGCAATTACCTGCATCGGAAAGTCCGGGTAGATTGGGCATCAGGGAGCTGTCCCCAAACCTTCCTTCCATGGGCACGATTGATTTCACTACAAATGTGGTGCTCTCTTCGGTCAGTTCCCGAAGCGGCCCCACTCTAAAATATGACACACCGATGGTATCCCCCACTCCGGCTGAAAGATCATTTGCCAGCCAGGTATTGATCATGATCTCGTTGGACCGAAGCCATTGGTCGGGTAGTGTGGAGACAAAAGAGTAAGGCGTGGTTCCTTCTGTGGATGTAAACTGGTTTACAAAATAGGTGAGACTCCCCACGGCCGATTCAGAGGCATTCTGCAAAGGTTCTGTAAGAACATCATCAATGAACACCCTGTCGCTGGTAATTTCTATAAAACCAGGACCTTCAGAAGAGACCATGTTTAATCCTGCATCCAGGGCTGAAAACTGTTCCCTGATGATGGAACGTATCTGATCGGTGTTCATTCCGTCATCTGCCCGGATCAGCATTATATTGACCCCTCCAATAAAATCCATCAACTCCCGGAGTCTGGATTGTGCCACGAAAACATTGAAGGGGGAGGTCTGGGAGACCTTCAGATTAAACCTGCCCATTTGCTCCTCATCTGCAATATCTTTGATCACCGCCCTGAAGGGTACAACACTTTCTGCATCCGATACGAACGGCGCATTCAAAGGGATCAGGCTGGCTTTCTGAATCCGCAACAAAACCTCCTCACCAGTGGAAAGATTGAGGCGATTTGCCAGATTCCGGCTGATGATTATGCTGTCACCTGAAAGCAGGCTAAAATAATCCTCCACTCCGGCCATTTGATCAAAAGCCTGATCCACGCCCAGCACCTGAATCTGGTTGATCCGCTTCTGGCCGCCATCTGCCACTGCAATTCCCTCCTGCAGTAACAAGGAGGTGACCGGAACCTGTAATTGTTCTCCTACCCTTTCGGTCAATCCCCGGGTAAAGTACCTATCCCCTGCTTTTAATACATGGGTCACTTCGCCCAGGCGATGGTCCACGATCCTGTTCAAACTGTAGTCGACCGAATCACCCACAATAAGCGCACCAGTCAACACCGCCGCACTGATGGCAATCCCCATTGCAAACAAAAGGTTCTTCTTCCAATAGTAAGTGAGGTTATTTCTTATGAATCTTGAAACATTCATCTGGTTGGTTCCCTCTGGTGGATCAGCGCTGTTCAAGTTTTCCGTTCCGCAACTCAAAGGTAGAATTCATTCGCTTTGCCAGCTCCATAGAGTGCGTTACCACAATCAGGGCAATTCCATCATTCCTGTTCAGTTCAAGAAGAAGGTCGGCCATGTTCTCCACATTTTCCCTGTCAAGAGCACCCGTGGGTTCATCGGCCAGTAACAGTGAAGGGTAGTTGATCATGGCCCTGACCACAGCAGCACGCTGACACTCCCCTCCGGAGAGTTTGCCAGGGGTTTTATCCTGATACTCCCAGATTCCTACCCTTCTCATTAACTCTTCGGCTCTTTGATACTTTTGTTTTCGCCCGCTTTTATCCTGGTTCACCAGGGTGGGAATCAGTACATTTTCGAGCAGTGTGCATTGGGGAAGAAGGTGATGGAACTGGAATACAAATCCAATGCTTTCATTCCTGAAACGATCCATTTCCGAAGTTGAATAGCTGGTGATCTCCTCACCTCTGAATTGAACAGAACCATCATCAGGATGATCCAACCCACCGATCAGATTTAAGAGTGTGGTTTTCCCGGATCCCGAGGGACCCAGGATCGCAATGGATTCACCTTCCCTGACATCCAGAGAGAGCTCCTTTAGTACCGAATGAAACGATGGGTCGGTCTGATTACCGAATCCCTTGCTGATATTTTTGAGTCTGAGAAGCATCGGTTTAATAGATTCTATTTAGCTTCAACAGGGATTACAGAATCAATGACTTCCTTATACACTTTCACCATGCGCTCAGCCTGGATATCGATGTGGAAATGTTTTTCCACCCCCTCTTTTCCATTCCGGCTCAGGCGATCCATCTCATCTGGTTCGGACAAAATCTTCCCCAGCGATCGGGCCAGTGCCTCAGGGGTATTGGATTCATAAATAATACCTCCACCTGTCAGCTCTACAATCTCCGGGAAAGCCCCAAGGGCAGGCTGAACTACCGGTACACCAGAAGCCATGCACTCCAGCAGGTAGATTCCAAACGCTTCACCATTGCGAACCGGTACCGATACCACGGATACTTTCTCCAGGAACTCCCTCAATCCCTCCTCTTCGAACTCCTCGTGGAACTCAACCTGGTCCATTAAGTGGTTGTGTTTCAAATTTCCCCGGATCTCAGATAAGAATTTCCGGTCGTCGCCGGTTGAACCGCCGGTGAGCACCAGCTCCACATCTTCAAATCCCTCTTTTTGCTTCAATAGTATAAAGGCATCAACCAGTATATCGGTCCCATTTCCATAACTCATGCGCGAAACAAACCCAATTTTCCGCTTCTTCTCTCCCACCGGTTTAAAGGTATAGTCGGCCGGATCCACCCCAACATGTACACTTTTTAGTTTCTCATCAGAAATATCCATCTTCTCCTTCATCACTCCAGCATAAAAATCACTCACCGAGATGAAAGCACTTACGTGTTCAGCCTTATTTGCCATGAGTTTCCAGACACTCTCCCTTGCACTGGGTTTCATCACATCCACCCAAACATCCTCATCCTGCAGTGAGCAGATCACCGGCACATGCATCCGCTCTGAAAGCCGGTGTGCCAGTCCAAGCAACAGTGCATTGGAAAGATGAATCACATCAGGTTCACAATTCTCCACAATCCAGTCCACCATCCGTTCCAGCTCATCCTTTTGCTGTCCCTCCTCCCCCAGCAACATGGAGACGGTCATCTCTTCCAATCCCTTGGCCCGTGTGGATCCGGCAAATTTTGATGCCAGCTTTAACATGGGCTTTGAATTTAGCGCACGATCGACCCAGGCCGGTGCCTTTCTGAAAATGGGAAAAAGTTGCTTCAGGTAGATACTGATGGCACCGTAGAAAACCGGGATTTCCCTGCTCAAATCGTGTTCATCGGCAAACAGAGGCAGGTACATGGGAAGTTTTACCACCATGTGTTCCGATTTCCTCATCGCTTCCACATATTTTGAATCCCTGAGACAGTTTCCACAATAAAAGCTTCCCCCCGAACCGGGAATGATATGCATAATCCTCATCTGTTTATTCTTCATACCTCTATTTTTTTCCAAAACAATAGACCCGGCCGTCATCACCTGCCACATAGATGCGGTTATTCACAACAGCCGGATTGGCATTCACCGGGGTACCCAGTTCATAGGTCCACACCGGTTTCCCACTCTTTCTGTCCATCAGGAACAGGTCACCCCTCATATTGGCAGCCAACAATCTATTTCCCACCACAACCATCGATGCATCTACCCTGCTTCCTGTATTGTATTTCCAAACCAGTTTACCACTCTTTTTGTTCAGACAATAGATGAACTTATCCCTGTTTCCAATATAGAGATGATCTCCGTGGATTGCCGGAGAAGCGATAAATGGCAGATTGGCCTCTTTATTCTCAAATACCCAGCTCACCTTCTGTTCGAGCAGGTCCACTGCCGAGAAACGACCATCGTAATCACCCACATAGGCATGATTTCCATCAATGCAGGCTGAACTGGCCACATAGGTAGAGATCTCCAGGCTCGATCTGGATTTTCCAGTGATGGCATCCACCAGGTGGATATATCCATCACATCCACCAAAAACCGCCATTCCACTGTACAGGGCGCAGGCACCATTAATAAAATTATCTGTTTCATATTTCCACAACCCTTTTCCAGTTACAGGATCTATGCCGTGCAGATAGTAATCGTAACTGCCCAGAAGAATCACGCTCTCTTTTCCTTTGCTATAGTATGCGGGGGATCCCATAATCTGGTTCTCTGTGTGGTAAGTCCACCTGATATTTCCTGTCTCAAGATCGATGGCATAGAGCGTTCCATCCAGATTCCCGGCATAGACCACACTGTTCAAGATCAGGGCAGGCGCTTCAATGCTGTTTTCTGTAATAATTTTCCACCTGAGAGTCCCATCAGAATTGATACCATACAGTGCTCCTTTTACAGTTCCCACTACGATGATCCCATTGCACACAACCGGTGCAGCCATCATGCTGCCCTGAGTATTGAAATTCCAGAGCATGACAGGTTGATCGGGCAAAGCAGCATGGCTCACTCCGGTCAGTTTCGAGTCTCCCCTGAAGTTACCCCAACAGTCACCCGTCTGTGCAAGCATCTCACCGCTCGTCAGCGCCAGTGCAAGAATTCCAATACCTAAAAATATTTGTCTCCAAAGTTTCACCTTTTCACTTTTCACTTTTCACTTTCCCACTTTTACTCTTTCCCACTTTTACTCTTTCCCACTTTCTAGCTCAATGCTCCTGTGGGGCACGCTAACGAAGCTTTCGTAGCAACCTTATTAAGTCCACGATCGAGCGTTTCATTGAATGGGATCCCAACAACTACATCAAATCCCCTGCCAATAAAAGTAAGGCCAAACTCCTCTTTGTACTTCTCAGTGATCCTCACACAGATCCCACACTTAATACATTTGGAAGGTTCGTAGATCACCCGTTCATGCTGGTCCAGTTTTTGGCACAACAACCGCTCATCGGATTTGAATCGCCTCTGGTCGGCATCGTACTCATCTGAATAGATGCGCAACCTGCAATGATGCATATCTCTGCAGTCGCAATGCAGACAGCGCTTTGCTTCCTCCATCACCTGTTCGGGAGTAAAACCATCGGCCACTATTTTAGGCTCCAGCCGGTCTCCTACATAGGATTCCTTAATATATTCGGCATGTTCGGCAGGCTGTAGTTTACCAAATCGTGAATTGAACATAAATTGCTCACCCTTCACCATCTCTCCGGAGAGGTACTGATCCACGCTAAAGGAGACCTCCTTGCCCTGTCCAAGGACCCGGATGGCCATTTTTGAGGGCTTCAATGCACTGCCCACTACAAACACGTTGGTATCCTTCACCTGGTAGGTTTTCGCATCTGCTTCAACTCCTCTGGCATGCATGGCAAGTCCCCAGGTTGACACTCCGCTTTCACCCTTCCCAACAGCCACTATCACAGCATCATTGGATACTGCAAGCTCTCTAAACGAATCGGCATCCACTGTTTCACCGAACTTAAAAAGAACCCCGGCCTGTTGGATCATCCGGACTTCACTTGCCAGTACACTGTCCGGCAACTCCTCCTCAGGAACCTCCTTGCATAAGCTTCCTCCAGCTTTCTCATTGCGATCAATCACGGTACACCGATATCCTTTCAGAGCAAGATAATATGCTGCTGCCAGACCAGCTGGTCCCGCACCTATAATCGCTATCTTTTTTCCGCTGTCCGGGCCTTTATCCGGATTCCAGGGTGATTCCTGATTCAAGTCCTGGTCACCCGCATATCTTTTAAGAAGACAGATGGAGAGTGCGCCATCCATAGGTTTCCGACGACAGGCGCCTTCACAGGGTGCCTGACATATCCTGCCCAATACAGCGGGCAATGCAATATCCTTTTTTACCACCTTCAGTGCTTCTGCAAACTTCCCATCAGCCAGAAGCCGGTTCATAAGGGGAATATCCATATGGGCCGGACAAGTGATCTGGCAGGGGGCTTCACAATCCCCAACATGTTCGCTGAGCATCAGTTCCAGCGCAGTCTTTCTAGCCTCACGCACCTCCTCATCCATGGAGATAATATCCATTCCCTCTTCTACCTTCAGGGAACAAGAAGGTATGATCTTGCCACTTCTTCGATCTTTCACCACACATACCATGCAGGAGGTAAAGTGCTCTACCCCCTCCAGGTAACACATGGAGGGTACAAAGGTTCCCGTTCCCCTGATCACTTTCATCAGGACCGATCCCTCCTTTGCCTCAATTTCCCTGTTATCGATCTTCAGTTTTATCATGAAACCGAAACTTTTCACCTGGTAATTACTGCGTTTTCCGGACACACCTGCCGGCATCCGTCACATTGAATACATAATTCATTATTCACCTCATGCTTCTCATGCGGCTTAAAAGCAATGGCATCTACCGGACAATCCTGGGCACAAAGGGTACAGCCAATGCAGTCATCGGTAATTTCATACCGTATCAGTTCTTTGCACTTTCCGGCAGGGCACTCCCCCCTGATATGGGCTTCATACTCATCCCTGAAGTATTTCAGGGTTGAAAGTATGGGATTGGGAGCAGTACTGCAAAGCCCGCAAAGGCCTCCCTTTTTAGTCCATATTGCAAGTTGCTCCAGATTCTCAAGGTCCTTCTCAGTACCTTTCCCCGTGGTGATCTTTACCAGAATCTCAAGCATTCGCTTGGTCCCGATGCGGCCAAAACTACATTTTCCGCAAGACTCGTTCTGGGTAAAAGTGAGGAAATAACGGGCAATATCCACCATACAGTCCTGATCGTCCAATACCACCAATCCTCCTGAGCCCATCATGGCTCCCACTTCGTTCAGGGACTCAAAATCGATGGGTGTATCCGCTTTCCAGGAAGGGACACAACCACCCGATGGTCCACCGATCTGCACAGCTTTAAAGGACCTCCCATTGGCAACACCTCCTCCTATCTCTTCTACCACTTCCTTAATGGTCATCCCCATGGGGACTTCGATCAATCCCCCCCTGGCTACTTTACCTGCCAGGGCAAATACCTTGCTTCCCTTTGAAGATTCGGTGCCAATGCGGTTAAATGCCACGGCCCTGTTCTTCACTATATACGCGATATGTGCGAAAGTCTCCGTATTATTTATCAGTGTTGGTTTCCCCCACAATCCTTGTACTGCCGGAAATGGTGGCCGGATCCTGGGAAATCCCCGCTTTCCTTCAATGGACTCCATCAGGGCCGTCTCCTCGCCGCACACAAATGCTCCTGCTCCCTGGTATACGGAAAGTTCAAAATCCAATCCGCTTCCTAAAATATCCTTACCCAGGTAGCCCTGCTCACGGCAAATATCGATTGCCTGCAATACCCTGTTTACCGCCAGCGGGTACTCTGCCCTGATGTAGAGGATCCCTTCCGAAGCTCCCACTCCATAACCTGCAGCGATCATCCCTTCAATAATACGGTAGGGGTATGATTCAAGCAACATCCTGTCCATGAATGCACCAGGATCACCTTCATCTCCATTGCAAATAATATATTTCACTTTGCTCTGGCTGGAGGCTACCAGTTTCCACTTCTGACCTGTAGGGAATCCGGCACCACCTCTTCCACGGATCCCACTTTCAGAGATCTCTGTGACCAGCTGATCGGGGGTCATCTCTTTCAACACCCTTGCCAATCCCCTGAATCCATTGCGCTGTTTATACTCTTCCACATCCAGTGGATTGATGACTCCCCTGAACTCAGTTGCCATGGGTACCTGTTTGCCCAGGAAAGAGGAGACATGCTTTTCCCTTACATCCAGAGAATACCTGTCGACTCCCATCCACCGGCTGTCGTCACGCAATGTATCAGCAGCCTGCAGTAACTTATTTGAGATCCGTTTTAGCAATCCCTTTGGCTGGAAATGCTGTTCCACAATCTGCTCTACATCAGCTGCCTTCACCTTGGAGTACAAAATTGGCTCGCCTTCCACAGGCACGACCTCCACCAGTGGGACCTGGTGACACATCCCCACACATCCCACATGTTTCAGTTTCACATTCAAACCATTCCGGTCGATGGTATCTTTTACGGAATCTCTGATCTCATCGCTACCACTGGCCACGCAGCATGATCCCAGTCCGATCCGGATCTCTCCTTTTACTTCACTCCCATCTGCGTATTTATATTGCTTTTTACCTTCGGCTCCTTTCTGACTCTCAAAGTCCGATAGAATGGAGCCAACCTGAGAGGTGCTCACATGTCCGTATGTGACCTGGTCAATCTGAACCACAGGAGCCAGGGTGCAACATCCCAGACAGTTGACCTTTTCGATTGTATAATTCCCTGTAGCGGTGGTATCCTCGCCCTCTTCCAGCTGGAGCTCTCGTTTCATGGCATCATACACCTGTTCTGCACCTTTCACATGGCAAGCTGTGCCAACGCATACTTTGATCATGTGATCTCCGGCAGGCTTGAACCTGAATTGTGAATAGAAACTAGCCACCCCCACAATGCGGGCCGGAGTAATGTCCGAAATCTCACACACCCGTCTCAAGGCCTCTTCAGGAAGATAGTTATACCGCTCCTGGATGGCCTGAAGGACTGGTATCACAGCATTTTGCCCTGATCCCAGATCATTCACTATTCCATCTATCTCCTTATGATCAACTTCCACTTTACTCACTTCATTCAG
>JBDLIX010000165.1:0-11582 GCA_039714655.1 Bacteroidota bacterium
GAATGTGCCAGCTTCTGAAAATCGTCTCCGGTTGGATTCTGGAATACACGCAGTCCGAATTCCGGCATGATGGCCAGAATGTGGTCGAAGATATCGGCCTGGATCGCCTCATAGTTGGACCAGGCCTGATCATTGCTGAATACGTAAATCTCTATGGGGAGCCCTTTGTCAGTGGATTGAAGGTGCCGCACAAGAAAGGTCATTCCCTGATGAATTTTGGGATGGGCATGCAGGTAGTTTTCCAGGTATTTCCGGAAAGTACCCAGGTTGGTCATTTTCCTTCCATTGGTCACCTCCGACACATCCAGCTTCAGGGAATTGTTATAATCCTCAATCTCTTTCTCTTTTTCGGTGATATATTCCCGGAGCAGATAGAATTTCCGGAGCTTCTCAATCTGATCCTTATCCAGGAAATCCACGCTCTTCATATCAATGTTGATGGATCGTTTGATCCTTCTGCCTCCCGATTCCTCCATCCCTTTCCAATTGTTGAAGGATTCTGAGACCAGCGCATAAGTGGGTATGGTGGCGATGGTCTTATCCCAGTTCTGCACCTTGACCGTGGTCAGGCTGATATCGAGGACTGTTCCATCGGCATTGTATTTCGGCATGGAGATCCAATCCCCATTGTTGACCATGCTATTGGCCGAAAGCTGAATACTGGCCACAAATCCGAGGATGGTGTCTTTGAAGACCAGCATGATGACAGCAGCCATGGCTCCCAGGCCTGTCAGCAGGGCTATTGGGGCCTTGTCACTGAAGATCGAAATAATAAGGATAGTGGCAAAGAAATAGAAGATAATCTTGATTACCTGGATAAAACCCTTGATGTTTCTCCCTTTTGAGACAGGGGTGGTAAGGTACACTCCATGGAAGGCATTAAGGGTAGCATCAATCACAAGCAGAACCACCAGGATCATGTAAGCTTTGGTCAGGTTCTCCAGGAATTCAACCAATCCGGTCGCGTCGAATATATATTGCAAGGCATAATAGACAATAATTGCCGGCGCTATATGGGCCAGCCTGTTAAAGACCCTGCGTTCTATAAAAATGTCATCCCAATGATTCTTAGATTTGCGGGCAATCCGGGTAATGGTGGTGATGATGATCCGTTTGATGATAAAATCTGCCAGGATGGCCAGCCCAACAGTCACCACGATAATGGTTGCATTTTCAATAAAAACCGTCAGGCCTTCTGATAATCCTGCTCCTGACAGCAAATTATGGTACCAATTAATCCATTTTTCAATCATTGGAGGGTGTTTTTGATATTTTATAAAAATCACTCAAAGTTACTGATATTTCCCATTCCCGGGATTAATCAGCAAATTTCTTGCGGTACCCCAATGGTGTAAATCCGGTTGTTTTTTTGAATTGCCTGTTGAAGTAAGATATGTTATTATAGCCACAGGAGTAGCAAATTTCTGAAACAGAATGATTTTTGTTTACAAGTAAACGGCAAGCCTGTCCAATTCTTATCTCATTTAAGAATTGTATAAAGGTTTTATTGCTCCTTTTTTTGAAATATCGACAGAAAGCAGGTATGGAAAGATTGGCAATGGATGCTGCTTTGTCAAGTGTGATCTCTTCAGATATATTGTCAATGGCATATTTGTAAACTTTATTCATTCGCATGGAATCCTGTTCATTGATAGCCGGATGAATCACCGGACTGGCCAGATATTGATACTCTTCGCTGAAGGCAATCATTTCGAGTATGGTCATGAGAAGTATGATACGGCTGAATCCGTAAGAGGAGTCTATTGTTTTCATGAGTGAGGTCACCCTGTTTCGGGTATTCCCTGTCAGTTTGATACCCCTGCGGGACTGTTGAATAATCTTATGGATGATCTTAGACTCAGGTAAATTCCAGAATTCATTTCCCAGTATTTCAGTATTAAACAGAATGTATATGGCCTCAGAAACTGTACTGCCGGCACTCTTATCGCTGGACCACTCATGAGAAACATTTGGTCCGATCATCACCAGATCCCCGGGAGCAAACCGCTCCACGGAATCTTCCACATATCTTGTTCCTGTGCCCTGTATGATAAGTATTATTTCCACTTCGGGATGAAAATGACGCATTGAAGGAAAATAATCCACTTTCATGTGATTAATATGAAAGGAGTGGTTGATGTTGGCCTGTACCTTCTCTAAATTGGGTATCATGTCAATATAGTGTAAATAGGAGATATAAAAATATCATAAAAATAGATCAACTATTGATATATTTGGCTTGAATGATAGTAAATTACTTACATTGTTAGAAATTGTGTGGTGGTGAATCGAAAAGACACAAAAATGGCAAAAAAGAATTACCTGATTAAGGAGGACTCAGTTATCAACAAGGCTGCATTTCCGGTGATTGATGCCCATAATCATCTCTGGGGTAACTGGCAGGTAGAGAAGGTCCTTGAAACAATGAATGAGGTTGGCGTTGTCAGTTACTGCGATCTCACGGGCAATGTACGCATAGAATTTTCAGAGGGTGGCTACGTGATTGGTCCCGGCAACCTGACTGATTTTCTTGAAAAATGCTCAGATAAGTATCCCGGGCGTTTTTATTGTTTTACCATGGCCAATTTTGCTCAACCTGCCAACAAACCACTGTTTAAAGACCATAAACTGTATGTGGATGAATTTGTTGAAACCATGCAAAGCCATGTGCAACAGGGAGCAAAAGGACTGAAGGTTTTAAAGGAACTTGGCCTTCACTACCGTGATGGCAAGGGTGACCTGATCAATCTCAATGACTCCCGGCTGGCACCCATCTGGGAGGAAGCTGCCAGGCTTGGGATACCAGTACTTATGCACCAGGCGGATCCATCAGGCTTTTTCGAGCCTGTAACGCCTGAAAATGAACATTATAATTCGCTTAGGAAGTATCCATCATGGAGCTTTTCGGACCCTCGGTTTCCCCGAAAGAGAGATCTTATTGAAAGGCGCGATGACCTGATCCGTCAGCATCCGGAGACTACTTTTATTTTACCGCACCTGGCAAACTATCCTGAAAATATCTCTTATGTATCAGAATTGTTGGATAACAATTCAAATGTGTATATTGATTTTTCAGCAAGGATCGATGAATTGGGCAGACAGCCGTATAGTACAAGGGAATTTTTTATAAAGCATCAGGAGAGGATTATTTTTGGTACTGATATGCCCGCAAATCTTGATAGTTCAGTAGAGATGTACAGAACCTACTTCAGATTTCTTGAGACTTTTGATGAGGCATTCTATGCACCTGATTATGATGGGACGTTTGATCAGGCGCGCTGGCCAATTTGTGGTATTGGACTGCCAAAAGAGGTGTTGAAAAAAATATATTCCGAGAACATTCTTAAGATTATTCCATCATTGCAAAACGAGATATCACTATAATTAAAAAACAAAGTTATGATCAAGCCTAGAATTGGTTTTATAGTTTACGGCGTCCATAAGGATGGATTGGCAGATCCAATGGGGGTGCCATTTATTGATGATGCGATAGTAACAAATGCCAAACAGGCCCTCGGGGAGAGTGGACTTGAACTGGTGGAGCATGATTTGGTTCTGGCAACAAAACAGGAGGCCAGGGAGTGTTTTGATAAATTTAAAAAAATGAACGACATAGATGCTGTTGTTCTCTTTTCGGGTACCTGGGTTTGGGCTTCCCATATGATTGGTGCATTGCGTGATTTTGCCACTACTGGAAAAGGAATCGTTCTTTGGACCAATCCTGGGAGCCAGGGTTGGAGACCGGTGGGAGGATTAGTGATGCAGGGTGCCATGAAGGAGATAGGCTTAAAGCACCGGTTTGTATATGGCAGCTATGATGATCCCGGAGAAATAGAAAAGATTACCTCTTATTGTCGGGCCAGCTCCTTAAAAAATGCATTTAATAACAGTACCCTTGGAGCATTTGGCGGCAGGGGCATGGGTCAGACCTGCGGTGTTGCAGATCCTTCTCAATGGATGAAACTTTTCGGAATTGATATTGATTCCAGGGATACAACAGAGTTGCTGGAAACTGCAAAAACAATAAGCGGTGAAGAGGTTGAACAGGCAAGAGGCAGGATTCAGGATCTTTTCACAGAAGGAATTCCGGAAAATGATGAAGCAGAGCGATCCATCAGGCTTTACCTTGCCATAAAGAAACTTATCAAGAAAAATGAATGGGATTTTTATACCATTCAGTCATTTCCAGGACTTGGGGATGATTACAGTGCAACATGTTTTGCACAGAGTATGATGCTCGAGGATGGAATGGGCACCTCCACACTGGGAGACTTTAATACAGCCCTGACAGTGAAATGCCTGACCGATTTAAGTAAGGAACCGGTTTATTACGGAGATTTGCAGCATATTGACAAGTCAAACAATGAAATAAAAATTATAGGAGACGGAGCATGCCCACCCTCACTGGCAGGTAAACTTGGTCCCGCAGGATTCGCCGAGCACGGGATCCCGACAGAAGGGGAAGCCGGCGGATTGTCCGTTAAACTTGTTTGCAAGGTTGGCGAAGGGGTCCTGGCCAGGTTGGGTAGAAATGATGGACAATTTGAAATGGTCATCACACGCTGCACCATTTTCGAACCACCGGCTGATCAGCTTGAAAAGAGAAAAAATGAGTGTGGTATTCCCTTCTGGCCCCATGGGTTTGTCAAAGCAGATTGTGAAATTGATGATCTTCTGCAGGCCTGGAACAATGAGTATGCCTGCCTGGGTTATGGAGCACACCTTTATGAAGAGCTAAAGGCATTTTGTGAGCTTACCGGGATAAAAGCCATTTCACTTTAATCATACAATAATAGATCTTCATGCCACTGATTCTTGATAGAGAAGAGGTCCTTGATGTTTACAAAAAGGCAGGACAAAGCGGATGGGTTATACCCACCTTTAATTCGGAAAATCTGACAACAACTGAGGCGATTCTGACGGCTGCACTCGAATACAGCCGCACCATCGAGCAACCCGACATTCCTGTCACCATAGGGATTACAAATCAATATTCCCATCGCAGTCAGTCTGTTAATTATACCCGGACAAAACAGTGGGATATTGGGTTAAAACTATTTTTAGCGGACATTGGAGTGTTGACTGGAAAAGGTTCTCCTTTTGAAGATCTAAACGTCATGATACATCTTGATCATGCCCAATGGGACAACGATAAACCACTGTTACAGTGGGATATGAATATGTTTTCTATGATCATGTATGATGCATCAGCACTGCCTTTTGAAGAGAACATCAAGCTAACCTCCCAATTTGTAGCAGATCATGGCCATCAAATTGTTATTGAAGGCGCTTGTGATGAGATTGTGGATGCAACAGGAGAGGAGAGAAGCAATCTCACAACACCGGATGAGGCAAAAAGATACCTGAACCAGACCGGGGTAGATTTTATTGTGGCCAACCTGGGAACCGAGCACAGGGCCAGTGCTGCAGATTTAAAGTATCATGGCGATCTGGCAAGACAGATCAGAAGAGAGGTAGGAACAAAGATGGTTTTGCATGGGACCTCTTCTGTTGCCAATGATCAGGTCAGAGACCTTTTTACCGATGGGATAGCCAAGGTAAATATCTGGACTACACTGGAAAGAGACAGTGCGCCAGTGCTGTTTGAGGAGATGGTCAGCAGCGCATCAAAAGTAATTGGCAGCGAGAAGACCGGGGAAATGATTCAGAGAGGATTGCTGGGCAACAGCGTTAACAGGACATTTCAGGCCTCTCTGACACACTATACAACACTTTACAGACAGGAGATCATATTTACAGAAATGAAAAGAATCGTTCTGGGATACCTTCATCTATGGTATGTTTAAAGATTGAATGATGGACTATTACATGGGGATTGACATCGGGACTAGCGGATGTAAGGCGGTGACCTTTGATGAAAATGGACGGCAATCTTCCATGGCATACAGGGAATATGATATCATATCAAAGAATCCCGGGTGGGCAGAGCTTGATACCGATGAGGTGATGCAAAAGTGTTTTGAAGTGATCCGGGAGTCTGCCGTACAAGTTGAATCAGGTTTGGTGACAGGTCTCGGCATTTCCAGTCAGGGAGAGGCTTTTACACTCATTGATCATGATGGAAAGTCACTCTGCAATGCCCTTGTCTCATCCGATCAAAGAGCAAATGAATACATTGGGCCATGGACAAAGAAATTCGGTGAAGAGAGATTATACAACATTACCGGACACACCCCACATCCGATGTTTTCATTGTTCAAGCTTCTTTGGATCAAGCAAAATGCTTCGGATATCTGGTCCAGGGCTTATAAGATCCTTTGCTTTGAAGACCTTCTGCAATTCCGGCTGGGAATAGAGAATCCCGCTATGGGCTGGCCTCTTGCCGGGAGGACCATGCTCTTTGATGTGGTGAAACACGATTGGAATAGTGACATACTTGAAGAGTTAGAGATCCGGAAAGATCAGCTTTCGATTCCATTGCCATCGGGAACGATTGTCGGAAATATAAATGAAGAGATTGCAAGAGAACTCAACCTGGCCGAAAATGCGTTTATTGTGACAGGAGGACATGATCAACCCTGTTCTGCACTGGGTGCTGGTGCTATCGAACCCGGAATTGCTGTATATGCTTCGGGTACCGTTGACTGCATTACGCCGACTTTTGAAAAGCCCATATTTACTGAAGAACTGAGAAAAAACAACCTCTGCACCTATGATCATGCTGCAA
This sequence comes from Bacteroidota bacterium, assembly GCA_039714655.1. Taxonomy (GTDB): domain Bacteria; phylum Bacteroidota; class Bacteroidia; order Bacteroidales. Next base: position 6,689 of record JBDLIX010000165.1, read on the forward strand.
CTGGGATGTATGCAACAGTCGCGTTCAGTCTTACGGGTGGGAATATTCTAAAGTGGTTCAGGGATGAGTTTGGGTCAAAAGAGGTGGACCTTGCAAAAGAGACAAATGGAGATCCGTATGAATTGTTGCTGAAACAGATGCCGCAAAGGCCTTCCAATTTACTTGTATTGCCCTATTTTACACCTTCCGGAACACCCTACTTTGATGTTTCTGTTAAAGGTGCACTCTTTGGATTGGATCTCTCTACCACCCGTGAAGAGATTTTAAGAGCTCTTCTTGAGGGAGTTGCATTTGAGATAAAACTGAACCTGGATATTCTGCAGCAATCGGGCTATGAGATAAAAGAGTTAAGGGCTATTGGTGGTGGAGCCCGTTCGCTTTTGCATCTTCAATTAAAATCAGATGTGATTGGTAAGCCCATTACTGTGCTTGATGTTACTGAGGCAGGCTGCATGGGTGTTGCTATTCTGGCCAGGGCTGCGCATGCAAATCAGAGTGTTTCGCAAATCATAAGTAGCTGGATTCATCCTGTTTCCAGGGTGCATCCTGTAAATCATGATTTTTACAACAATAAATTTGACTTATATAAGCGTCTATATCCGGGAGTGAAGAGTCTCTTACAGTACTAATTCATCTTTGATACCTATGAAACACCCTATTTCTATTTTCCTGAGCATTATCCTTCTTTCTGCATTCCAACCAGGGAAAAGCCAATCCTTCGATCAATGGTTTGATGAAGGTGTGATGCGGATAGACTTGGTCTTTTCCGGTACTGCAATAGAGACTTCCTATGCTTTTTCGGGAGTCAGAAGGGAGTCGTTCTACAGTGGATCCAGGAGCTCATTGGTCGATCCTTTCGATTACGGTGACCATAAATTGCAGGTGAAGGATGCAGCGAGTGGAACGCTACTGTACAGCCACACCTATTGTACACTGTTCCGGGAGTGGCAGACAACCTCAGAGGCTGATTCATTAACCAGGGCATTCAACCATGTGATCAGGTTCCCCTGGCCGAAAGCGAAAGTGGTGGTGGAGATCTATGACAGGAACGAAGCAGGGGAATTTATCAGCCACTGGTCTGAAACAGTTGATCCGAAATCGATCTTCACTGATCCAGGTACCAGGTTGAAATTTGAGACAGTTGATCTTGAGATCAACGGACCACCGGAGGGCAAAGTGGATCTCCTTTTTATAGCCGAAGGTTATACCTCCGATGAAATGGATAAGTTTGTTGAAGATGCCAAACGATCTGCCGGGTATATATTCTCGGAAGAACCGTTTAAAAGTCATCGGAAAGCTTTTAATATCAGAGCGGTAAAATCGATAAGCAAAGATTCAGGCAGTGACATCCCCGGGCATGGGATATGGAAAAACACAGTGGTCAATTCCAATTTCTATACTTTCGGGATTGAACGCTATATGACCACCCTGGATTATCAATCGGTGTGTGATGTGGCCTCCAATGCCCATTACGACCAGGTTTATATCCTCGTGAACACCGATAAATATGGAGGTGGTGGAATATATAACTTCTACAGTATATCTGCAGCTGATAATATGGATTCCAGAGCTGTTGTTATCCATGAATTTGGTCATTCATTGGGCGGACTGGCCGATGAGTATTATACTTCAGCCGTCGCTTATAATGATTTTTTTAACCTTGAGGTAGAACCATGGAATCCAAACCTTACCACACTGGTCGATTTTGGTTCCAAGTGGAAGGATCTGGTGTCGGAAGATACTCCAATACCGACTCCTCCGGTAGATGATTATAAGGAGACGGTTGGTGTATACGAGGGGGGAGGTTATGTGTCGAAGGGTGTTTTCCGGCCCATGATCGATTGCCGGATGCACTCCAATGATGCGGTTTTTTGTCCTGTCTGCAACAGGGCTCTGAAGCAAATGATCCGACGTTACTCGGGCCTTTAGAGCCTCTTTTTTTTTATTGTGTATGCATATCGGAGGAATCACTTAATGTTTATATTTGTGGTTCAGCAAAATGCAACCCTCTTCCAGTGAAAAAGCTGTCAGATGAAGAAATACTTATCGGGCTCAGAAAACGGGACAATCGCGTTCTGCAATACATCTATAAGAATTCTTTCAATCCTATCAAGCAACTAATACTCGCCAATGCTGGTTCTGAGAGTGATGCTGAAGATATTTTCCAGGAGGCACTGATCATTATTTTCAAGAAATTAAAAGAGGAGCAGGATATTGAACTTAATTCCGCTTTTTCCACTTATATCTATTCCATCTCCCGGTTGCTCTGGCTAAAACATTTGCGCAATGTAAGAAAGATTGAAATTGATCCACTGAGCAGGGACCATGAGGAGAGGATTGAATTCGAACCTCCCTCCCCAGTTCAGGACAAAGATCTCAGGATGGCGATATATCAACGCACTTTATTGACCATTCCAGAGGATTGTCAGAAGATCCTTCGCCTCACTGCCCAGGATATCACTTCAAAAGAGATTGCACGACAGCTTGGATTCCGCAGTGAGGGCTACGTTCGAAAGCGCCGTCATTTCTGCAAGCAATACCTGGTCGATAAGATCAAGGAGGATCCTGATTACCAGGCCATGATTGAAGATTAATAAACTTAATCCTGGTGCAAATTACTCCTTCCTTTTTTAGATGAATCCTTAATACCTCTGAGTGCCTCTTTATGTTTGTGGTAATGTATTAATTCACAGCTTAAAAAAAAGGAACCGTTTAAGCGGTTTTTGAAAAAAGGTCATATATTGCATACATCAGCGAATTTCTGATGCCAGAAGACAAAAAGATAATAAAAAGGTTCAAAGAAGGTGATGCTGAGGCATTTGATACAATTTACCGTAATTACAGCAAGAAAATGTTTCACTTCGCCCTGGGTTTGGTGAAGAACCAGGAGATTGCCAAAGATCTCGTTCAGGAAGTATTTGTCAGCCTCTGGGAAAAACGAGGCCAGGTCAACCTGAATCTGAATTTCGACAACTATGTCTTTACCATAGCCTATAATTCCATACGTAAGTTTTTCAGGAAAAAAGCGATTGAGACAAAAGCCATTGATCACCTGCTAAAGGATTCCCCGGGAATCATAGAAAGTGTCGATGGGACTATAATCTATAATGAACTGCTTGAGCTTGCCAATAAAACCATTGAAAATCTCCCCCCTAAAAGAAAAATTGTCTATAAACTCAGCAGGCAGGAGGGTATGAAAATAAAGGAAATTGCCGGCAGAATGAACATCTCTACACGTACCGCAGAGAATCACCTGGCAAAAGCTCTGAAATACCTGAAGGAAGAGTTAACCGGGATTTCACTCCTTATGCTTCTGTTTTTTTTCCTCTTCTTGAAATAGATTTTTTTTTATTTCCGAGTAAGTAGTTTCGCTCAGCAGTGGATATATATATAAACACGCATAGTTGAGTTTTAGGTTAGTGTTGGTTAGTAGTAGTTTTTGGATGGTATGCTAAGGGTACCCTGAGATATGGGTACTCTTAGTTGTGCCGGTTAAACATTTTATAATGATTCCTGAAGAGAAGAAAGCTGAATACAGCACCCTTAAAAAATACTTTGAAGAGAGAGCTTCCGAGGAAGAAGCTCTGCTAATATCCAAATGGCTGGAAGGAGATGAAAGTGATTTCAAATGTGAAAAATGTCTGCACCTTCTCTGGAATGAACTGGAGCCTGATGCAAAAGAAACCGGCATTGACCTTGAAGTATTGCTCGATAAGATCCATCATTCGATCAATCTAAGTTCAAGGAACAAAACAAAAGTCAGGATCCTCTCCCCGGATCGAAAGTCAACCATATCATTCAACCATCTGTTACGGAATCTCGGACGGATCGCGGCAGTTTTCCTGATCCCTGTGATGGGCTATATCGGCTGGGAAATACAGAGCCAGAAAATGTGGGTAAAGAACCAGGTTGAAGTTGTCTATAATGAAATCAAATGTCCGCTGGGTGCCAAGAGCCAGTTTGAATTGCCCGATGGGACCAGGGGAGATCTTAACAACGGCAGTACATTAAGATATCCTGTGAAGTTTACCGGTAAAACAAGGGAAGTTGAATTGTTTGGCGAAGCCTTTTTCGATGTGGAGCATAATAATAAGAGACCATTTATCATAAGTACGGTTGGATTGGATGTGAAAGTACTGGGAACCAGGGTAAACGTCTATTCATATCCCGATGAGGAGTACCAGGAAATCACGCTTGAATCCGGATCAGTCGAGCTCATTCAGCAAAAAGGAGACCAGGAAGTTACAGTTGCGGAGATGAAGCCCGGACAGCATGTAGTATACAGATTTGGGAATAAGGGAACTAATGTTCTTCCTGTAAGCAAGGGCAAGGATTTGATCATTATAGATAACAAGGAACAAATGGATGAAATTGTCCCTGTAATGAAACCCGGAAAACAGGCTTTATACAAAATGGAGAGTGGGGATCTGTACTTGAAGATTGATGAAACCAAACGATACACCGGCTGGACAGATGGAAAGCTTATCTTAAGAAATGATCCCATGCCCATTTTGTTGAAAAGGATGGAACGCTGGTATAGTGTTAAATTCAATATCATGGATAAGCGGATCAACGATTATACCTACTGGGCAACCTTTGAAGAGGAGAATCTCGACCAGGTACTGAAGCTTCTAACACTTACGGGGCCGATCAGATTTAATAAACACCCGCGGGAACAAATGCCTGATGGTACTTTCAAAACCCAGGAAATTGATGTGACAATAAAATAATCGAGACCATTAATAAACTAACCTGAAAAAAAGATGCATATGAGAAAAACCTGAACCACCTGAAAAATCGGGAAAGTGCGGTAACACTTTCCCGAAACACTCAGCTAAAACGCTAACAACCTGATCAATGTGAGATTACAGAATTGTTTAACGCTAAAACTAAT
>JBDLIX010000166.1:0-11562 GCA_039714655.1 Bacteroidota bacterium
CCTCAGGCTGGATGCCAGCCGTCTTGAATTGCTCCGGTAAGGTAGGATCTCAGCAGCTATTGCGGGTCGCAGAATGTTCTGCGGCAGTAGCAATTCTTTTAATCCTCCTCATTTTTTCGTATCTTTGCAACCCGTCGGGAAAATTCATCAATTAATCCAGGAAGGAGTTTTTCATGAAGTATCAAGCATATGCACGACATAATTTTCATACAATACCTTCCTATGGACGGTTAAGTCAAAGCCAGATCCATACCATCAAAATTGTGTCCGAAGTACTACCTTTCAAAACCAACAATTATGTGGTTAATGAATTGATTGATTGGGATAAAGCCCAGGAAGATCCCATGTTTATCCTCAATTTCCCTCAAAAGTCGATGTTAAAACCGACACAATTCAGTACCCTTTCGGAAATGGTTAAAAACAATGTCAGTAAAACTGAACTGGCCAAGTATGTAAATGAATTAAGGCTCACACTAAATCCCCACCCGGCCGGACAACTTGAACATAATGTACCCACACTCCACGGTGAAAAATTAACCGGAATACAGCACAAGTACCGCGAAACCATGCTCTTCTTTCCTACCCAGGGTCAGACTTGTCATGCATATTGTACGTTTTGCTTCAGGTGGCCCCAGTTCACCGGACTCAATGAGCTGAAGTTTGCCATGAAACAACCGAATCTGGTGGTCTCATATCTGAAAGATAATCCCTCCATCACAGATCTCCTCTTTACCGGTGGTGATCCCATGATTATGAAGGCTTCCATTTTTGAAAAATACATAAATGCCATTCTGGATGCTGATCTTCCACAATTAAAGACCATCCGCATTGGCACCAAATCCCTCTCATTCTGGCCTTACCGTTATCTTACTGATCCGGACTCAGATCAGCTCCTCAATATATTTCGCAGGATAACAGACCGGGGAATTCATTTGGCCTTTATGGCACATGTCAATCACTACAGGGAGCTGGAAACAGATGCTGTTCGGGAAGCTGTCACTAAAATATTGGGAACCGGTGCACAGATTCGAACCCAGTCTCCCTTGTTAAAGCACGTGAATGATGATCCCCAGGTGTGGGCTACCATGTGGCGCATGCAGGTGGCTATGGGAATGATTCCCTACTATATGTTCGTAGCCAGGGATACCGGGGCGCAATCCTATTTTGGAGTAACCTTGGAACAGGCCCATCAAATCTTCAACACTGCTTATCAGCAGGTGAGTGGTATTTGCCGCACTGTAAGAGGTCCCAGTATGTCTGCGGGACCGGGAAAAGTTCGCATTACAGGCACGACCGAGGTAAAAGGTGAAAAAGTATTTGTACTTGAATTTCTGCAGGGCAGGAATCCAGAGTGGGTTGGCAAACCGTTTTTTGCCGCTTATGATCCCAAGGCACAATGGCTGGATGAGTTAACACCTGCCTTTGGAGAATCCGAGTTTTTCTTTGAGCAGGACTACAATAAACTGCTTAAGATTGATAAGCTTCCGGGTCCCACATTGAAAACCGATAACAAGCAATACGCTTAACATTCGGGGTACCCGTCTCTCTGTGTAGTAATTTCGATCTCGTATTTCTCTTCCAGAAATTGAACGATCAATGGGAAGAATTCAAGGAAATCATCCTTAAAACTCTCATACTGGTCACTTAAAACTTCCACTGCATATTCAGCGTGATTGGGCAATGAGGTATTCTCTGCCATTCGCTCCAGAACCAATTCTATACCATCTACAGTCTGGTAGGCCATCATCCAATTATTTTCAAGAAAAGTAGGGAACCACATTTTAATGGCTTCAGGCAATACCTTATAGTTCCTTTTCAACAGGTCATAGCTCCTGTTCACAAACTCTTCTAGCGGCATGGTAGAAAAATTATCCCAGAGTGAAGCCAGGAAATGATCATAAAAAATATCGATAATAATCCCTGCATATTTATGATACCTTGCTGCAACCCTCAATTTGCTGCGTCTGGTAATGGGATGCATATCTGTGAAGGTATCAATATCCCGGTGGATCAGTATCCCTTTCTTCACCTGCTCGGGGAAAAGCAAATAATTCCTTCCTTTTACATAATCACCCATGAAGTTCCCGACAATGATCTCTTCATTGCATCCCGACAGGTAAGTATGTGCCAAAAAATTCACCCCCGATACTTTTATTTTCGAATTTCGATATATTTATTCGAAAAATCCTATTTATTATTACGTAATAGTAAACAAGTTGTTCTAATAAATTTTTAAGCTGAAGCTATTCTACAGCATATTCGGTATCTCTGGCCAAATATTCCTATAAATTTGATGATCTCGAATCTAAATAAGCCAGAGCGTATGACCAGGAAAAACATCATTATTATTGGAGCAGCCGGAAGGGATTTTCACAATTTCAACACCTATTTCAGGGAGAATGAGGAGTTCAATGTGGTGGCCTTTACAGCCGCACAGATTCCGGATATCGATGGGCGTAAATACCCCGCTGAGCTTGCCGGTTCACTCTACCCTGAAGGGATCCCCATTCATTCGGAGGATCAACTGCCCCAATTAATTAAAGAGCTGCAAGCCAAAACATGTGTTTTTTCGTACAGTGACATGCCTTACCCAAAAGTGATGAACATTGGGGCAGTAGTTAACGCAGCAGGTGCCAATTTTACATTACTGGGGACCAACGACACCATGATTGAAAGTTCCAAACCGGTCATTGCTGTCTGTGCTGTAAGAACAGGCTGTGGAAAGAGTCAGACCTCGCGCAGGGTGATTGAGCAACTCATGGAGAAGGGACTGAAGGTTGTGGCCATCAGGCACCCCATGCCGTACGGAGACCTGGTTGCTCAGAAGGTTCAACGATTTGCTTCCATTGACGACTTAACCCTTCATAAATGTACCATCGAAGAGATGGAGGAGTATGAACCTCATGTAGTCAGGGGAAATGTGATCTATGCTGGTGTGGACTATGAAGCAATTTTGCGGGCAGCAGAAAAGGATCCTGATGGATGTGATGTCATTCTCTGGGATGGGGGAAACAACGATTTTCCTTTCTACAAATCTGATCTGACAATCGGGGTAGTGGATCCACACAGGGCCGGTCATGAGCTAAGCTATTATCCTGGAGAAATTGTATTGAGGATTTCAGATACAGTAGTGATCAATAAAATGGACACCGCTTCTCCGGAAGGTATTCAGGTAGTGCGCGAGAGTATTGCAAAAGTAAATCCCACGGCAACGGTTATCGATGGTGCCTCGCCCATCAGGGTGGATAACCCCAATGTGATCAAAGGCAAAAGGGTACTGGTGGTTGAAGACGGTCCCACCTTAACCCATGGCGAGATGAAGATTGGGGCCGGTGTAGTGGCAGCAAGGAAGTTCGGGGCTTCAGAGCTTGTGGATCCAAGACCTTTCACCGTTGGAAAGCTCTCTGAAACCTTCGAGATCTATCCTGAAATCGGGACCCTGCTACCGGCCATGGGATACGGCGAGGAACAGTTAAAGGATCTGGAAACCACCATAAACAGTTCCGATTGTGATGCGGTGGTGATCGGCACTCCCATAGATTTGAACCGCCTGATCCATATTAAGAAACCGAACACCCGGGTCTATTATGACCTGCAGGAAATAGGTGAACCCAACCTGGCAGGTGTATTAAAAGAGTTTATTGAGAAACATAACCTGGCATAGACTTTCCCAGCTCCTGCTGGTGCTGGTACTGCAAGGTGCGGTTTCATGCGACCGTACCCAGCGGGTGATGGTAGTGATCCGGACGGAAGTGGGTGATATTGAAGTGGAGGTTTTTATGGATAAGGCCCCGGTAACAGCTGCAAATTTCCTTGCACTTGTAGAGCAAGATGTTTACACCAATGCCCTCTTTTACAGGGTGGTCCGCATGGATAATCAGCCACAGAACAGGGTGAAAATAGAGGTGGTCCAGGGCGGACTATTCGATGATGACCGGGTGAATATCTACTCTCCCATTGACCATGAAACCACAGAGACAACCAGGATCAAACATACCGATGGTGTCATATCCATGGCCAGGAATGAACCTGGCTCTGCTTCCACCGAGTTTTTCATCTGCATCGGCGACCAGCCCTCACTCGATTTTGGAGGTGAACGGAATCCGGATGGCCAGGGTTTTGCTGCCTTCGGGAAAGTCACCCGAGGAATGGAAGTGGTCAGGGAGATCCAGGGCCTGCCTGACAACGGACAATATTTACAAAAGCATGTTCTTATCCGGGAGATGAAAGCATCGAAAGGGTATTAAATTCAGTGCTGAAATCTTTTGCTTCGCAAAATATTATAGGCACTCTCCTTTAATACCCTTTCGATTTACAATGTAGTGTTGTGTTATTCACAAACCTTATCCACCAGGTTGTTGGCCGCTGAATCCCAGCAGTGCCATTCCGAATCTTCAAATTTAACCAGATCCTTTACTCGACCCTCAATGGTGGTAGTGTTCCATTGAATGAGAGTTTCGCCAGCTGCCAGTGAGATGGTATAGGCAGCATCATAGAACTCCTGTGGCATATAAGCCAGCATAATGTAGCTTCCATTCTCATTATGTCCTGGTTCCACGAAAGTATAAGTAAGGTCTGCTTCCTCCGTTTCATAATCTTTGTTCCATTGGGCTTCAAGTACCTTGACAGATCCCTCTTTGTAAAGGTTCCAGGTGGCATGGGTGTGATCATACCTGATTATCCCATCAAACCATTTCACACCCATATCTGGAGTTAGTGCCGGTGCAATGACCATCTCCATGGAGAATTCCTCATTACTGACTCTTGCTCCTGTGAGCGTGGCTGTATAATTCACGCTGTTCAGCGGAAAATCAAAAGACCACTCCCAGATTCGGTCGCCCAGGTAAACCGGCTCTTGCTGAAGCGCATGACCATATGCAACCACTGGCAAGGCCATGGTTACTGTTGCAGCCACATTCCAGAAAACCACCGAAAGGTAGGAATGGTAAACGTTTTCATAGGTTGCTTCGGTTCCCTTCATGCTGCCAGGTGGCTCACTGAAATTGGTAAAATCCATAACCAGGCTCTCCACAGGAGGCAATTCGGGACGCTCATCCACAGGTTCTTTATCACATGAAGTAGATGTAAACAGCAGGGTTATTGCCAGTGATAGGGAAACCATTGATCTGAAATTCAAATACTTTTTCATCGTCTTTGATTTAAATGTTCATTCTTCGATCCTATATACGGTACTAAGGCCCATTTTGTTGCATTATCCAATTCGCCTCTTTTCATTTGACCAGCTCCAGGTAAAAACTTGACGAATCACCAAATAGTGTTGCTCTTTTTCATAACTAAAACATTAAATTTATACTAAGTGCGATACAATTTGTCTTATGATAAGAATCCAACCATCTTCTATTGAAAAGCTCTCCCTGGGATACAGGTTCGAAAGTGATAGAGAGGTTGTCTCTATGATCTTCATCAATTATTTTTTCATCCTGCTCTTCTGTGTCATCGTCATCCTCCTGCATAGTGCTGACGAGAAACCTCCTCCAATGGCATATCGGTACCATTCGCTCATTTTAATTTGTATGATTGATCTTCTCCTGATCAAGGCACGACGATTCAACCTGGCACGAACAGTGATTCTGACCATGCCTCCCATTATCATTCTAATACTCCCACCCCTGAGCGGTGTATATTATAATGAGTTCTATTTTTGGTTCCCATATGTTCCCATCATCTTATCACTGATCCCTCATTATATCCTCCATACGGTCAGGCACAGAACGGTGTTGATGGTTACCCTTGTTACTTATTTCTTTTTGGCCCTGTTGATCGACAATTATTTAATCTTTCTTAGCGATGGCAGCGAATCGATCATTCCGATTGTCATTGAGAACAGGTTTTATTACAACCTCATACCCATCGTTAGCTATCTATTTGTGAACATGGCGCTTGGGCTTCTATTTGCCAGGAATTTCAGCTACGAGATGATTATGCGGAAACAACAGAATGAACTGGCACAGTCTGAAAAAATGGCCTCTTTGGGTACCCTTACAGCTGGAATTGCCCATGAGATCAACAATCCATTGAATTTTATTTCAGGAAGCCTCCATGCACTCAATACAATGAAAAGTGAGTGGATCAAGATAGAGGAGGCGCCATCCCCGGAAAAGGAGAAACTTCTCAGACAGATCGATCAGGTGATGGAATCCTCTTTTGAAGGGGTCAAAAGGGCCAATGATATCATCTCCAGTTTAAATATTCTTATCGCTCCAGGTCAGAAAAAGAAGGCGTACGAACTTGACCGGATCTTTTCAATCGTGTTGCAGAAGATTGAATTGAAGATTCCGGATCATATTACCTTGTCGAAAGAGATTCAACCCGGATTGAGGGTGTTTGGTTATAAAAAGTCGCTCCAACAGGTATTTTCGAACATCCTTGATAACGCCATTGAAGCCATTGAGAGCAAAGAGACAAGAGAAAGAGAGAGGATTCATATTTCTCTGTCTGAAGAAAAATCAGGGAAGGATCCTTTTGTCAGGATCTCCATAAGCAACACCGGCCCCCTCATCCGGGAAGAGAACATCAAACTGGTATTCGATCCCTTCTTTACCTCAAAGGAGGTGGGCAAAGGAAAAGGACTGGGAATGACCATCTGTTACATGATCGTCCGTGAACACAAGGGTAAAATGGAAGTACGAAATGAGCATGGAAAGGTGGTTGTAAATGTTTTACTTCCACTTGTTACCACCTGATATCAGTGGAGCATTTCCGGTGAGCGACGAAATGCTTCAAGAATGGATTCCTCCAATTCATCCCTGTTAAAAGGTTTCATTAAATATCTGAATATGAGATCTTTATTAAATCCTTCAAGCATTATTTCCGACTCAATAAATCCGGTCAGTAACATGCACACCTTTTGCCGGTTCTTACGCTTAATCTCTTTGATGAATTCCAGGCCATTCATAACCGGCATTTTCAGATCGGATATGATCACATAAATATCGGGATATGCCTCCAGCAGTTCCAGGCCTTCTGCAGCAGAAGTGGCTGTGATAATATTGAATTCATTCATGAAGATGATTTTTAGCAATTCCAGGTTTAGAGCTTCATCATCCACATACAATACCATGGGTAATTTCATGTGCCCTCCTTAAACCCCTTTCATGTGTTCTTCAGCGGTCACTACCTGATAGGACTTATCCACAATCAGGTCTGCCATGGGTTTGAGAGAAGCTACCGCCAGATGCTCTTTTTCCAGGATCCCCATCCGGAAGTCACTCATGGCCTCCTTCATCCGAATAATCTGATTGATCTTGGTCTCGTGGTAGGTGAGGTCGATAAACACCCTCATATCAATGTCATCTGCATGAATGGCATAGAGCCCGTCAATAATCAGGAGATCAATTTTACTGAAATCAGTAATGAGTTTGTCCACCTGTTCAGGAATCAGGTCAATACACGGGATCATGCACTCCTGCTCCTCTTTGAAGTCCCGGATGGTTTTCTTGATCTTAATCCAGTCATATTCCTCGAGCCCGATCATATTAAATCCTTTGTTACGGCGCCACTCTTCTCGAAGGAGTGGCTGGATCTTATAATAGTTATCGGTGTGGATCACCTTTACCCTGATGTTATTTTCCTTTAACAGCTTTCCAAGGGAATGGGCAAGCTCCGATTTTCCTGATCCGGACTCCCCGGCAATACCAACAATGCACCGGTAGCGCTCACCCTTGGTACTACAACCTTCCATAAGCCGCTCGAAAATGGCTTGGGCTGCCTCCTTGTGCATATCATTGATCAGAAGAACATCTCCTAACATCGATAGTGAGATTTTAGTTTAACATGACTGAAACAGGCTCATCCTGTGATAGTTCAATTTCTTTCCCGCAAAGATGTACTTTTATTTTATCCTTTCCTCCATTTTTTCCTGAAATTTTAAGCGTGGATTCAGATACAGATACCTTAAAGTGCGTTCCTTTGAAAGTGAATCTGAAGTCCAATTCTTTCCAGTGCCCGGGCAGGGAGGGAGTTAGTTCCGGGATATTTCCCTGCAGGTTCAGCCCTGCAAAGGTCGATATCACATCATAGACCGTCCCTGCCATCACACCACAATGGATCCCTTCACCGGTAGTGCCACCCTGAATATCCACCAGGTCACTTCTCAAAGCATCCAGATACATTCCCCACCCCATTTCATGCAATCCCATCTGCCAGGCGAGCCTGGCATGTACTAACCTGCTCAGGGTGGACCCATGGGAGGTCCGGTCAATGTAATAACCGAAGTTGGTTTTTTCATAATCTCCGGGCAGGGTGTATCCAAGTGATTCTATAATACGCGTAACTTCAGTTACTCCCATATTATAAAAGCCCATCAGAAAATCAGGCTGCTTGGATAATTTATAGCCATCAGGTGATTTTCCTTCAGCTTTTAATATACGGTCGAGCCGATGAATATCTTCGTATTGGGCCCGGTAATGATCCCAGTCGAGCTCCTCCAGGTCAAAATATCCCCTGAATTGCTCTACAACACCCTCTTTCGAAATATGCAGTGACAATCCATGCATGATCTTTCTCCACTGTGCGAGATCGTCGCTTGTTAATGAAAGCAGCTGTAGGATCCTATCCTTCTGGCCCGCATCCAGCTCCTCCAAAACTTTGAACGCCTTATCGATCATCCAGCTTACCATGATATTGCTGTATGCATTATCTGTCAATCCACCCTCCCCTGAGCCCGGTAACTTCTCGTGAAATTCATCGGGGCCCATCACCTTGTCAATATGGAACCGGTTATCGTCAGCATCAAAGGCTGACTTGCTTGCCCAGAATTTACAGATATCCAATAAAATCTCTGCTCCGTAGTTGCCCATGAAATCCAGATCGCCTGTGGCATGATAATAATTCCAAACATTGTAGGCTATGGCCAGAGAAATATGTCTCTGGAGCGAACTATAATCATCACCCCACTCACCTGAAAGGGGATTCAGGTGAATGATCTGGGTCTCCTCCCGGCCGTCACTTCCACTCTGCCATGGAAACATTGCTCCCTTGTAACCATACGCTTTTGCGTTTGCTCTGGCAGCATCTAAACGGCGATAGCGGTACATGAGCACCGATTTGACCACTTCCGGAAAATGAAGATTATAAAGTGGAAGTATATACAATTCATCCCAAAAGATATGTCCCCGGTAAGCCTCACCATGCAAACCTCTTGGCGGAATTCCCGAATCAAGTCCTGCATGGTGTGGTGATGCAGTCACCATCATATGGAACAGGTGCAACCTCACCAGGCGCTGTGCTTCACGGTCCCCCGAAATTGAGATATCCATCTGATCCCAGAGTTCCGTCCATCTTCCGGCAGAGAGACTCAGTTCGCTCTCAAAGGATGACATCTCGTCCAGCCCGTTTTGGGCCTCTTCAAGCGGATCCTCCACTTCAGGATCCCTGGAAGTATAGATAGTAACCATCTTTTCCAGTGTAACTTCCTGTTCCTTTCTTGCTTCAACCTCAAATTCCTGACTGATCCATCCTTTCCCTGTTTGGGTTTTTGATGCAACCTGCTCTCCTCCATGAATAATGTTGTTACCGGCACATACAGCTACCAGGATATCCGATTGGGTGGTTTTCACCACCAGTTCCATTTTATCTTCAGAATAGAGTTCCGTCACTGGCATGAGATGTACTTGATTCAGTGTATTGTAACGCTCAACTCCCCCATTGCTGTGATCACCATTTAACCCGGTTTTGATATCAATTCTTCCTTCATAATTGAGGGGTGTAATAGAGTAGCGCAGCGCTGTACGATGGGGATCGGCCATGCTGGCAAATCTTGATGATTTAACCCTGGTGATCCTCCCCTGTTGATCCTCCACAATCATCTCTCTCAGTAACTCACCATTTCTAAGATCCAGCGTACGATGGATGCTCTTGATGGTGAAAGTAGGTTCGGGGTTGATTTCAAACCACTCTCCCTCATCGATGCGGAAGGTTACGGGTAACCAGTTGGAAATGTTGACGAAATCTTCATTTTCAATATCCCTGTCCCCCACCCTGGAAACAAGCCGGTTAAACAAACCGGTAATGTAAGTACCCGGGTAATTTACCTTATTGGCACTGCTCTCTTCCATGGCACCCCGGGTTCCAAGATATCCGTTACCGACAGCCAGTAGCGCTTCCCTTGACCGCTCCATCCCTTGCTCATAATCATGAAAATGAAGCAACCATCCGTCACGCTCCATCCCTGTCCCGAACCATTCATTGATCCCTTCCAATCCGATCTCTCCCAGGTCCTCCACCACAATATCTGCTCCACCCACAAACAACTCCCGGATATTCTCTTCCCGTGCCACACCCAGCACAAGTCCGAAGTTCCCTTTACGTCCTGCCTGCACCCCCGAAACAGCATCCTCAACCACCACAGACCGGTGGTACTCTACACCCAGGTTGTCACAAGCTGTGGTGAAGATATCGGGTTCAGGTTTCCCATTCAGGCCAATTTCCGCCGAAACCACTCCGTCAACGCGGGTTTCAAAAAAATGGAGCAACCCGGCCTTCTCCAACACAGGTTTGCAGTTTTTACTGGAGGATGCTACTCCAATCCTGACCCCGGCTTCTTTCAACCTTTGGAGCATTTCAACTGAGCTTTCATAGACCTCAACGCCCTCCTGATCCAGCACTTCATTGAACATGATGTTTTTCCTGTTTCCCAGCCCACATACAGTCTCCTGTTCAGGATCATCGGCCGGATCGCCGAAAGGAATGTCAATACTCCTGGACTCCAGAAATGATGCCACTCCCTTATACCTGGGTTTCCCATCCACAAAAGGGAGGTAGTCGCCAGCATGGGTAAACTCCCTGAAGGATTCACCAAACCGCTCCTCACGGGATCTCATAAAGTCATCAAACATCTTTTTCCATGCCGAAGCATGCACAAGGGCAGTTTGGGTAATTACACCATCCAGGTCAAAAATTACTGCGTCAAATTTGGGTTGAAATGTCATTCTGTTGATATTAAAAATTGGTAATAGCCTTCAAGGTATCTAAATTTATAGTTGCTTCCCAATCGTTGAAGATAATAAATTGAGCTCATATGAAACGTCTTATTATCGCATCCAATTTGCTTCCTGTAAACATTGTATGGCATAATGAGAACTATCAGATAGAAAAAACCGAAGAGCAGACCATTTCGGGACTGCAGCATTTTTATGAGGCTTTTAATCCAATGTGGGTGGGGCTTACCAGTTTCGAGAACCATGACTTCAATTCAAAGGAGAGTGAAATCCTGGCGAGCAAGCTGGTTCCATTCAACTGTTTCCCAGTACTCCCCAGGGCCCATGACAGAAACCTGTACCTCCATGGATTTGCCCGCAATACCCTCTGGCCGCTGTTCCACTATTTTACAGAGAATGTAACCTACAGTGAAGTATCCTGGAAAGCTTTTGTGAAGATCAACAGACTATATGCCGAAAAGATCCTCCAGATAATCAATGACGGGGATATCCTCTGGATCCACGACTATCACCTCCTGCTCCTTCCCCAGATGATCAGGGAGCAGAAACCGGGAGTCTCCATCGGACTCTTTAACCATATTCCTTTCCCCTCATTTGAACTCTT
>JBDLIX010000167.1:0-11428 GCA_039714655.1 Bacteroidota bacterium
ACAGAATCAAATGCAAGAGTATTATCTCTTGAAATTAATTATAACGGCGACAGGTGGGCAGGACTGGGTTTTGATTCAGCTTCAGAAACCGTTTCCTACTTGATAAACGAAGGCTTTATATATATTTACTATCCTGATTCAGCACTCTTAAAAAATAAAGCTTTTAGAGTTTTGCTTATGCGGATTGATTAGTTGTAAACAAGTACTTAACTCTGGCTAAAGGTGATCAAGGGCCCTTAGATAGGGCAAAGATTGGATTATTGGTTGTAAATGAAGGAAGGCCTATTTAAGCCTGATGCTGTTTGGAGAGCTCGACTCCCAGTATCAGAATATCATCGATTTGTTCCTGACCAGCTCTCCATATCTCATGCTCCTCCATCAGAATGGATCTTTGTTCTTTCAGGGGCTTGTGACTGATTTCTTTGAGCAACTTTTTGAATCTTACTGATTTGAAGGTTTTCCTTTCCAAACCTCCAATCTGATCCACATATCCGTCAGTGAACAGATAGATAATGTCATTCTCCTTAAAGGGAACCTCCCTGTTGCTAAAAGATTTCTTCTCTTCTTCATAGAAGCCGATCGGCATCCGGTCTCCATTAATTACATTGAGTTCGCCCTCACTGATAAGGTACATTGGTCGAAAGGCTCCTGAAAATTGTACTACTTTGTTCGTAAAATCAACCACGCACAAAGCCATTTCTATACCCTCCCTGGCCTCGTCCCTTTGCCCGGTCTGGCCAAGTATTTTTATGATGTGTTCGCGAAGTTCATTCAGAATATCATTGGCATGTGGAGTGTCCAGATTGTTTACTATTTCATTCAGAAAATTGATCCCAAGAATACTCATGAAAGCTCCTGGCACTCCATGTCCGGTGCAATCCGCCACTGCAATAATCAGCCTGTCGCTTTTATTTGATACCCAGTAGTAATCGCCACTTACTATATCTTTGGGTTTATTCATGACGAAATGGGATGGCATTAATTGTTCCAGTTCCTCTGATGGAAGCATTAAGGCTTTTTGAATCCGGCTTGCATATTGTATGCTATCGGTAATGTTTTTCCTTTGTTGATCAATCTCCCGGGTCCGCTCCAGCACTTTCTGCTCAAGAGTCCGTTTGGCGTCTTTCAGGTAATTGATCAGGTTTCTGTTCTGGATTTTCAGGTTATAGACCTCCATGGCACTATCTATGCTCAGTTTCAGATCATCTCTATTCCAGGGTTTGGACACATACCGGTATATGTGCCCCCTGTTGACGGCCTGGATGATGGCATCCTTATCGTCAACTTTGGTCATGATCATCCGCATGCAATCGGGGTAGAGAATCAGTATCTTTTCCAGGAATTGAATCCCGTTCATATCCGGCAATCCCTGATCCGTGATCGCCAGTTGAATGGTTTTTTGTTCCATAAGCTCCAATCCTGCCTTACCCGAAGTTGAAGTATAGATGTGATAATCCTGACCGAAGGCAGATTTAAAACTGATCAGATTCCGCTCTTCTTCGTCGATGTAAAGTATCGAATATATGGGATTGGTATAAATCAACGATCTCGCTTTTGTGTCAGGTTCCCACTACTGTAAAATTACTCAATACATTCCTATTTGTAAAACAGCTCAGAACCCCATTAATATTCTGATGGGACAAAGAATCCGGTAAAGCTTTGCTAAACAAGGTCAGAGAGCCAGTTTTTCCAAAATATCACGGGGCAGGCCATCATAAGTAGGTGACTTCTCAAAAGCTGCAGAATTATAGGAATTCCAGAATAGGATCTTTTCTTCAGACACATCCCTCCTGCAGTAATCAAGACAAGCAGCAAGAGTTTTGCCCGTATAGGTGGTTTCCAGGCTGATTCGGGAAGCTGCCAGTTCTACAGCCGCCATCCCCTCATCTGTAACCTCACCGTATCCTTTCCCAAGGTAATTTGTCAGCAGGTCAAAATCTGCCTTTACAATTTTCACACTGGGGATGGAAGGATCATATCTGCGAAGGCAATCCGCGACCTTCTGCGCATAATACCGGATAATATAAGGATACGCCGGAAAAGAATCAACTACCCGCACACCGATAACCCGGGTTGAAAGCCCAGCTATCTTCAATCCGGCTATTAACCCGGAAATGGTTCCGCAGGTCCCGGCAGCAACAAACAATTTATCAGGTTCCGGCAGCAAACCGGCCCGTACCTGTTCAGCAATTTCGAACGCTGCATTTACATGTCCCACATTGCTCAATCCGCAGGTTCCGCCAGACAGTATAAAGTAAGGAGCCTCTCCTTTGGTTTTCAATTCCCTGAAAAGCCGTCTGGAATACCTGTAAGCATCACCTGTAGTTGTACAATAATGAATTTTTGCGCCTGCAGCCATGAATCCTGCCAGATTTCTTCGTACGAACTTTGTGACCGGCTGATCTGACAGACAAAGGTGCACCATAAATCCATGTCTTCCACCATGTACTGCTGTTGCCAGTGCATGATTCGAGCCCAGTCCCCCGATGGTGATCAGGCTCTTACGCTCCTTCAGCCTTGCATCCATGAACAAATGTTCCAGTTTCCTGACCTTGTTTCCCCCGTATATTGGAGAAGTCATGTCGTCTCTTTTCACCCAGAGCTTTCCCTCCTGCAACCCTAAAGAGGATCCAAACTTCTCCACCGGCGTCGGAAATTCCCCCAGGCTAATCCAGGGTATATGCCTCCCCAGCTGTGGATATACCTTAAAAAGTGAATTCTGCGAAAGCATTTTTTCAGTGGACCGGAAATCATTAGACCGGTTTCCCAGGCGATTCAATTTATGGAGAAGGTAACCCACCCCGCCTGATCCGGCAGCCAGAATACCCAGGAGTGTTCCCCCCGTAGCCAGGAAAATGCGTCTGCTTATCATTCTTTATATAAAACTGACATATTCATCAATCATAAAAATCTCTTCCAGTTTCTGGATTTTGCCATCAAGTGAAAACTCCAGATTGGCAGATGAATAAAACTTGATCCCCCTTGGCTCCCTGGATATCAGCCTGAGTACTGCCATTCTAAGACGTCCCAGTTCTTTCGGATTTTCAAGAAATTCTGAAACAATCGCATGTTTCAGGTGAATCACTTTTATTACCAATTGTATCCGGTCAGACCTGGCCTCAATCACATATGATCCAGGACATGAAATGCCCGGTGGTTCAAATTTCTCCCACCGGTCTGCCTGAATACGAAATTCATCTAACCATAGGATCTCCCCCCCTGTTTGAATCATCATCATAGCTCCGTAAATCTTTTCATGAATACCAAGGGCATATGAAAAGGTCAGGTCAAGATCCTGGCTGTGCAGGCGGCCCCAGTATAACTGGCGGATCGGAACCCTGAATGGTGACATGGTTGAATAAAGATAATCGACATAGCCGGTCCCGGTGAGCTCTTCCTCATTCATTACCTGTTCTTCATCTCCTGTGAAATGGATCCTCCCCTCAAGCCTGCCCTTTAAATAGAGAGGTTTCCAAATAAGATATCCCCCACCCCTGTTTCGTATTTTCAATCCTCTGCTACTAAAGTCCGGTGGATGAACAGGCTTGATATTCAGCACCAGCTCCATCTCTTCCAGGAGTAGTTTAATTTCACCCCTCTCTTCCCTGTACTGTAAATGCCCCTGCCTGGTAAAAACAGTATGCTCCCACCGCTTTATTCCCTTTAGTCTCCGATTTATATGAACAGCTTGCTCTCCCTCAAACCTTGAGCCGTTTACTTCCACAAAACAAATCCGAATTCCAAAGACCTCCAGGAGAGTATGAAAAATGATGATGTAATCCCGCTCAGGTGTCAGGAGATCGGCATACCATTTTTCAAATCTGAATATTCGCATAAGCGTCTTATCTTCTTCTCATTCTCAACCAAAAAATGAACAGGGCCAGAGCCAGTAAAACAGAGCCGTAAAGAAGGCTTCCTGTCAGTGCCAGTGAAATACCATGGTCCGAAAACGCGGATATATTACTCACCTGCGATGGAAAAAACGCAGGAAGTCCCCTGATCAAAGCTTTGTGCATTGCTCCCGCGTAAAAGACAGGATTCTGCAGCCATCCGATATCAATGTTTGCAAGCAGCGTGATCAGCAGGATACCTTCAAGCTCACCTGAGAGGAAAGAGCCAATGAGTAACCCGTAGCTTCCATAGACAAAACCGGCCAGAATAAATCCGAAAACAACCATTAGAAAACGATCCGGACGAAAAAATATACAAAGCATGCTGCCTATATAAAAACCAACAAGGACAATAATGGCAAGCATCACAAGTAATTTAGATAACGAAATCTCCGATGAAGTATACCCGCATATGATCAGACGCCGTGTAGCCTGTATATTCCTCTGGATCAGACTCATAGATAAAAATGCAGCCAGAAGCCCTGAGGAAGTGAGTCCCATAAATACGAGTCCAATATGTCTTGCAGGAACCATTAGTCCGGGCTCACCCTCTACGGCAGCCAGCTGGAAAGGTATGGGAAACATATTTGTTGTCAGATAGATAAGCGCATAGAATATGGAAGGGATTATTACCAGAAGGAGGATGACAATTCTGCGTCGAAAAACTTCACGAAATGTCATCAATGAGGCTATCCAGATGTATTTCCCCCTCATAATAACCTCCCTTCCCTGAGTTCGAATATCCTGTCAATGTTTTTCTGATCATAAATCAGGTGGGATACGATCAGACAGCTTGTTTCCTTCTCCTTGAGCTTACTCACCAGCTGCCAGAAGTAGAGGTAACTCTCCCAATCGAAAGCAGCATAGGGTTCATCCAGGATCAACAGTTCAGGGGAATGTATCAGTGCCAGGAGAAGGTTCAGTTTTTGCCGCATACCACCACTCAGATTCGCCACACGGGTATCCATTTCATCGGAAAGATGAAAATCCTCCAGCAAGTTCTGCAGGTTATTTCTCCATCCGGATTCTCCGTTTCTCAAATCATAAGCGGTCGCAAAAAATAACAGATTTTCCCTGAGAGTAAGAGAGTTGAAAATCTGCATATCCTGGGGGCAATATCCAAAGCTACCCTGAAACCGGGCGAATCCTGAATCCGGCCTGATCATACCAACAATAATTTTGAGAAGGGTTGTCTTCCCACTGCCATTCTCTCCTACAATACTGCATATTTCTCCTCTGCCAATATGAAGATTAACCTTATCAAGCACCTGCTTTGTCCCGAAAGATTTTGAGACATCTTCAACTTTTAGTATGGTTTGTTTTGTATCCAAAGCGTATGTATAGTTCAAAAAAACGTGGGTATATCAACCATCACTTCCTGGTGGTCCCTTACTTTCGAATACGGTCCAAGGCACCGCAGATCTTTACAGTTATACTCCCCGAAATGCACATCGTTTCCAGCCTTACACCCACCACCGCATATGGATGCATAAGCGCATTCCCTGCACTCCCGGGGTGTGGTCTTGAATGTCACCAGGTCACTGTTGGCAAATCGGTGACGAAAGATCTTCCAGATGCTGGTATGATAGATGCTCCCCAGAGGCATATTATTGATAAATGGGCAGGGCTGCACACTGCCATCAACCTTGACGGTAAACACAAAGTTTCCACCCGAGCAGGAGTTTCCACTGATCATATAAAAATCCCTCACGAAACGGGCATGCTCAGGATTTTGCTCGAGGAGGATCCACTGTTTGATTCTCTGCCATTGGGCAGGAGTAATCATCAAGGGATCATTTTTCTGCTGTGGGATGTACTGGTAGAAGAGTGAATGTGCACTCAGCTCATCTTTTACATACCGGTATATATCCTTGCAGTCTGTACTGTTTTTGCTGTGCACGGTTGTAAAAGAATAGGTGGCAATGCCGGCCCGGACCAGTTCTTGTATTCCATCAACCGTCTTTTGCCAGGATCCGGGGATGCCTGTAAATTCTTCGTGCACTTCCTGCCTGTGTGAAACCAGGGTAACCAGTATGGCATCCAGTCCGGCTTTACGGAGCCCCTGGGCCATCTTACGGGTTGCCCCGGTACCATTGGTATAGAGTGAAATAAATGGCACCTTCGCCTGTTCTTTTGCATAGCGGACAATTTCAAGGATATTTGCCCGCATGAGTGGTTCTCCTCCCAGGATCTCAAGCCTTATACCCTCTCCCCTGATCTGGTCAAGCAATCTGAAAATCTGCTTATCCGGCAGATCGGTTTTTTTCTTATCAACGTAACACATTTTGCATTCCAGATTGCAATAATCGTTGACTTCCAGCTTTATAGAGTAGATATACCCACCCACCAGTCGCCTGGCAATCCGGGAGATCCCCATGGCTTTCCATGACTGAAAAGGCATATTACCGAACTTCTCAAGTATCCTGTACTGGTACCGAATAATCATTCTGTTCTTGGTCCTTGCAAACAGATCAAGCCAGGCATTCCTCTTTATTTGATTCCCGTAATTCATCTCAAGTTGGGCGTCTGCATGAACTCTTTTTCAATAACAGCAGCGATCAGGTCCTGCCATTTCAATACCGACTCCCGGCCAAAAACCACCTGGTAAAGCTTTTTTGCACTACTGTCATAAACCTGGAGTTTGTAATTACTCTCCGTTGTCACCGAACTAACTGCTTTAAGCGAAATGGACCTGATATCTGAGTCATCTGAAAAAACAAGTCTTCTGCCGGTTAATATCATAGAGCCTGTTAAAAGTTGTTCCATACGAGGAAAGGATTCTGCTGACAATTCAACTTGCCCGGAGAAAGCTATGATCTTTTCATCATCACTGCACAGAGCTTGAAATTCCCGGGGAAAAGTCCTGTCCGAAAGATTCTCAAGCTCCTTACTTCTGATCTTTAGTTGTAAGTAGGTCTCCTCCAGGCTGCCCTTTATTTCATCTACTTCATTCCTGCAGGTAAGATTATATCGTTCATCTATCTCTGTGGTTGCCCCGCACTTACTACATTCACCCCTATCCTTAGAAAGTATCATACTGTCGAAAGAGCGACAAAGGGGACAGCGATATATCACTTTGCTTATCTCTTCCATTCGCCATTTCGATCTGCAATAAAAATCAGAATGATTCAGATCCTCAGCATCAATAGCTGCAGTAATCCTGGCAGCAATCTGTTCCCGGTCCCATTCCTTGTTAATAGTTATAGGTTCCAGGAACTCCACTCTGACAGGAGCCCTCCTGGGGCCATTGCCCCACCTGGGCCAGGCAAAGAAATTACCCTGTAGTCTAACCGGCAGTATCGGAATATGGCTGAACTTACTAAACAGGTTTAGTGTTTCCGGCTTTAAGCTTTGCATGGCGCCAGTCCAGCCCCTTTCCCCCTCCGGGAATATTCCGATCACTGCATCCTGCCCGATGGCCCTCAATATCTCTCGCCCGGTGGAAATATCATGCAGGTATCGTTTCTTGGGTATGCAGTCCAGGGCCTTGAAAAACCAGCGGCTCTTGCCTGTCCGGTACATTTCAAAGGTGGTCACATTCCGGATGGTGAAGGGAAAGGCCTGTGCAAGATAGAATGGATCCAGGTAGTTGCGGTGTGAGGATAGCAAGAAAAAGGGTGGAGAGTCGGGGATATTCTCCTTTCCCAGGGCACGGTATGAAAACAGGGGTCCAAAAAGGAAAAAACAGGGGATCTTCAGCCAGAAATAGAAACGGGGGACCACAAGCGGAGTTATTTTTCTATAATTCAGGTAAGACTTTCCGAACCTGCGGACCAGAATCCTCTCTTCGATAACAATATAAAATCCCTCAAGCAGTATGAATGAGGGAATGGAGAAAAACAACATTCCTCCGGATCCCCAGATCAGTGCAACACCGATCAGTGCCAGGGTATAGAAAAGGTAGATCGGATGTCTCCAAACGGCATAGAGCCCTTTGCGAATAAATAATCCGGGTGGATCAGCAGACACCGGGTATTTCCCGCTGAATTTCCTGAACTGGATAATGGAAACTGCCAGAAGTGGCAGGGCAAAACAGAGTATTAGGATTCCTCCTGCCAATTCCTTTACGGAACCGAATCCGGCCAGGGTGTCAAACCAGGTGGCGGACAACACTATTGTTCCCGGCAGAATGATCCAGAAAAAGAGAATATATGCAGTCAGGATCAATAACTTTCTCATACCGGTTCCCCCATGTGTTCATATACCGTTCTGTAAACTTCTTCCGGCACTTCTTTCTTCTCCGTTCCCGCAAGGGGATTAATGACGTCGGCCAGACAAAGTGGGGTAAGTTTCCCATTTCGGATAGTGGCATCCGGGCAATGATAACAGATTTGGAATTGTTCTTTTTCCGGATGATACTGTGGTGGATTCTGAATGACCAGTGTATGAATGCGAAGGGCTGATAGCATCCGTGAACGGGCCATCAACCTGATGAGTGAGGGAATTCTGAGCGGATTAATGATGATCTCAAGCAGAGAAGAAAAGATAAAAACAAGATAAAAAATGCCCCCTCTGAAATTCAGTCCAAATGCTGCCCGCCCTGAGAATAAACGGTAGGCTTTGAAAAAAAACCGGATCAAAGTAAACGACCGGCTGAACACTGCTCCTGTGTTTGCATTGATGTAGAAGAAATAAAAAAGCCAGCTGATTTCATGGTCATCAAGGCTGGTGGGGATATAGGCAAGCGGATCAATTTCAAGCTCTTTCGAGATTCCCTCGTATTCTTTCAGCATGGTAGATGCACCCGACTCATCGAATACAGGTTTAATTGTCTCTTCACAATGCCTTACCAGCAGGGCAAGTATTCCATCGAAATATTTATTGTTTGCATACCTTCTTAATTTCCCTGCAGCTCTTTGCTGTGTATCATGAAATACTGTGGTTGATAGAGAGTACCATATCTTAACCTTTTCAAATTTCCCAAAAAGTGTGACAATCACCCGGTCAAGATTAATATGTATCTCCTCCTGCCCCTCATCCACATGTAACAGGATCTTATCCAGCCCCGCGTCTGCCAGCGAATAAAGCAGGGAATCCTCCTCGTCCTCCAGAAAAAGGACCCCGTTTGTAAGCATCTGGCAAACAAGCCCCCGCTGTTTTATGTAACGAATAATATTTACCAGGTCAGGGTGAAGAGTAGGTTCTCCGCCTATGAGGGTTATGCTCTGTGGCTTCCTTTTCTTTATGCCCGTATCGATTTCCTCACAGATCAGGTCGAAATCCTTTACAAAACTGTTGTTGATGTTATAGCAGCTACGACATTTGATATTACAGATCAGGTTGGTCTCAATGGTCAAATGCGGACACTCTTCATTCTTGTACTTGAGAAGCAGAGGCCGGGATTTCCCATGGATCTGACCGATATTCATGATGTAGGCCTTTAATTGTGAACAAAATGTTACAATAAATATACTGCTTACAGATCACAAATTGGTTTCAATAAACCTCTCATATATGGAATAATCTATACTCTCACTCCAATAACCAACATATCGTCAATCTGTGAATTATCACCCATCCAATCCGTAATGGTCTTATCTAAGATATTTTTCTGTTCCCGCATGGGCTCCTGATGAATCTCTATAAGAAGCTCTTTGAAATTTTTACTCATGAATTTTTTATTGTTCTCGCCACCCTTTTGATCAATAAATCCATCTGAAAACAGATAAAACACATCCCCATACTCAAGTTGAATGTCCTTATTTGTGAATGTTTTAAACCTACCTTGATAATATCCCAGAGGCATTCGATCAGCCTTGAATTCTGTCAGTTCAGGAGTCCCATTCTTATCTCTGATAAGATACAATGGATTGTTAGCACCGGAGTACTGTAGCGTATTATTCTTTTCATCAATTACACATAATGCCATATCGATCCCATCTTTGGACTCTTCTGTCTGACCATGCTGTCTGAGTGAATTTCTAATCTGCTTCCTGAGTTCATTGAGCACCTGGTTGGCCTGTATGATCTCCCTTCTTTGTACGATCTCGTTTAAGAAACTGATTCCAAGCAGGCTCATAAACGCACCCGGTACTCCATGACCCGTGCAATCCGCCGCTACCAGGATAACATACTGGTTCACTTGCTTAATCCAGAAGAAATCTCCACTCACGATGTCTCTTGGTTTAAATAAAATGAATACATCATTTAAGATCTCATGGAAATACTGCTCAGGGGGCAACATTGCAGTCTGTATCTTTTCTGCGTAAATGATGCTATCGAGTATTTCATTTTTTTGCTTGTTGATGGCCTCGTTCAAAACAGTTAGCTCTTCATTTGCCCCGAGAATTTTGTCATTTTTTTCTTTCAGTTCCGAGCTTTGTTTTTCCAGTAATACCCGGCGTTCTTCGAGGGCTCCTGTAAGCTTTCTTGAGCGTTTCAGGTTGCTATTATACAAGGTGACAAGCCCTATGGCCAGCATTAGAATTATTCCTAATCCTATAATTATAATATTGTTTATCAGCTTATTTTTCTCCAATACATCAACCTCAGCCTGTTTCTTTCCAACTTCATATTCAGTACGCAGGTCAGCCATTTTCTGAACACTCTCAATATTTTTCGTACTGTCGTTTGCGACTATAAATACTGATTGATAATAATAAGCACTGTCAAACCTGCCGGAAATCTCATATAGCCGGGCAAGCAAGAGTGATGCATCTCGTTCATATTCCGGATCATCAGTATTCTTAAGCGCCCTGGAAGCACAGGTAATAGCCTGTTTAATTTCTCCCTTTTGCTGAAGAATATTTGCGTATTCAATTGTGAACTCTGCTATTGCAGATTCTGCACCCATCATAGCAAGGGTATCAATTGCCTGAAGAAGATATTCCTCTGCCTTATCAAAATCTGATAGCCTGGAATATACCAATCCCTGGTTGCCAAGACAGACGAAATATGCTAAGGGGGCATTTATTTCTTTGAACAGATCAAGTGTTTCGGTGAATACGACCAACGCAGTGTCATATTGCCCCTTACTGTAATTAAAATAACCGAAATTATGAAGGGCGTAAGCCAGGCGAAATGAATCCTTTTCCTGTTCAAAGATTTTGATAGAATTCTGAAGGTAGAGCTTTTCATTTTCACGGTTTCCCTGCAAGTTATATGTTTCAGCCATTAACATGTATGCATTGCCAAGATCAGCACGATTACCATCTTTTTCATAATAGCTGGCTGCCTGTATAAAACATTCCAGGGCCATTGCATAATTACCTGATACAAGAGATGTTTCGCCTTTCTCAAGATACGGCAGGGCAGGCTGAATATCCAGCTTTTGAGCAAGTTCTATGGCCTGGTCACAATATCGTATTTTGCTTTCAGTATCATTTATGTCCCTGATTACCTCGCATAATAGATCATATTTATCAGAATCATCTTTGACCAGGTCATTGTCTATTAAATACAACAAACTGTCCATTGATTGCCCCTTAATAAGGTCCGGGGAACAAACTACAGTTAAAAAGGCAACAAGAATAGCTGAAATAATACGATGATACATTGATCTACAGTAAAGAATCTTATTATTGCCTTGGAATCCTTAA
>JBDLIX010000168.1:0-11415 GCA_039714655.1 Bacteroidota bacterium
ATGGCCCGGGATTCTTGCACGAACTCCTCCATGCCCGGGGGGGGCCTGTGGGGAAGAAGCTGTACAGTAGCACGGGCAATGATTCCCAGGATTAACAGAAGAGATAACAACAACAAAGCCCTCTGCTCACCACGGGGAAGCAAATACAACTCCCTTAAGATTTTCTTGATCATCTATGGGTTAATGTGACGAATGGTCACATGATCACCCAATCCCCGGAAAGAGTGTGATAACCTTGCTGTAGACTCCCAGGGCAAATAGAAATGCAATGGCCAGTGGGGCTACAAATTTGACCAGGAACATAAAGAGCCTGTGGTATCTTACTTTGAATGACCCATCACTGGAAAGCTCCTGCTTCGTATTTTTCCCTGAAAAGACCCAGCCAATAAAAACCACTATAAAGAATCCACCCAGGGGCAGCATAAGGTCAGGCGAAGCATTGGCAAATCCAAATATGTTGGGTGAAACTGTGCAAAGAACTCCAAGGAATCCCACTGAGATCATCGACAGAATGGTGGCTCTTTTACGGGACATATTCAACTGCTCAGACAAATAGGCAACAATCACCTCCAGCATCGATATGGTGGATGTGATGGCAGCAAAACAGAGCAGAAGGAAAAACATAAATGCCCAGATGAGTCCGCCTGTCATATTCTGAAAGATGACAGGAAGGGTTTTATACACCAGTTCGGGGCCCTCATCGGGGGCAATGCCAAAAGCAAACACAGCCGGGAAAATGGCCAATCCGGCAATAATGGCAACAGATGTATCGGCAACTACTACACTTACAGCCGTTCCGGCAAGATTCTCCTTCTTCTTGATATAGGAGCCATAAGTGATTAGCGTACCCATTCCTATGGAGAGTGAGAAAAATGCCTGCCCCAGTGCTTCAATTATGATCCGGAATGGCTCTTCTTTGATATGGCTAAAATCAGGTTTAAACAGGAATACCAGTCCCTCCCTGCCCCCTTCCAGCGAAACAGACCTTACCACCAGAATCAGCAATAATACCAGGAATAGGGGCATCAGGATCTTGGCATATTTCTCAATTCCGTTCTTTACACCCGAGATCACAATGTATCCGGTGAGGAACATCATCACCACAAACCAGATAATCGGTCTCCAGAGGCCTGAGGTAAATGACTCATAATGATCGCTGAAAAACTGTGTCAGGGCTGCATTATCCATGGACTCAAACCCAAACTTACCGGGAAATAGTATCCACTTAACAGACTGGACCACATATTCCAGCGTCCAGCCCGCAACAACAGTATAGAATGCAAAGATGATAAATACAGAAACAACCCCCAGCATACCCACAAGGTGCCACTTCTTACCAGGAGCAAGTTTTTTAAATGCACCTACCGGATTTAGCTGGGCAGATCTGCCAATCAGAAATTCGGACATCATCACCGGAATCCCGATGGCAGCAATGAAAACCACATAGATCAGTAGAAATGCGCCACCTCCATTCTGACCAACCACATATGGAAACCGCCAGATATTACCCAATCCAATGGCAGATCCGGCCAATGCCGCGAGTACACCGAACTTACTGCTGAAACTGTCCCTCTCTCCACCCACGCGCATCTAACTAACTTTACAGACTTTCGACTTTATGACTTTATGACTAACTACAGCCTGTTATTACAGTTCAGATCATTAAAGGCGACTTTCATTCGCTCAATGATGGACTTTTCACCTTCCCTGAGCCATGCCCTCGGATCATAAAACTTCTTATTGGGTTTGTCCACACCCCCGGGATTTCCAATCTGTCCTTGGAGGTAATCATGGTTTTTAGCTTCAAACTTACGAACACCATCCCATGCTGCCCACTGGGTATCGGTATCGATGTTCATCTTGATCACGCCATATCCGATGGCTTCACGGATCTCCTCCTGGGAAGAGCCTGAACCGCCATGGAAAACAAAGTAGAGAGGCTTCTTATCCAAATTGTATTTTTCCTCCACATATTTCTGTGAATTGTCGAGGATTTTAGGAGTAAGCTTTACATTACCAGGCTTATATACACCATGTACATTTCCGAAGGAAGCAGCAATGGTGAACTGATCGCTTACTTTTAAAAGCTCTTCATAGGCGTAGGCTACATCTTCGGGTTGGGTATACAACAGAGAATTGTCCACTTCAGTATTGTCTACTCCATCCTCTTCACCACCTGTCACGCCAAGCTCGATCTCCAGGGTCATGCCTATCTTACTCATCCGCTCCAGGTACCTTTTGCATGTCTCAATATTCTCCTCCAGTGGTTCTTCTGACAGGTCAAGCATATGAGAACTGTAAAGTGACTTTCCCCAACGTTCGAAATGCCTTTCGCCGGCATCCAGCAAACCGTCAATCCAGGGAAGAAGTTTTTTTGCTGCATGGTCGGTATGAAGAATAACGGGAACGCCATACTCTTCAGCCATGTAATGAATATGCTTTGCTCCACTAACCGCACCTGCAATAGCTGCCTTCTGGTTCTCATTGGAAAGTCCTTTTCCTGCGAAAAAGACCGCACCACCATTGGAGAATTGTATGATAACTGGAGAGTTTACAACTTTTGCGGACTCGATCACCGCATTTACTGAGTTGGTTCCTACCACATTTACTGCGGGAATTGCAAATTCATTTTGCTTGGCCACAGAAAAAACTTTCTGAACATCCTTACCCGTGACAACACCGGGTTGTACTACCTCTAAAATTTTATTAGACATGATCAAACTTGTTAAAATAGATTGGGTTTAAATTGAGCAAACAAAATTAGAATAAATATTGGTAAAATCAACAGGATCAGAACGGATAACCGATGGCCATATTGAAGGTTAGATCCTTGCCCGAGATGCCAGCATTTCCCGGTAACCAGGCGGATCCTTCAATGGGGTAAGGATTACGGAGCGGGATGCCCAGATCAAACCGGAAAATAAAGAAACTGAAGACGAAACGGGTGCCTACGCCGGTACCCACCGCCAGTTCCTTGTAAAACCGCGAGAACTCAAATCCTGCTCCCTCCCTGTCATCTTCACTGGAAAGCGACCAGATATTACCCACATCCATAAACAGAGCTGCCTCCAGTTTCCAGAATAACTTAAAACGATATTCCATATTGGCCTCCAGTTTCACATCCCCGGTCTGGTTTGGATAGGTGGATTCATCCGGATCATTGTATGAACCGGGACCAAGATTTTTCACCTGCCATGCCCTGATGCTGTTGGCGCCACCGGAAAAATACTGTTTCTCAAAAGGCATGGCATTGGAATTTCCGTAAGCAAATCCCACACCTGCAAATCCACGCAGAACCAGGCTCACATCCTCATACAGGAAGGTATAACTCCTGAAATCAATATCGGTCTTCAAATACTGTGCGAAATCGACCCCCAGCAGCTGGTAGTTCCCACTATCCGGCTCAACTGCAAAGGCATTGAAACCTGAATAGAGAAGGTTGCCGGCGGTCTCCACATTAAACCGAATATCCTGGAAGCTCTGATTCTTCAACAACTTCTGGTTGGACCATATCAAGGAATATCTGGAGTCTATGATCAGGTGGGGTTCATAACTGTAAAAAAGATACTTTCCCTCCAGCCAATCCTTTAAAGAATCGGACTTATATGGAGTCAGTATCAGACTGGCCTCCACGGGAAAGACCCGGTGAATTAGATTCTCGGTCCCTCTCCAGTCATAGCCGAAAGAGGCGTTGGCCAGGGTCCGGATATAGTCGGGACGTTTCTGATAGTTGTAGGAGAGACGAATGTTGGTCTGTGGATTGTACTTCCTGATAAACTGATCGGCCCTGAACGGAAGGAGGAATTTGGGAATCCTCAGACGGGCTTCAACTCCGATCTCCTGCATCAGATTCAGGCTGCCTGCACTATCCGGATCAGGATTGGTTTCCTTCAGGGTTTCAATGGCTCCCAGGAAGGAAAGATCGAACTGCTCTGATCCTCCGAACAGATTCCGGTGCCGGTAACTAAGGTTGCCTGCTGCACCTATGTTCCCCGCCGAATTTGTTCCTTCAACCTTGATTGTATAAGATTGACGCGTGGAGGGAGCGATCAATACCTCACAATCCAGCATAGGAGTTTCGGTCTCCACCTCGTTGAATCGTATATCCACCATCTGGAAGGCGCTGAGGGAGCTCAGGTTGCGATAAGTTCGCTGGACATTGGACGCATCAAAAAGCTCACCCGGAATGATGTAATTCTTCTGGGTGACCACCGATGGCCGGATGTTCGGTTTCTCTGAGTAAACCACATGGACACTATCAAACAAAAGTGTGTCTTTTTGGAGCATTCCTGAATCCCTCTTCCTTTCAAAGTTTACCGCATTATAATCGGTAACCATGTGAACATTCCTGATTTTGTAAACCGGGTGATCCACATGTATCAACCTGCCTCTGCGGTCCTGCGTGGGATAATTGGAAATCCCCAGTGTAATATCAACCTGTTGTCTGTTTAATGCACTATCCACTTCATAATAGACATAATCGCGCGAGAAGCTATAATAACCGCTGTCACGGAGTACTGTCTCTATGCGGATCCGTTCCTGTTGCAACATATCCACATCAAAGTGCTCCCCCACCCTGAACTTACTGGAAATGGTGTCTGTCAGCACCAGGGATGAAATTGTAGCATCATGGAAAAAGTAAGTGATGTTGCGTATTTTGTAAGGTTGGTTTGGGTTTACGGTGTAAACTACCTTGGCGCGGTGTTTCCTTAATATTGTGGTATCGGACACGATGGCTTGATAGAATCCTTTATTGCGCATATAGAGGGAGAGTTGCTCAGAAGATCTCTCCTTAAGCTCCTCATCCAATACAACCGGTGGCTCCCCAATGCGTCTCAACCAATTGTGGAAACCATTCTCTTTTTCAGGTGAGGAGAGGTTGTACAATGAGAGGTAGAAACGCCAGAAAATGATGCGCTTGTTGGGTTTCTGTTTTATGTAATCGTCGAGGGCCTTTTTATCGAAATCCCCATCTCCGGATTCAATTTTATAGCTGTGCAGGAGATACTCATCTTCGGGGATATATTTTGTTACCTGACAAGAGTAAAGAAGTATCGAAAAGATAAAAAGAAGTGTATATGGGATCCTGCGGCGCAATGTTATCTATTGAAAAAGCAAAAGTACAAATTTTAATGCAGCCAATAATTTTTTCATCTTTGCAGTTATACAACCTGGCAGCATGATCTCAAGGAACCAATCAAAACTGATCCGATCCCTTTCCCAAAAGAAACAGAGGGACCAATCCCGGTTGTATATGGTGGAAGGTGAAAAGATAATCGGGGAGCTCCTGGGCGGAAAGGGTACTGAAGAACACCATATAGAGCAGCTATTTGCCACCAGGGAGTGGATCCAAAGGAATGAGATCCTGCTTCATCAATGGGAGATGAAGGTAATTGAAGCCTCTTCGGATGAACTGAAAAAGGTGAGCAATCTGGTCACCCCCCAGCAGGTACTTGCAGTGGTTACCAAGCCCGACCGAAAACTCAGAATGGAGTCACTGCTTAGCAATCCGGTATTAGCCTTTGAAGCCATTCGTGATCCTGGTAACCTGGGGACTATTATCCGGACTGCCGATTGGTTCGGGATTGAACACATTGTTTGTACTCCCGATTCGGCCGATGTTTTTAATCCGAAGGTCGTACAAGCCACCATGGGCGCCATTGCCCGGGTTACCATTTATTACCTGGATATTAAGCAACTACTATCCGAATCCGGAATGAAGGAGAAGATTGTCTATGGCACATTCCTGGAGGGGAAGAGTATCTATGGGATGAAACTGGAAAAGAATCCACTCATTCTTTTTGGAAACGAATCCCACGGATTATCAGACCAGTATGATCAATACATAAATCGAAAGATTTCCATTCCCTCCTTTTCACAAAGCGGGAAGGGGTCGGAATCTCTCAATGTGGCCTCCTCGGTTGCAGTGGTCTGTTCAGAACTGAAAAGAACAGGTTAGCAAGGTTCCTATTCGAAATGGAAATTCAACATGAGAATGTAGGAGGTTGCCCGGTCAATGGACTCCGCAAACTGGGGATACTGCATACTGGGATTCGGATCGATCATATTCATTAAACCCACTGCCAATTTAATTTCAGGAGCAAACTTAAAATACCGCAGGTAGGTATCCACCCCAAAACCAAATTCAAAGTAGATATCACCCCTTACAAATTTCATATGCTCATTGGATTCTTCGTCATACTTTCCTGGCTTTTTTGCCGACATGTCGTACCGGAAATTTAAGCCTCCCACAAGATAGGGACGGTAATTGTTAACCCGGTCTGACCTGTACTTAAAATGAAGTGGGAAATCGAGGAAACTGGGACCAAGCGCCACCGGGTTGTCAGCATCGGCAATTTCCACCGGGTCTCCCTGCTGCGGGCCCGCATATTCATAGTAATGAATTTCCCTTGACCCAAAACTGATCCCCGGCAGAAACCTGAGGTTCCAGTTTTTGTTCAAACGCAGATCTGATACAATACTCACCTGGAAACCGGGAAGCAGATGACTCACATCGGCATAGATGAAATCAGCGGCTTCGTAGTTTCTGACAAAACCAACATCCATGGCGTTAAATCCAACCGTGAAGCCAAAGTGAATCCTTTTTAGGTCAAATGCCGTAAGGTTCCTTGGTCTCTCTTCCTGGGAGATTCCATTGACAGAAATAAGCAGGATCAGGATGAAAAGGGAAGCTTTTTTCATTATAGGTTTAAACGGGCAAATATAGCAATTAGTATTCATGTCACTGAAGGAACCATCATTCACCCAGTAGACGTTCCAGCGCATTTTCAAAATCCCTGGTATAATCGGAAATAAATCCGAAGGAAACATCATCGATCCTTAGCTCCTCTTTGGTGACATGTCCCAGTGCTGAAAAATGAATACCCATCTCCATCATATAATCCAGGAAATCGGTCTCCTGCTCCGGAGTGACACTCACCACCACCCGGCTCTGGGCCTCCCCGAAAAGAAATGCATCGCCCCGGATCTCGGCCGGTGAAGTTACGTCAAAGCCCAATCCGCCCGGTAGTGAACATTCCACCAGTGTCACAAAAAGACCTCCCAGAGAGACATCATGGGCAGAACTAACCAAACGCTCTTTGATCAGATTACCCACCACCTGTTGAAGCTTCATTTCATAATCCAGGTCGAACTTAGGGGCCGCTGATTCGTTGATCAGGTGAACGAAAGAGAGGTATTCCGAAGAGGAAATATCATTGTCAGACCTGCCAATCAGGAAGATCATATCCCCTTTTTTCCTGAAGTTCACAGTCATTACATCCTCGTGACTATCCAGAATCCCCACCATTCCAACCACCGGTGTGGGTATCACTGAGGTGATATCTTCCCCATCGTGGGTCA
This sequence comes from Bacteroidota bacterium, assembly GCA_039714655.1. GTDB lineage: Bacteria > Bacteroidota > Bacteroidia > Bacteroidales. The sequence continues at coordinate 7,363 of JBDLIX010000168.1, forward strand.
GGTTGTGAAAACTTACGTTCCCGGCAATGACAGGGAGCTCCATTTTTTTACAGACCTCTGAAATTCCCTTGACACTTTCCGCAAAATCGTGGTAAACAAAAGGATCGGCAGGATCACCGTAATTGAGACAATCGGCAACAGCCATGGGCCTTCCCCCCGAACAGACAATATTCCTGGACGCTTCAGCTACAGCAATCATCGCCCCTTTTCTGGGTTCCAGCCTTCCGTGACGGGAATTCCCATCCACACTCATGGCCAGTGCCTGATCATGACCATTGATTTTCACGATACCGGCATCAGAGGCATATTCGCTACTCAGATTCGCCAATCCGGCCATGGTATCAAACTGTTCATAGATCCAACGCCGGGAAGCTATGTTGGGTAAGGATACCATTTTCCTGGCAATATCTTTCAGGTTTCCGGGCATGGGTACCTCCTCTGCAGAAACAACCCGGGGAGCTTTTCCCCTGGATTTCATATCCCTGATATATACAGGAGCCCCTCCTCCCCTCACCAACAGTTGAACAGGCAGATCTCCATAAACTTCGGTACCTGCCAGGATTTTAATCCTTTGCTCTTCAGACACCGATCCTATGGCAGTGCACTCCAACTCCCAATGTTTGGCAATTTCCTGAATCTTCCAGAGATCCTCCTTCTCCACAGCCAGCAACATTTGCTCCTGGGTTTGGGAAAGGAGTATTCCCAACTCATCAATATCTTCCCTGATCAGAGGTATGCTATCAAGCAGTATCTCAACTCCAACGCCTCCCCTGTCTGCCATCTCTGCTGCGGCACAAAGCACACCACCAGCTCCTATGTCCTGCATTCCACCAATTAGTCCCTTCTGATTCATCTCAAGAATACAATCCATCAATATTTTTCCACTGGCCGGATCGGCCACCTGGGATTCAGGAACCATCTGTCCCTTATTCCTCAGCGCCTTAGATGCAAAACCAGCTCCATGGACCCCCCGGCCCGAAGTTTTCTTTCCTAAAAGAACCATTCCCTGAGAAGAGTTGCTGAAAACTGCTTTGATCATGTTGTTTTTCCGGACAATTCCCACGCCCATGAGATTCACCAACGGATTAAAATTATAGCTATCATCGAACAGGATCTCTCCACCTACCACAGGAACGCCAAAATTATTAGAATAGCTGCCCAGTGCAGTTACCACTGAGTTTACCATCTCACGAATATGTTTCTCCTTTGGATTTCCAAATCTAAGAATGTTCAATTGGCCCACAGGCTCAGCACCCATGGTGATAAGATCACGGTTCACATTTCCCACTCCCACTGCTCCCTGTCTGGGATCAACAGCAATGGGGTGGTTATGGGATTCCATTTTAATAACACAGGCCAGTTCATCGTTGATGTGAATCACTCCTGCATTCTCTTCGCCTGCAGGAACATACACATCCTTTCCCTCAATGGGCATCTCTTCCAACCACTTAATGGAGCTTTTATAAGATATATGCTCAGACCACATGGCTGCAAACATGTTCATCTCAAAAGGATTGGGTTCTCTTCCAAGCATCGATTCAATAGAATAAGCTTCATCCTGTGTCAGGTAAGAAAGTGCACGCTCTTTTAAATGGTCTGCATTCAAATCCATAGATGTATAAGTTTAATGACAAATATAGTGAATAGATCATATCAAGATAATTTTTACATTTGTTGGAAATCAAACTTTATGAATTCCATCGCAATTATCACCGGAGCCTCCGCCGGAATAGGCAGGGCCACTGCAATGCTTCTGGCGAGAAATGATTTCGATGTAATCATTACAGGACGCAGGGCAGAAAACCTGGAATCACTGGAAGAGGAGATCCGGTCCAAAACCAAGGCCGACGTGCTCTCTCTTACATTCGATATCCGGGACCACGGGGCGGTTAAATCGGCCTGTGCATCACTTACCGGGAAATGGGAAAAGGTGGATCTGCTGGTAAACAATGCAGGGCTTGCTGCCGGTCTGAGCCGCATTCATGAAGGTTCAGTGGATGATTGGGAGCAGATGATCGATACCAATATTAAAGGCCTGCTCTACATCACCCGGTTGATCTCACCCGGGATGGTTGAGAGGCAAAAGGGTCATATCATCAACCTTGGATCCATCGCAGGAAAGGAGGCCTATGAAAATGGAAACGTATACAATGCCACAAAGTTTGCAGTGGATGGTCTCACCAGGGCCATGCGTATCGACCTGGTGGATTTCGGTATTAAAGTGACCTCCATTGATCCGGGGGCCGCAGAGACTGAATTCGCCCTGGTGCGTTTTAAGGGAGATTCAGAAAAAGCCGACAAAGTGTATGAGGGATTTACACCCCTTTATGCCGAAGATATTGCCGAGGCCATTCTGTTTGCAGTGACCAGGCCTCCCCATGTAAATATCAACGATATGCTGATCATGCCAACATCTCAGGCCTGCTCTTACAAGTTGGTTAAGAAAAAATAGATTCCTAAAAACAATACTAACATATTAAAATCCAGATTTCATGTATACAGTAGATTATCTCGAGCAATTTACCAGAACGGTATTTGAAAAAATGGGATGCAACCCGGAAGATGCAAAAATGGCCACCGATGTATTCATCGCTGCAGAGTTAAGGGGGTATTCCAGTCACGGAATGATCCGGATCAAGGACTATTTTCAGCTCTGGCAGGCCGACCGGATCAATGTAAAACCCGATGTAAGGGTGGTCCATGAATCACCCAGTACCGCTGTGGTGGACGGAGATGGAGCCATCGGAATGATCGCAGCTACCAGATCCATGAAAATCGCCATTGAAAAGGCCAAAACTGCGGGGACAGGATGGGTATCCACAAGGGGTTCCAACCATTATGGATACGCTGGATACTACTCAATGATGGCATTAAAACACGACATGATCGGAATCAGCATGACCATTGCCAATCCACTGGTAGCTCCCACTTTTTCAGTATCCCAGATGCTGGGCACCAATCCCATATCCGTATCTGTTCCCGCTGAAAAGCACCCCCCCTTCGTTGCAGATTTCTCAACCACGGCCATTGCACGTGGGAAACTGGCCATTGCTGCTAAAAAAGGAGAGAAAGTACCACTGGGTTGGGTACAGGACGCAGATGGAGTACCTTCAGATGATCCTGATGTCATCACCAGGGGAGGATCCATGGTTACTCTGGGTGGCACTGCCGAACACGGAAGTCACAAAGGATATGCCCTCAGTGCCATCGTAGATATATTCTCAGCAGTCCTCTCGGGTGCCAATTTCGGCCCTTTCTGTCCCCCATCCCTGGCCTACCTGCCCGTAAAAGAGGAGAAAGTGGGTGAAGGTACGGGACACTTCTTTGGAGCCATGCGCATTGATGCCTTTCAGAAACCGGAGGATTTTAAATCACAAATGGACAAATGGATCGAGACCTTCCGTGCTGCCAAACCGGCCAGGGGCCATGACCGCGTCCTGATCCCGGGTGATATAGAACGAGAGAGAGAGGAGCGCATCAGCAAAGAGGGAATTGATGTACTGGTACCGGTACAGAAAGAGATGAAGGAGATAGCGGATCATCTGGGCATTGCATTCGAAATGCAGTGAGAAAATCGAAAGCTAAAAGTCGAAAGTTAAAAGTCGAAAGTCATAAAGTCGAAAGCTAAAAGTCGAAAGTTAAAAGTTAGAGGAGTTTTTCTATTTCAACAAAAGGTTAATAGGGCGGGATAGAGCTCTTGTTTTCGTCATGCTCTCCTGAGGAATTTCTTAACAATTTGATAAACTGCGAAGAAAGACACTGACTTCGATTTTTTATGATGTTCCGTTTCGCAAAAACAGGAAGTCACTGGGTAGTGAGTTCTATAAATCATGTGACTTCCCCAAGAATTTATCATCAGCCTCTTACCGGACTAATAACCTTATTTATAATGACATATAAAAGGATTCAAAACAAAAGCTGAGTAGTATAAAGTCACAACTTTGAGAAAAACTCACCGGGAGGTGACTTTCAAAAATCACAAAAACCGACTACCATGTTTTTTTCGTAATTGGCTTTTGTGAAAAGGGCTGAGCAAGAAGGATTGAGAAGAAC
>JBDLIX010000169.1:0-11409 GCA_039714655.1 Bacteroidota bacterium
AAACAAGCCACTGGCTTCAGTATTTTCTAGTTCACCAGCCATAGGGTTGAATGTAAGACCAAATCCGGCGGCCACCTGGTGCTTTAAATGATGTGTCTCCTGATGCTGGGCTTCGGCGGCATGGTGCTCATCCTGACCTGCTACATTCAAGATGGCCACGAACAGAAGAGTGGCAACCAGATAGTTTATATTTTTTTGGAGGAAGAAAATCATGATACGAATGGTTAATTAATCCTTTTGAATATAAGAACAAAATGTGAACAGATATTCTCTTGAACAACTATACACCAAGTGTTGTTCAATCAATGTGATACAATTCAGTTCCGGAGCCGGATCTGATAACTTGCATCTATGTTATCTACAACCCTTCATATAAAAAACATGGTTTGCAACCGCTGCATTAAGGTTGTAAAAGATGAGTTGTCAGAACTCGGTTACACCATTAAGACCATTGAACTGGGGGAGGTGACATTGGAGGAGGATCTGGCAGAAAAGGAATTGGAGAAAATTACCCAGGTACTATCAGACAATGGATTTGAACTTATCGATGACCGGAAAAGCAGAATCATCAACCGGATCAAAACCCTGATCATTGAGTTTATTCATTATGACAGGGAGAAGCCGGAGTATATGAATCTTTCCCAATTCCTGGCCGAAGAAATTGGCCATGATTACTCCTATCTGAGTAACCTGTTCTCTTCCGTTGAAGGTGTAACGATTGAAAAATACCTCATCCACCAAAAAATTGAGAAGGTAAAAGAACTACTGGTTTATGACGAACTTTCACTAAGTGAGATTTCCTGCCAGCTTGGGTATAGCAGCGTTCAGCATCTGTCAAACCAGTTTAAAAAGATTACCGGGCTCACTCCTTCTCATTTCAAAAAGGTTAAAACCAAAAAACGGAACCCACTTGATATGGTATAAAAGTATTATAACTATTTTCCATAATCGTGTAAATTAATTCTGGATGAATATGATTTATTTTGTATTTTGTGAGCGTTAAATGCATGTTTAGAAAGGCCTTACATATTATAACTGCAGGTTTGATCCTTATCTCCATTACGGGATTTACGATCAATATGCACTATTGTCATGACCAATTAATAGATCTTGCTCTCTTCTCCCCGGCTCAGAGTTGTTGTGATACAGGAGATGAGAGACCTTGCCATGCAGACGGTGATATAAGCAAAGCAAGCCACTGTGAAGATGAGTCTCTCCAGGTGGGATCAACAGATGATTATGTGGGCAGCTCTTTTACATTTAGCTTTGAGAATAACCTCAGTATCGATTTACTGATCTCAGCCACAATACTTTTTAATTTCCAGGGTACTGACAATCTCCGCGCAAAGGAGCCGCCCTGGCATAAAGAGCCACCACCCTGCCAAGAGGTGGTTCTCTCTCAAATCCAGTCTTTTCTGATTTAGCATTTCCAAGGGAATTATTGGGGCATTGCACAATTGTGTGATGTGTCGGTATTGCATTTTATGCAATTGAATGATTGTACCATTCGCACCTAATTCACTTGAGTCATGTTACATAAAATTATCAGGTTTTTTCTGGAGAACAGGCTGGTTACCTTTCTAATGCTGCTGATATTTATCGGCTGGGGAGTTGCGACCGCACCGTTTGACTGGGAAACAGGAATATTTCCACGAGATCCGGTTCCGGTGGATGCCATTCCTGATATTGGAGAGAACCAACAAATTGTATATACGAAGTGGCCGGGCCGGTCGCCCCAGGATATAGAAGATCAGATCTCTTATCCCTTAACAACTTCATTACTCGGTATACCCGGAGTAAAAACCATTCGCAGCAATTCCATATTCGGAGTATCTAGCATCTATATCATTTTTGAAGAAGAAGTGGAATTTTACTGGAGCAGAACCCGCATTCTGGAAAAGTTGAATTCCCTGCCGTCAGGAACGCTTCCCGATGATGTTACTCCTGCCCTGGGTCCCGATGCTACAGCACTCGGGCAGATTTACTGGTACACTTTGGAGGGGAGGGACAAGGAGGGAAATCCAACCGGAGGTTGGGATCCGCATGAGTTGCGTACGATCCAGGATTTTTATGTACGCTATTCCTTAACGGCAGCGCAGGGAGTTGCTGAGGTAGCAAGTATCGGTGGATTTTTGAAGGAGTACCAGGTGGATATTGATCCCAATGCCATGAGGGCTCATGGAGTGAATGTAGCCCAGATCATGGCGGCAGTCAAGAACAGCAACAGGGACATAGGGGCGCGTACCATCGAATTTAACCGGGTCGAATACCTGATCCGTGCACTGGGATATATCAAAAGTCTGGAGGATCTCGAAAAAAGTGTCGTAGCTGTTAGAAACAATGTACCCATCCGGCTCAAAGATGTTGCCAGGATAAATTATGGACCTGCCACCCGCCGGGGAGGATTGGACAAAGGGGGTGCTGAAGCAGTTGGAGGAGTAGTTGTAGCAAGGTATGGCGCCAATCCGCTTCACACCATTGATAATTTAAAAGCTAAAATTGACGAAATTGCCCCAGGACTTCCATCAAAGATCCTTGATGATGGTACGGTATCTAAGGTGACCATCGTTCCGTTTTATGACCGTACCGGATTGATCAAGGAGACACTGGGTACCCTGGAAGAGGCCATCTCTCTGGAATTGCTCATAAGTATCCTTGTGGTCATTGTGCTTATGTTGAATCTAAGGGCATCGTTCCTTATTTCCAGCCTCTTACCCATCGGGGTATTGATCACATTTATTACCATGCGCAAATTTGGAGTAGATGCTAATGTTGTTGCGCTTTCCGGGATTGCCATTTCCATTGGAGTAATGGTAGATGTGGGGGTAGTCTTTACAGAAAACATCATCAGACATCTGGAGGATCCGGAAAACAGGGCTGCTCGTGGGAAGAGACTACTCAATGTGGTCTATGGTGCCACCATTGAAGTGGCAGGAGCAGTAGTCACGGCGATTGCTACTACCATTGTAAGCTTTTTGCCTGTTTTCGCCATGGAGGCTGCTGAGGGTAAATTGTTTAAACCACTTGCCTTTACCAAGACCTTCACCATGCTTTCGGCCCTGATCATCGGATTGATCATTATTCCGACCCTTGCACACATGGTTTTTTCAATCCGGCTGGATAAAAACAAGTATAAGAAAATCTTAAACCTGGTGATGGCTGCTGCAGGTCTGATTATTGCATTTTTGACCGGGTATTATATTGCCCTTGCCCTCACCGTTTATGGTCTGAATACCTATTTTGGTGACAGGTGGCCTGAGTCCGGAAAGCCATGGGGGAACATCATCAATATCATGATCACCGGAGTCATTGTAGTTTTTTTTCTTGCCAAAGCCTGGATGCCACTGGGAGCTCAAAACTCTGCATTAGTCAATTTCCTTTTTGTGGTAGCTATTGTGGTGGTTGTGTTGGGTGCTCTCTCCACCGTGGTGCTCTTTTATTCCCGAATATTGAAGTGGGCTTTAAACAACAGGTGGAAATTCCTGGCAGTGCCTGTTTTGATTGTGCTGTTTGGGATTACTGCATGGCAGGGATTCAATACGATCTTTGGATTTTTGCCCGGGTTCGTAAAGCACTCGGAGATTTATCGGAAACTGGATGCCTCATTGCCGGGTATGGGAAAGGAGTTTATGCCGTCCCTGGATGAAGGATCATTCCTGCTCATGCCTACAACCATGCCACATTCAGGGATTCAGGAAAACCTGGAGGTGATCCGGATCCTGGATAAAAGGGTCAATGCCATTCCCGAGGTGGAGAACGTGGTTGGTAAATGGGGGCGTGTAAATTCGGCACTGGACCCCGCACCCACCTCCATGTACGAAAATGTGATCAACTACAAACCGGAGTACATTCTCAATGAAAAGGGTCACCGCATGCGTTTTAAGGTGGATAAACAGGATGCCTTTGAGTTGACCAATGGCGACACTTACGATCCGAAGGAGCAGGAATTTATGCTTATCGAAAAAGAGATGCTTATTGAGGATAAAAATGGGGTGTACTTCCGGCAGTGGCGGGATGAGATAAAATCACCCGATGACATCTGGGATGAGATCATTCGGCAGGCAACCATTCCAGGTCTTACATCAGCTCCGAAATTGCAGCCTATTTCAACCAGGTTGGTGATGCTGCAAACCGGGATGCGAGCACCCATGGGGATCAAGGTATTTGGTCCTGACCTGGAGACCATTGAAAGTGTTGGGCTCGAATTGGAACAACACCTTAGGGAGGTGGAAGGTGTTTCACCCATGTCGGTATTTGCTGACAGGGTAGTAGGGAAGCCTTATCTTGAAATGGAGATCGACCGTGACGCCATTGCCCGGTATGGACTGAGCGTCCAACACCTGCAAAACATACTGAGTGGAGCCGTGGGAGGTATGAAATTAACTACTACGGTGGAAGGGAGGGAACGCTTCCCTGTGCGTATGAGGTATGCACGTGAATACAGGGATAGTCCTGAAGACCTCCAAAACATCCTTGTTCCCACTCCGGCAGGAGCCCAGGTTCCCCTTGGGGATTTGGTGACCATTGATTATGTGCGTGGAGCGCAAATGATTAAAAGTGAGAATACTTTTCTGGTTGCCTACGTAATCTTTGACAAAAAGGAAGGATTTGCAGAAGTCGATGTAGTTGAAAATGCCAGGGATCATCTGAATGGGTTGATGGAATCGGGTCTGTTTGAGTTACCGGCAGGTGTTAGCTATGCTTTTACCGGAAACTATGAGAACCAGATCCGCGCCACCAAACGACTCATGATCGTGGTGCCCATATCACTTATGATCATCTTTCTGATTCTATATTTCCAGTTCAGGTCGGTTGTCTCAACCTCTCTGATCTTTACGGGAATTATCGTCGCCATTTCAGGTGGATTTATCATGCTATGGCTCTACGGACAACCATGGTTTATGAATGGAAATCTGGCTGGAATTGGCCTGAGAAATCTGTTACAGGTGCACACCATCAACCTCAGTGTGGCCGTTTGGGTAGGTTTTATTGCCCTGTTTGGGATTGCCACCGATGACGGGGTACTTATCAGCACCTATATCAAACAGTTAATGGAAAAGAACAATCCGGGAACTGTGGATGAGATCCGGTCAGTTATTTTGGAGGCCGGATCAAAAAGGGTGCGTCCGGCCATGATGACTACTGCAACGACCATTATCGCTTTGCTTCCGGTTCTGACTTCAACCGGGAAGGGGTCGGATATTATGGTTCCCATGGCCATTCCGTTGTTTGGAGGAATGACCATTGAGGTACTTACCATGTTCGTTGTGCCTGTGCTCTACAGTATATGGCAGGAACGCAAATTGAAGCGAAAATTAAAAACAGAAACTGCATAAGATCATGAAGAGTAACAGATATATTTTCACACTCTTGTTAATGCTGATTGCTTCCATGGTATCAGCCCGGGAGGAGCTTGAGGGTTATCTGCAAACAGCTGCAGAAAATAATCCCGGATTAAAGGCCAGGTTTAATGAGTACATGGCCGCACTTGAAATAGCACCGCAGGTGAATTCCCTGCCCGATCCACAGATCGCTTTTAGCTATTTCATAAGTCCGGTGGAGACAAGGGTTGGTCCCCAGCAGTTCAAAATATCAACCTCTCAGATGTTTCCCTGGTTTGGAACCTTAAAGGCAAAAGAGAATGTGGCCATTCAATCAGCCAGGGCAAAATACGAGGTTTTCCTTGAAGCTAAATCGAGGCTGTTCAACGATGTGAGATCGGTTTACTATAACCTCTATTTCAACCGCAAGGCCATAGAGATAACCAGGAAAAACCTGACCATACTTGGGACCTTTCAAAAACTGGCAACGATCAAAGTGGAAGCTGGAAAAGTCTCGGCCGTGGATGAGTACCGAATTCAAATGGAAATAGGGGACCTTGAGAATCAACTGGCATTGTTGGTGGATGAACAACATCTGCTGAAGATGATGTTCAATAATCTCCTCAACGTGAAGCCGGATAACCAGGTGAATACTCCCGTTACCCTGTGGACTGGAGATATTGCTTTTGAAAAGGAGCAGGTACTTGACTCCATCCGGTCCAATAATCACCAGCTCCTAACCATCTCATTGCAGCAGGATGCGCTCAGTTACAGGAAGGAGCTGGCTCAGAAGATGGGCAAACCCGGTTTTTCTATTGGGATTGATTATACGTTTATCGGGACGGGAGCTGATAACCTGCCGGGTACCGATGCCTTTCTGTTTCCCATGGTGGGCATCACCATTCCCCTCTACCGGAACAAATATAAAGCCTTGGTGAACGAAGTGGTATATTTTCAGGAAGCCAGGGAGGCAGAGAAATCGGACAAAGTAAACCTGCTGGAAACCATTCTGGAAAAGAGCTGGAAAGATTACATGGATGCGGGAAGAAGATTCCATCTGTACACTTCCCAGCTGGAACTGGCAGGACAATCCCTCACATTACTTGAAACAGAATATGCAACGGGCAATGAAAAATTTGAGGAGATTCTCAGGATGGAACGAAAGGTGCTTGAATACGGACTTGCACTTGAAAAAGCAAGATCGGACAAACAAGCTGCCATTTCATTTATCAACTATTTAATGGGACAATCATCATGAAAAATATGATCAGAAACATCAAAGAGAATTACAAATTAGTCATTGGTGTACTCATCACCGGACTATTTCTGGGGTGGTTGTTCTTCCATCCGTCAAAGGAAGAAATTCCACCTGAACCGCTTATGGAGGGGCATGAAGGGCATGATCATTCTGCCGCAGAATCTACAACCTGGACCTGCTCCATGCACCCTCAGATCAAACAGGACAAACCTGGTCAATGCCCCATATGTGCCATGGATCTGGTACCCTTAACCTCCTTGGAAACCTTTGGTGATGGAGTGGATCCCAATGAGATCGCAATGACAGAATCGGCTGCCAAACTGGCGGATATTCAGACCATGACCGTTTTGGAGGGAACGCCACAAAAATCAGTCTATCTGCAAGGAAAAGTTCAGGCCGATGAGCGCAACATTGCTGAGCTTACCGCGCGGTTCGGAGGCCGAATTGAAAAACTGTTTGTGAACTTCACCGGTCAGCATGTACAAAAGGGTGAAAAATTGGCAACCGTTTATTCACCCGATCTGATTACTGCTCAGCGAGAGCTCTTAGAAGCGAGCACATTCAAAGAAAACCGGCCGTCAATCTACACAGCTGCAAAAACAAAACTAAAACTGTGGGATCTAACCGATGAACAGATAGATGCCATTGAAGAAGAAGGTGAATCCACACTCTATTTTGATATTCTTTCCCCCATCGCGGGTACAGTGATGATGCGACATGTAGCGCTGGGTGAGTATATAAAGGAAGGATCAGCATTGTTCCAGGTAACGGACCTGTCAAAAGTATGGGTGATGTTTGACGCATATGAAAGCGATCTGCCATGGATCAGGAAAGGGGACCAGGTTGAGTTAACCCTTCAATCTTTACCGGGCAGATCAATGAAAGGAAAGATCTCTTATATCGATCCAATGATCAATCCAACCACCCGGGTTGCCAGGGTGAGGATCGAATTGCCCAATACCGGATCTCACTTAAAACCGGAAATGTTTGCCAGTGGCATCTTACACTCCTCGGTGGCTGCAAATTCTAACGAACTTTTGATCCCCAAATCCTCCATCCTCTGGACTGGGAAAAGGGCTGTGGTTTATGTGAAAGTCCCCGACAGGAACTCTCCTTCATTCCTCTACCGTGAAATCACCCTGGGCCCCGAAGCGGGAAACTTCTATGTGGTGGCCGACGGACTGGAAGAGGGGGAACAGATTGCGGTTCATGGGGTATTTAAAATTGATGCAGCTGCTCAACTGGAAGGAAAGCCCAGCATGATGAATCCGCAAGGGGGTAAGGTCTCCCTGGGGCATGATCATGGTGGTATGGAGAAGCCAGCCAGCACAAATGACGAACTTAGTGATCATGCCGATCATGGTTCTAAAATGAACCATGTAATGGTCAGGGTGGCCGGCAATTGTGATATGTGCAAAGAAAGGATTGAAAATGCCGCCCTCTCTGTTACAGGGGTTGAGTCAGCAACCTGGGAGGCTGAATCGCAGATGTTACACCTGAATTTTGACGCCGGAAGAACCAATTCAGCTGAGATTCAGCAGGCTGTCGCCAAGGCGGGACACGATACTGAAGATTTCACAGCACCGGATAAGGTATATGATGAACTTCCCGGGTGCTGTTTGTATGAAAGATTGGATTAATATTCACTTAAAACTATTTGATGATGAAAACAATTGGAGGAGTAAAGATTTTAGTAATTACAGGGTTCATGTTGTTTTACGCATGTGAAAAGACCGGGGTACCAGACATTCAATCTATTGAAGGCACCTACATCGGCACGCTTGTTCAGGAGAGTGGATTAAAAAACATTTCAGCTACACTAAACAATGCCAACGATGCGTTTGCCGAAGTTACAATTGTGGAAGATGGTATCATTGAAGTATACTGTCATGGTGATCATCTTGACACCACTTTCAAACTCAATTATTATGATCATAACGATAGTATTATGGTGTGCGACACAGGTGATGATTTTGAAAATCTCTATGGCCATATGCTGGGTTCCGGCCATATGGGTGGACCAATGATGGGAGATATTCAACAAGGGGAATCGGAATGGATGCACCATCTATATGACGAACATGACGAAAGTGATGAACACTTTGGAGGGTTCAATATGGATGAAGGGATGTTTACCTATACCTTCAGGATGATGGATCAGTCAGACCTGTACCATCTTACATTTCAGGGTGCTAAGAAATAGCATCAGTTTATTTGAATTATTTGGGATAGTTAATCATTAAAATTTAGAAGAGATGAAAACAAAAATCTTAAGCGTAATGGCAATTTTGGGTTTGAGCATTTCGACAATAATGGCCAATGCCGAAAAAAAGGAAAAATTTGAAGTAGCAGGAAACTGCGGCATGTGTAAGACCAGAATTGAAAAAGCCGCAAACTCTGTGGATGGAGTGAGTGCAGCTGAATGGGAAAAGGAGTCAAAAATGCTTGATGTAACCTTTGATCCTGACAAAGCCGACCTCCACAAGGTACACATGGCTGTTGCAAAAGCGGGTCATGACACAAAAATGCATCAAACCAGCGATGAAGTATATGACAAACTTCCTGGCTGCTGTAAGTATGATCGGCTGGAAAAAGAGTCAGCCGGGTGTTGTTAAGGGAGTAATTGTTTATCATATATGTAATAGAAGCCGTCTCATATGTACATAGGATGCGGTTTCTTTACGTTATGACCAGGAGTAATGATCTATTATTTTTCATATGCAACTCTTGCAAATTATACTCAATCATTGAATTTATCTCAAATTTGGCTTAAATTTATTTTGCTTTTTATGAATTAGCTTATCCAATAGTAACGTCTGTACCATGGATAAAACAGAAGCATTTCAAGAAACTCATCAACCTCCTGTTGTATTGACCTACTTTGCACTGAGGAATTCAATACCAAATCCTAAAACTACACTTATGTAAACGGAAGTATTAATCTAAACTTAAAACTGTTAACTATGGACAACAATGAATTAAAAGAAAAATTAGCAAAAGAAAAAACCAGTCGAATTAGGAGTATTACTGTAGGGACTACTATTATTACTGCATTAATATCAGCCTTAGTATCATTTTTCACTGGATATGTTAACATTAGAAAAGATAATCATGATCATCTGCGGCAGATTACTGCAATAGAGATGGAGTTTGCAGAAAAATTTATGGACACAGCTTTAGTCGAAGATGTGAATTTAAGATTAAGATTTTCAGAATACTTTATGCATATCTATCCTACGGCTGCTCAGAGAGATAGATGGCACGGATATTATTTGATAATTAAGGATGAATATGACCAGTTACAGCAAGGAAGTGATTCGCATGAAATTGCTATCCTCGATACAGAGTGATATATAAGGGATAATCATGATCACCAGTCGAGCAAGTCCTTTGTAAGATCGTATAATTCTATCTTTTCCATAATCTTGGTGACATCCTCAAGGATTGTGTTGTGTTTATTCTCAATGGAACTTCTGTAATCATTCAGGATGCTATCATTTTTCAGTGTGTAGTTGCCGGATTCAAATAGAGCCGAAAGTTGCTTCATTGTTTCAGTGATGAACCGGTTTGCATCCGATACCTGGGTTCTGAGGCTATCAGAGAGATGCTCTATTCCTGGTACGGATCCATCATAGTATGTAAATACAGACAAATAGTTAGCGGCCCATTTGGAGTAAATAGTCAATCCGTAGTGGGTATTGAACCATGTATTGAAGCATTCACTGATGAATGAGTAAAAATCATCAATTGATCTGTCATAAAAATCGTAATCAAGAAAACCGGGCCGACCTTTTAACCGCCCCTCTTTCCTTAACTCTTTTTCAATCCTGGTTTCCAGATAGGGCATCATTTTTAAGAAGGATACAGGCATATACCCATCGCCGCAAATATGTTCCAGGAAATCCAGGTTTTCATTCAGTGAGTTATAAGTTGAAGAGGGTTGAAATAACATAAATCCATAATCAATGCTGATACCAAGGTTTTTTAATATTTGAATTCCCCTTATATTATCAGATGCCTTAAGGCGCTTATTCATTTGAAGTAATCCCGCATCGGTACCATCTTCAATACCCAAGTATACTTTAAACAATCCATGTTGCTTCATTAAATCAAAAATTTCATGGTCAATCTCATCTGACCTGCAATTGATCTTCCACATAATCTTGCCATTCAGATTTCTATCCCTGAGAGATTTACAGAATTCTTGAATCCATCCGGAGTATTGTTTGGTCGCAACAGGAAAATCATCATCCTGGAAAAGAAATACCGAGCAATCATGTTCTTTATACAGGTATTCCATCTCTTTCACGACCATTCCCGGATTCCTTATGCGCTTAACGGGACCGGGGGGGTGACGGTAAAATTCTCTGATATCGCAAAATGCACAATTATAAACACAACCTCTTCCGGCAATCAATGTCGAATATTTTTTTTCAAATACATACTTTTTTATCTCTTGTCGAAAGGGAAATGGAAAATTGTCAAGATCAGGCTCAAGAGCTCGGAGTTTGTTATTTTTCAACACCCCATTATTCCTGAATGAGATACCAAATATCTCCTGCCACTCTTCGCCACTTTGAAGATGGTTCACAAGATCGAGGATGGTGTGTTCGCCTTCAAATCGGACGATGGAATCAAGAGAAGGATTGATTTCGAAAAGCTCAGCGGGCCTCAAACTGGCAAAATGACCGCCCGCTGTAAAATGACTCTGAATACCATTTTTTCTCAGATATTCAATAAGTTCTTGAAAATCATAGAGATGATTTTCAAAAATAACTGAGAATCCCACCACCATTGGATTCAGCTTCAATAGCTCCTTTAATATATCTG
>JBDLIX010000170.1:0-11157 GCA_039714655.1 Bacteroidota bacterium
TCACACAATCATAAAGCACCTCACTCAATCCTAAAGCGGTCTGCATCTTTCCAGGCCGGAAATTTCTCTCTGAAGGCCCTGAGCTCCTCAAGGTTTAAGTTACTGGTAAGTAAACCTGGTTTTTCATCCAGGCAATCCATTACATGACCTTTTGGATCAATGGCACAGCTACCGCCTGCATGCCCTATGCCCAGGCCATCCGTTCCTGACCGGCTGGTTCCCAACACATAAGACTGGTTTTCAATGGCCCTGGCCTGCAGCAGGATTTCCCATACCCTATGGCGGTGAACGGGCCAGTTAGCCACATACAAAAGCACATCGTAATCTCCTTTATTACGGCTGAATACCGGAAATCTCAGGTCATAACATATCTGGGGCAAAAAACGGAAGTCGCCGAGGTGAAAAACGGGTCTTTCCTGACCAGGCGAGAAATGCTGATCCTCCCTTCCCATTCTGAACAGGTGCCTTTTGTTATAATGACCTTCAACACCTGAGGGGGAAACCCAGTACAGGCGATTGAAAATCTGATTATTCTCCCTTGTAATCACACTGCCTGTAATGA
Source organism: Bacteroidota bacterium (assembly GCA_039714655.1). Lineage (GTDB taxonomy): Bacteria > Bacteroidota > Bacteroidia > Bacteroidales. The sequence continues at coordinate 563 of JBDLIX010000170.1, forward strand.
AGGATTGCTTTTCCCTGGCCATCCTTTTCATCCAGGCAAGCGCTTTCCCATCCTCCTCTTCTGCATGCAGATCCGACTGCATGGTAAATCCTGTGGAAAAGGTTTCGGGCAACACAATCAGATCGGTATCCGATCTCACATGCTCCAGCATGGCCTCCAGCATATCCAGATTGGCATCAATCTGTTCCCATATCAAATCAGCTTGCACCTGACATACAGTAATAATCTCTTTCATATTCTTTTTATAGCCCTAAATCAAAAAAATCAAATATTAAATTAATAATATTTCGTTTACTTTAACTTAACATAAATTTAATATTGGGTGTTTCTTTTAAGTCTATTTTTGGAGCATCAATAACAATTACTTTACATGGAAGCCTATTACATCCTTATCGTTGGTGTCCTTTTTCTGTTGGCAATTTCAGACCTTATCGTCGGTGTTAGCAATGATGCTGTAAATTTCCTTAATTCTGCCATCGGATCCAAAGCTGCATCGTTTAAAATTATTCTGGCTATCGCAGCTGTAGGAGTTCTGGTTGGTGCCGTTTTTTCTAATGGAATGATGGAAGTTGCCAGGAAAGGAATTTTTAATCCGGAACATTTTGCTTTCAATGAGATCATGGTCATATTTCTGGCCGTCATGCTCACTGACATACTGCTGCTTGATTTTTTCAATACCATCGGATTGCCAACATCTACTACCGTTTCCATTGTATTTGAAATCCTTGGATCTTCTGTTGCGGTTGCAATCTATAAAATTACCAGATCAGACGCCCTTGTTAACAATGTGGGAACCTACATTAATATTGAAAGCTCTGTTATGATTATTGTAGGGATATTTCTCTCAGTAATTATAGCCTTTTCGGTGGGGATGATCGTCCAATGGATTGTTCGCTTGGCATTTTCTTTCAATGTAAAGAAGACTTATAAGTACTGGACCGGTGTATGGGGCGGTTTTGCCATAACAGCAATTCTTTTCTTTCTGTTGATTAAAGGCGCCAAAGGATCCTCACTGGTATCTCCCGATATGCTGGCCTACATTAAAACTCACACTACTAAAATATTACTTATCAGCCTTGTAGGATGGACTATACTGTTTCAGGTTCTGGTTTCTTTTACTAAGGTAAACATATTAAAGATTACAGTACTGGTGGGAACTTTTGCACTTGCCATGGCATTTGCCGGCAACGACCTGGTTAATTTTATTGGCGTTCCCCTGGCTGGTTTTGAATCTTTCAAATCATTTATGGCTTCCGGAGCTTCAGAACCTGCTGGTTTTCTGATGACTTCCCTTCGCGAACCAGTGAATACACCTATTTATTTTCTGATCGCTGCGGGCATGATCATGGTCCTTACATTGAAGTTTTCTAAAAAAGCGAAATCTGTAACAGCAACAACCATTGATCTGAGCCGGCAGGGCGAAGGATCGGAACGTTTTGCTTCTTCCTCTCTGGCCAGATTTATCGTCAGGCGATCGGTTGAAATCAGTAATGGTGTTGGAAAGGTCAGCCCGCCTGCTGTCTCCAGGTTTATACAGAACAGATTTGATGCAGAAAAAAATATAGAGGATAAACAGGAAAAGCTGGCTTTCGACCTTGTGCGGGCCTCTGTCAACCTTGTGGTTGCCAGTATCCTTATTGCCATTGGAACCTCCCTGAAACTTCCCCTTTCAACAACCTATGTAACCTTTATGGTGGCCATGGGTACCTCCCTGGCAGATGGTGCATGGGGACGTGAGAGTGCGGTTTACAGGATCACCGGAGTACTCACAGTGATTGGAGGATGGTTTTTCACAGCTTTCAGTGCTTTTCTTGCATCCTTCCTGATTGCTTCACTGATCTTCTTTGGCAAATTACCGGTAATCCTGATTCTGATTGGTCTGGCCATCTTTATTCTCTTAAGGACCCACGCATTCCATAAAAGGAGGGCAGAAAAAGAAATAAGACTGGACACTGCAATCATCACTGCTTCTTACCAGGTTCTTAAAAGTTGTGATGATGAAGTGAAAAGTACCATACTTAAGGTATCGAAGATTTTCTACCTTACCTATACCAATTTCTTTAAAGAAAAACACAAGGAAATTAAAAGCCTGCGTAAGGAAGTTAAACATCTGGGTAAAGATATCAAGGAAATACGTGAGAATATTCCCAATACTCTGAAAAAATTTGAAGAGAATGAACTGGAAAGCGGACATCATTATGTACAGGTAGTTGCCTACATGAAGGAGATGACCAATTCCCTGCTCCACATTGTACAACCTGCCTATAACCACCTGGATAACAACCATGCACTTGACAAAGAGCAGGCTGCTGAATTGAAAATCTTCAATGAGAAGTCCAGCGAATTCTTTAATTATGTGATCAGTATCCTGAAAGGCAGGAATTTTGAACACATGGATGAGCTGGTTGCCCGAAGGGATGAGATGATCAATATGGCCAACGATATCTTAAGAAACAGGATTAAAATCCTTAAAAAGACACAAAAAGGTGTGAAGGTAAGCTTAACTTACATGGAGATGTTATCCGAATCCAAGAACATGTTCTTAAATGTGGTACATCTGGTAAAGGCTGATTCGCTGCTTCAGGATTCGATACGCATGAATGGAATGGTGGCTATCGAGGAGGAGGTACTGGATTAAGACCCGGAAAAACGATCAGACAGTCACATATTTGTAGCCTATTCCTTTGACTGTCCTGATGTATTTTTCCCCAATCTTCTTACGCAGTTTGCGAATGTGAACATCTATGGTGCGATCGCCCACAATGATGTTCTCCCCCCAGACCCTGTCAAAGATTTCTTCACGGGTAAATACCTTCTCCGGTTTAGAAATCAGAAGAGACAGGAGCTCAAATTCTTTCCTTGGAAGCGAAATGTCTTTGCCTTTTTTAATGACAAGGTATCTTTCCTTATCAATCAACAGATCTCCTGAGATAATCTTTTTTACAGATCCGTTTGCTGAGTCCTCTATTATTATACTTCTACGCTTCAATAAAGCTTTTATCCTGCTAACCAGAACCTTAGGCTTTATTGGTTTCGTGATGTAATCATCCCCGCCTGCTTCAAAAGCAGCAATCTGTGAGTAATCCTCTCCCCTTGCGGTCAGAAATGCCACCAGGGTATGTTCCAGATCCTTGTTGGCACGTATTTCTTCGCAGGCTGCAATGCCATCCAACTCCGGCATCATCACATCCATCAACACCAGATGGGGTTTGATTGCTGCTGCAGTTGAAACAGCCTCCCTTCCATTGGAAGCCGTAGTAATTTTAAATCCCTCCACTCGTAAATTGTAACTCAGGAATTCCAGGATGTCTTTTTCATCATCCACAATTAAAACCTTATAATCACTCCAGTTCATCAGGTCTCTTAATATTGGTTCAATTTCAATATTAAATTAGTGTTAAATTAATGTTTCGCCAAAATGAATTCTATCTGCCTCTTAATAATAACTTTATGTTAAGTTAATTCAAATTCTTAACATTGCGAGGCCTAATAACAAATCATGATGAGACTAGCCTTAATTCTTATTATTAGTGTTTTTACAATGGCTTTGGTCCATGCCCAGGATTCAAGCGGTGAGCCACCTCCGGGTACTGTATCTGCCAAGATCTACACTCATTTTAATTACAGCCTGGATAATGATAATCCTTCTACCGCATTTGAAGTAAGAAGAGCATATTTTGGTTATAAGCGTGAACTTGATACCCATTTTTCGGGTGAGGTGAAGCTTGATATTGGTAGCATTGACGATCAATCGGAGTTTAGCCTGATCAGACGATATACCTATTTTAAAAACGCATATATCAGTTACACCAATGGGAATGTGAAATCCTGGTTTGGCCTGATGGATATGCTTCAATTTAAAGTACAGGAAAAATTCTGGGGCTATCGCTACCTGTATAAATCTTTTATGGATGAATATCGCTTTGGTTCCAGTGCCGACCTGGGAGCCGGGATCCAGTACTCCCCCAACAAATTGTTTACTGCAGACCTGGTTCTAAGCAATGGAGAAGGGTATAAAAGCCTTCAGTTTGATAACAGATACCGGATCGGAGCGGGACTGACACTGAAGCCCGCACCCGGTCTTACGCTAAGAACCTACTATACGGTTCACACCAGCGAAATACCTCAAATGATTTTTTCCGGTTTCCTTGGCTACAGGTATAAGCAATTCAGAATCGGTGGGGAGTATAACCATCAATTGAATTATAAATTCATAGAGAATCACAGCCGCTTTGGTTATTCCTTCTATTCAACCTATGTTTTTTCAGAGAAATGGGAAGTATTTGCCAGGTATGATAAGCTGCTATCAAATATACTCCCGGAAGAAGAGATTCCCTGGAACCTGGCAAAGGATGGCAGTGCCCTTTTAGCCGGTGTTCAGTATACCCCCATTCAATATATTCATCTGTCACTGAATTACCAGGACTGGGTAGAGTATGCGAAAAATGGCAGTAAAGAGCCCTTCCTATACCTGAACATCGAAATTGTCTTTTAATGCTTCGCCATATGCATATTAATACACGAAATCTGCTGGTTCTGTTAGCCGTATTCAGCACATTCACTGCCTGCAGAAAAAGTGAGTTTCTGATTGAAGAAATAGAAACAATCACTGATCAGGGCGGAGGTACCGGAACTGTTACCTGGACCAGTGATAAGGACTACCTTATCAGTGGTTTTGTATTCGTTAATGACGGACAGACCCTTACCATTGAAGCCGGAACCGTGATAAGGGCCCGTACCGGCCAGGGAAGCCTGGCCAGCGCTCTTATTGTAGCCAGGGGAGGAAAAATCATCGCAGAAGGGGATAAAACAGAACCAATAATTTTTACAGTGGAAGGAGATGATCTGAAGGGAAGCGTACCTTTGGAGGCCAGGGGGCTCTGGGGTGGTTTGATCATATTGGGCAATGCTACAATAAATACTGAAGCAGGAGAGGACATGATTGAAGGCATACCCATCAGTGAGCCCAGGGGAGTATATGGAGGATTTGATGATGATGACAATTCAGGGATCCTTCAATATGTGTCCATCAGGCATGGAGGAACCAACATTGGAGAGGGAAATGAGATCAATGGATTAACACTGGGAGGTGTGGGAAGACAGACCACCATCAACCATGTGGAGGTTATTTCCAATGCAGATGATGGAGTAGAAATCTTTGGCGGAGCAGTTAACTGTTCTAACCTGGCTGTTTCCTTTTGTGGTGATGATGCCTTCGATCTTGATCAGGGTTACCATGGAAAAGGCCAGTTCTGGCTGGGTATTAACAGCCTGGATTCGGACAAATGCTCAGAAATTAATGGGGGATTAAGTCCTGTAGCAGCCTTGCCTGAAAGCCAGCCCTTGCTATATAATACAACCCTTATCGGGAGCCATGAAAACGGAGAGGAATCAATCATTCATTACCTCAGTTATGGCGGAGGTTTTTTTAGAAATTCAATCTTTCTGCATCCGGGAACAGGGATTGCCATCAGATATACTGATAAATTAGGTGATTCCTATTCACTTTTTGAATCAGGCCGACTGTCTCTGAATAATAACATCTTCTATCCGGCAGAAAATCAGGTCCCTTTGTTTTTCTGTTATTCTGACATGGGAGAGGATCTGAGCGAGCAAAACCTGACATTGACCGATTCGCTTTCCTCCTGGCAAACCAGCTACGAAGACCCCGGCATATCCGCAGAAGATGGATACACCCTGCTCCCGCCCGGCACCGAATTTGAGAACCTGGCTCCCTACTCAAATGGATGGTTTGAGGAGGTCACCTATAAAGGGGCATTTGGTTCGAACAACTGGATTGAAGGCTGGACCCTGCTTTATGAATCGGGTTACATAAATGATTGATCCCTCAGGCCCTGTGTTCCTCCCTCATCAGGTCGAAAACTGTTTTAACGGGAGTGAAGGTTTCCACCGGAACTTCCACGAACAGAGTAAGCCATTTGGCCATGGCTCCATTCCAGAGCCCTGGAAGTTCAAGGGCTTTCAGGGTCTTCCCTCCCATGGATTTTTCTGAGATGAAGCCCGTATTGTGATCCACATAATCCTCCAGTTTGAATTTATTCCCCTCGAAATCACGAACACTGCAAACCAGGTCCACCGGATTGAAATGGGTAGATTGCTGTAACAGGGCTGTCTTTTCCGGATCATCCATATCGATCTGTGAGGATTCCACAATCTGCAGGCTGATTTCACCGGATTCTGATTTCACATAAAAGGGCCCCCCTCCGGGTTCGCCCTCATTCTTTACCATACCGCAAACACGGACGGGCCGGTTCATGGTCTGAATCAGCCATAGTTTCAGATCTGAGGCATCCCAATCGTGCAATCCATCCGGAATAGCCAGGCCAAGCCGTTCGTGGAGGTAGCTGACCATGGAGTCAAGTTTCGTTTTCTCCACTTGTTCGTCTCCGCTTAATTGCTTCAGGTAATAAAACAACCTGGATCTGACTTCCAGGATAACACCTCCGAGTATTTCCTTATACAATACCCTTGCATCCTTCAACCGGTCCGGTGATACATTATCAATATTACTGACAAATAAAATATCTGTATCCAAGGCATCCAGATTCTGAATCAATGCGCCGTGACCACCGGGCCTGAAAAGCAGGGATCCGTCAGCTTTCCGGAAGGGTTCATTCTGGAGATCTACGGCAAGTGTATCTGTTTCAGGTTTTTGGAAGGAAAAGGAAAGATCAATATTCAGATCTGTATCCTTTTCAAGTTGAGCAATAACCCGGCCCGCCTCGGTCTGAAATCCTTCCAGATGGGCCGGGGATACGGTCAGGTGAAGCCTGAGCTTCCCTTTGCTGTCCGTACAGTAGCGGGCAGCCTCCAATATATGTTCCTCAAAGGAGCTTCTTCGCTCATCAGGTCTGTATTTGTGGAATTTCAGTAAACCTTTGGGCCTGCTGCCATAATCGAGCCCGGATTCACCCAGGATCTGCCTGAGAAGATCCGCGGGGCTTTCTCCCCCGGTAATTTTCAGATCCTCATAAAAAGGATATTCGGGCAATACTGAAAGGAATTCACTGATTTCAGGATGGCCTGCAACAAAGTCCCGCTGCTCTTCATCTGTTTTACCTTCAAGTGCTTCCAGTGCACTGAACAGGGTTTTAAACATCCGGCTTGCAGCGCCTGAAGCAGGTATAAAACGGGTGATCTGAAAGTCAGGTCCATTCTTGGCAAACAGATCCCTGTAATGCCTCTCTTCTCCGCTGTCGAGACAGATTAAGCCCTGGCCCGGTGTGGCGGCTAAAGTGATATCAGCACTTGGAAAACCAGTCCTGAAGTACTTAATCTGCCGGTTGATACTATCAATGGAAATTCCCTTTTTCTGAATCTCCTGTAAATCTTTCTGAGTAAACATGGGGGGGGTAGTTTTCATTATAACATTTAGCTGAGGCAATTGTTTATACGGACTCAAGCCGTTTGTCCTGCCCGCAATGCCTCTATATTCATTTGAACGATTTCGTCTCCTTTTCGCCCGAAAAGGGATCTGAGTGCACCCTCCAGCCCTTCCATGGATAAGCCCAGGTACCTGGATGCAGCCCCCAGCATTACTATGTTGGAAACTTTCCGGGATCCAAGTTTTCGGGCAATTTCGGACGCATCAATAAGGATGTGGTTTTCGATCTTTTTAATTTCACTGAACAGTGCCTCCTCGCCGGGATAGTTGTCAATGTTCTGAAAAGTCTTTGTACTGCTTACCACCCAACCCTCTTCAGCCAGGAAAGGCAGGTACCTGAGGGCCTCCATGGGCTCCACAGACAGGATCATATCACATTCCCCTTCCGGTATCAGGTCCGAAGCAATGGGCCGGTCCGAAATGCGCAGGTGAGACTGCACAGCGCCTCCGCGCTGACTCATTCCATGCACCTCGGCCTGTTTCAGGTACATACCGGATTCAACCGCAGCCATCCCGATCACTGCTGCTATGGAGAGAATGCCCTGTCCCCCGACCCCGGCAAGAATTATATCCCTTTTCATCATTTCTATTTTTTTAACCAATCACAAGCCACCAATCACCAGTCACCAATCACTTTTTCCTTGCGGTTTGTATACATTCCCTTTGCGCAATAATCACCGACACCCCTTTGTACTCAAGTTCCTCCAGCATCATCTGCTTATTTTCCTCATGATGCTTCCTCAGGGGATTCATCATCCTGATATGCGCTTCATCAACCCCGATGCCCCGGCAAATCTCCACCAGCCTATTGGTGGCATGCGACTTTTGCCCTCCTGTCATTCCGGTGGTGGAGTTATCTGAAATGATCACAGTAACAGGGGTTTGTTCTACCACGGCGTCAAGCAGCCCGGTTATGCCCGAATGTGTAAAGGTGGAATCGCCGATCACGGCCACAGAAGGATGCAATCCGGCATCGGCCGCCCCTTTGGCCATGGGGATGGACGCCCCCATATCCACGCAGGAATTAATGGCATTGTAGGGCGCCAGTGCACCCAGGGTATAACACCCAATATCCGAGAAAACCCTGCCGGGAGCATAGCTCCCAAGAGCCTCATTCAGGGCATTGTACATATCAATATGGCTGCATCCTTTGCAAAGGGCCGGCGGCCTGTTCTTTACGATCTCCGGAATCTCCCTCACAAGTTCAGAACCAAAACCAAGCGCCTCTTTAATAAGTTTGGGATTCAATTCTCCGTCCCGGGGCAGGGTACCATCGAGCCTGCCTTTGAGGATATAGACATGTTCCAGGACGCCGTTGAGTGACTCCTCCAGGATGGGAGCACCTTCCTCTAAAATCAGAACTTCATCTACTTGTTGCACGAAATCTCTGAGTAGTAATGGAGAAACAGGATACTGGGATATCTTTAAAACGGGATGCTCCAGCTCCAACTGTGCAGCCACTTCCCTGTAGTAATTGTAGGCCAGTCCGCATGCAATCACTCCCCTGCCCGGATCCTTTCCGCGCTCAAGAACATTTAGGCCGGAATTCTCACCTTCCATCACCAGTTGATCCTGAGTGCCAAGCAATGATTTATATCTTTTCCTCGCCAGGTTGGGCAGAAGGATGAACTGTTTAAGATCTGAAGGGAGCTTTAATAAATTCTCTGCTTTAATCTCGCTCCGTTCTACTGCTGAGCGGGAATGTGCAAGCCTTGTGGTTATTCTTAGCATGACCGGCAAGCTGAACTTTTCGGAGAGTTCAAATCCATACCTGGTCAGCTCATAGGCTTCCTGCTGACTGGAGGGTTCCAGTACCGGGATCATGGCAAATTTCCCATAAAAACGGGAATCCTGCTCATTTTGAGAGGAATGCATGGAAGGATCATCAGCTACCACCACCACTAAGCCTCCATTCACACCTGTCATGCCCGCATTAACAAAGGCATCCGCAGCCACATTCAATCCCACGTGTTTCATGCAGACCATGGCCCGCTTGCCTGCATAGGACATGCCCAGACCGGCCTCCATAGCAGTTTTCTCATTGGCCGACCAATCGGCATGCACTCCCCTCTCCTTTGCTTCCCGGGAGTGCTGAATAAACTCGGTGATCTCGGTGGATGGGGTGCCCGGATATGCATAAACACCTGAAAGACCTGCATCCAGTGCTCCCTGGCCAATAGCCTCATCTCCCAGCAATACTAATTTTGACATGCAACTTGGTTTTTATGTTGCTCAAAATTATTAAAAAATAGGACGGCCATAAGCTATTCTATAACATGGTCACCGTGGCTTTTATGCTCTCCTATCAAATCATTTAATGAATAGGCTGAATATTTATTTCTCTCAGCATTTACTAATCTATTTAGCTCATTTTTTGCTTGTATCTCAATCCACAACATCGGATTATGATTGAACAATCGACCGAAAATCAATGCCAAATCATAATTTATTGTTCGTTCCCCATTAATCAACTTACTCAGATTTGATGGTTTTAAACCAATATACTCTGCAAATTGCTTTTGCTGAATATGTAACGATTTTAAGATTGTCTTTAGAAATTCTCCTGCTGATTTAACTTCACTTTTATCTGAGTGTAAATAATCCTCCATTTGATATTTGAGAGTCAATAAATCAATTCTCCTTTTCTGATTATCAGTGCGTTTTCTTGATTTTTGTAATAAAATAGCCTGAAACTCATCAAATCCTTGTGTACCAATATCCATCGGATCTGTCAGCATACTTTCTTGTGGTTCTTGCTTTTGCTTTTCCATGACTAATCAATTTTTGTTCTATGTAAATATTTTTCAATCAATCTTTCTCCGTTGTCCCAGTTGATAAACATCCGTTGTCCCAGAGCTACTTCTGCTCCATATTTCTCTACATACCATTCTATTAAATTAGTTTTGGATACAAATGTTAAAAAACCTTTGTAATCACCTTCTATCTTAAAACTCTCTCTGCAACCAAACGCAATCAAACAACCTGCCACATAATCATAGCGTTCATTTCTCTGTCCAATATTATGAGGAGCTAATTCCAAAGCCTCCATTATCAGTATACCGTACTCAAATTTCAAACACAAAGCTCCCTCTATTTGGTCTGGAGAATTTAATGTTCTCAAAATATAGGCTCGTCCATTTTCTTCTCTTGATAGTTGTCGCCAATTAAAATTCCAACCATCCTTTTTGAG